>NZ_JAMOLN010000300.1 GCF_024448165.1 Streptomyces longispororuber
AGGTCACCCCGTCGTCGTCTCCCTGGACAGGGCCTGCCGTGCAGGCATAACTTAACGATCGTTCGAGATAGAAGTCTGCGACGCACGCCACACCGGACCGGGCGCCGCGGATCACAGGAGGAGAGGTTGCCGTGCGCCGTACCGTGTTCAGCGAGGATCACGAGGCGTTCCGTCGGACGCTGCGGGACTTCATCGCCAAGGAGGTCGTCCCGGTCCACCACGAGTGGGAGGAGCAGGGGCACCCGCCGCGCGACTTCTACCGCAGGCTCGGCGAGCTGGGCGTGCTCGGCATCCAGGTGCCGGAGGAGTTCGGCGGGGCGGGCGAGAGCAGCTTCAAGTTCGCGGCCGTCGCCGCGGAGGAGACCTCGCGGGCCGGGGTCTCGTTCGGCAACTACTCCGTGCACGCGAACCTGATCCTGCCGTACCTGATGGCGTACGCCACCCAGGAGCAGAAGGAGCGCTGGCTGCCCGGGTTCGCGACGGGCGACCTGATGACGGCCATCGCGATGACCGAGCCCGGCACCGGCTCCGACCTCGCGAACATCCAGACCAGGGCCGAGCTGTCCGCCGACGGCACGCACTACGTGCTCAACGGCGCCAAGACGTTCATCACGGGCGGCGCGCTGGCCGATCTGATCCTCGTCGTGGCCCGTACGGCGGCCTTCGACCCGGCCGACCGGCGGGCCGGTCTGTCGATCCTGGTCGTGGAGTCGGCGAGCGAGGGCTTCTCCGTCGGCCGCAAGCTCCAGAAGATCGGCCTGAAGGCGTCCGACACCGCCGAACTCGCCTTCGTGGACGTGCGGGTGCCGGTGGAGAACCTGCTCGGCGAGGAGGGCAAGGGCTTCTCGTACCTCTCCCACAACCTCGCGCAGGAGCGGCTCACCATCGCCGTCGGCGGCGCCGCCACCGCCAGTGCCGCGCTGCGGTTCGCCACCGACTACGTCCGCGAGCGCACCGTCTTCGGCAAGCCCGTCGCCCACTTCCAGAACACCAAGTTCGTGCTCGCCGAGTGCGCCACCGAGGTCGAGGCCGCGCAGCTGATGGCCGACCGCGCCCTCGAACTGCACGACGTGGGCGAGCTGTCGGTGGCCGACGCCGCGAAGGCCAAGCTGTTCTGCACCGAGGTCGCGGGCCGCGTCATCGACAAGTGCCTCCAGCTGCACGGAGGTTACGGCTACGTCACCGAGTATCCGATCGCCCGCCTGTACGCCGACACCCGGGTCTCCCGGATCTACGGCGGCACCAGCGAAGTGATGAAGACGATTATCGCCAAGTCCCTCGGCCTCTGATCGCCCTGAACACCCGAGCACCCGAACGCCCTGAGCACCCGAACGCCCTGAGCGCCTGCTCGCCCTGATCGCCCTGCACCTCCTTTGAACGTCCGTTCCGCAGAAGGGTTCTGACATGCAGATCGACGCCCGCTCCTCCGCCCTCGTCACCGGGGGCGCCTCCGGCCTGGGCCGCGCCACCGCCGAGCGGCTCGCCGCCGCCGGCGCCCACGTCGTCGTCTTCGACCTGCCCTCGTCCGACGGCGCCGCCGTGGCCAAGGAGATCGGTGCGACGTTCGCGCCCGGCGACGTCACCAGCGAGGCCGACGTCACCGCCGCCGTCGCCGCGGCCACCGCGCTCGCCCCGCTGCGCATCACCGTGAACTGCGCGGGCATCGGCGGCGCCGGCCGCACCGTCGGCAAGGAGGGCCCCTACGACCTGGACAGGTTCCGCAAGGTCGTCGAGGTCAACCTGATCGGCACCTTCAACGTGATCCGCCTCGCCGCCCAGGCGATGGGCGCGAGCGAGCCGGTCGACAACGACCGTGGCGTCATCGTCAACACCGCCTCCGTCGCCGCGTTCGACGGCCAGATCGGACAGTGCTCGTACTCCGCGTCGAAGGGCGGCATCGTCGGCATGACACTGCCGATCGCCCGCGACCTGGCCCGGACGAACATCCGCGTCATGACCATCGCCCCCGGCCTCTTCGAGACGCCGCTGCTCGGCCGCCTCCCGCAGGACGCGAAGGACTCGCTCGGCGCCCAGGTGCCGCACCCGGCCCGGCTCGGACAGCCCTCCGAGTACGCGCAGCTCGCCGAGGCGATCATCACCAACCCGATGCTCAACGGCGAGACGATCCGCCTCGACGGCGCGATCCGCATGGCTCCCCGCTAGACCTCAACCCACCCTCTTCGCTTAGGAGTTCCCCATGCGTGACGCGGTCATCGTCGATGCCGTCCGCACCCCCGTCGGCAAGGGCAAGCAGGGCGGCGCCCTCGCGGGCATCCACCCCGTCGACCTCTCCGCCCACGTCCTGAAGGCCCTCGCCGAGCGCAACGGCCTCGACCCGGTCACCGTCGACGACGTCATCTGGGGCTGCGTCTCCCAGGTCGGCGAGCAGGCGGGCGGCGTCGGCCGCTACGCGGTGCTCGCGGCCGGCTGGCCCGAGTCCGTGCCCGGACTGACCGTCGACCGGCAGTGCGGTTCCTCGCAGCAGGCCGTGCACCAGGCCGCCGCCGGTGTCATCGCCGGGCAGTACGACATCGCCGTCGCGGGCGGCGTCGAGTCCATGTCCCGGGTCCCGATGGGCTCCACGCGGGCCGGCGGTCTGGTCGGCGCCCCGTACGGGCCGCTGGTCGGCGAGCGCTACGACCACTACGCGTTCAACCAGGGCATCGGCGCCGAGATGATCGCCGAGGAGTTCGGCCTCAGCCGCGCCGACCTCGACCAGCACGCCGCCGACTCCCACGAGCGGGCCGCCCGTGCCATCGACGAGGGCCGTTTCAAGGGCCAGATCACCCCGGTCACCCTCCCCGACGGCACCGTCTTCGACACCGACGAGGGCGTGCGGCGCGGGACGACGGCCGAGAAGCTCGCGGGCCTGAAGACCCCGTTCAAGGAGAACGGCGTCATCTCCGCGGGCAATGCCTCGCAGATCTCGGACGGCGCGGCCGCCCTGCTCGTCACCACGACCGAGATCGCTCTGCGCAACGGCTGGACGCCGATCGCCCGCTTCCACACCGGCGTCGTCACCGGAGTCGACCCGATCACCATGCTCAAGGGCCCGATCCCCGCCACCGCCAAGGCACTTGAGCGCTCGGGGCTCGACCTCGACGAGATCGGCGCGTACGAGATCAACGAGGCGTTCGCCTCCGTCTCGCTCGGCTGGCAGCGGCAGACCGGCGCCGACTACGAGCGGATGAACCCCAACGGCGGTGCCATGGCCCTCGGCCACCCGCTCGGCGGCTCCGGCGCCCGGCTGATGACGACGCTCGTGCACCACATGAAGGACAACGGCATCCGCTACGGCCTGCAGTCGATGTGCGAGGGCGGCGGCATGGCCAACGCCACCGTCCTCGAACTGCTCTGACGCCACTCACGGCCACGTACGGCCATTCAAGGAAGGACCCGGGAACCATGGACGCCGCCGATTTCACAGCGGTACGGGACGCGGTGCGTCGCCTCGTGCGCGAGGACGTCGTTGCGCGCGAGGACGAGATCGAGGAGACCGACGCGATACCGGAGGACATCCGGCGCAAGGCGGCGGACATGGGCCTGTTCGGGTACACGCTGCCCGAGGAGTACGGCGGCCTCGGGGCCTCCCTGCACGAGGACGTGCGGCTGGCCTTCGAATTCGGCTGGACGACCCCGGCCTTCCGCTCCATGTTCGGCACGAACAACGGCATCGCGGGCAAGGTCCTCGTCAACGCGGGCACCGAGGAGCAGCAGCGGCACTGGCTGCCCCGGCTCGCCGAGGGCGCGGTCGCCTCGTTCGCGCTCACCGAGGCCGAGGCGGGCTCCGACCCGTCCGGGCTCACCACGCGCGCCGTGCGCGACGGCGACGGATACGTTCTCAACGGCGCCAAGCGCTTCATCACGAACGCACCGCTCGCCGACCTGTTCGTCGTGTTCGCCCGCACCGGCGAGGAGCCGTACGGCACGAAGGGCATCTCGGTCTTCCTCGTCGAGGCGGGACTGCCCGGTGTCACCGTCGGCCCCAAGGACCACAAGACCGGCCAGGCCGGCGCCTGGACCGCCGAGGTGTTCTTCGACGACGTACGGGTGGAGCGGTCCGCGCTCGTCGGCGGCGAGGAGGGCGCCGGGTTCGGCGCCGCCATGAAGTCCCTGATCCGCGGCCGGATCCACATCGCCGCGCTCTGCGTGGGCATGGCCGAGCGGATCCTGGAGGAGTCGGTCGCCCACGCCGCCGCCAGCAAGCAGGGCGGCCGACCCATCGGTGAGTTCCAGCTCGTGCAGGGCATGCTCGCGGAGATCCAGACGGGTGTGTTCGCCGGGCGGGCCATGGTGCTGGACGCCGCGGAGAAGTACGACTCGGGGGAGGACCGCAGACTGCGCCCCTCCGCCACCAAGCTGTACTGCTCCGAGATGGTGTCGAAGGCCGCCGACCTCGCCGTGCAGATCCACGGCGGCATGGGGTACATGCGCGGCACCGTCGTCGAGCGCTGCTACCGCGACGCGCGACTGTTCCGAATCTACGAGGGCACCAGCGAGATCCAGAAGCTGATCATCGGCCGCGCCCTCCTGAAGGGTGTGAAGTAGCCGATGGCCATGACCGAGATCCCCCTCATCGCCCGGCTCTCCGAGGACGAGCGGGCCATCGTCGAGGTCGTCGCCGACTTCGTCGACCATGAAGTCCTGCCGGTGGTGCAGGAGTTGGAGCACGCCAACACCTATCCCGAGAAGCTCATCGAGCAGATGAAGAAGCTCGGCGTGTTCGGCCTGCTGGCGCCGGCCGAACACGGCGGCGTCGACGTGTCGACGGCCTGCTTCGCCCTCGTGGCACAGGAGTTGGCGCGCGGCTGGATGTCCCTGTCCGGCTCGATGGGCGGCCACTCCGTCGTCACGTACCTGATCCGCACCTTCGGCACGCCCGATCAGCAGGCCGCGTACCTGCCGCACCTGGCGACCGGCGAGCTGCGCGCGACGATGGCCCTGACCGAGCCGGGCGGCGGCTCCGACCTCCAGGCCATGGGCACCAAGGCCGTTCTCGTGGAAGGCAGTTGGATCGTCAACGGCTCCAAGACGTGGATCACCAACTCGCGTCGCGCCGGGCTCGTCGCGCTGCTGTGCCGCACCGAACCGGCGCAGGGCAAGGGCTTCTCCATCCTGCTCGTGGAGAAGGACGCCGGATACGTCGTCTCCAAGGACCTGCCGAAGCTCGGCTACAAGGGCGTCGAGAGCTGCGAGCTCGTCTTCGACGACGTCAGGGTGCCCGAGACCGCCGTGCTCGGCGGAGACTTCGGGGCCGGGTTCGCGCAGATGATGCGCGGCCTGGAGATCGGCCGCATCCAGGTCGCCTCGCGCGCCCTGGGCGTCGCGCAGGCCGCACTGAACGACGCCACGCGCTACGCCCAGGAGCGCCACACCTTCGGACAGCCCATCTGGCAGCACCAGTCCATCGGCAACTATCTCGCCGACGGTGCCACCAAGCTCCGCGCCGCCCGGCTGCTCACCCTCGACGCCGCCGCCCGCGTCGACGCGGGGGAACGGGCCGACCTGGAGGCCGGCATGGCGAAGCTGTTCGCGTCCGAGGTGTGCATGGAGATCGCGCTCAACGCGGTGCGGGTGCACGGCGGTTACGGCTACTCGACGGAGTTCGACGTCGAACGCTACTTCCGTGACGCGCCCCTGATGATCGTCGGCGAGGGCACCAACGAGATCCAGCGGAACGTCATCGCCAAGCAGCACATCGCCCGCAACCGCGTCGACGACGGAGGCCGCCGATGAGCGCCCCCACGGCCGGGTACGCGGACGGGCTCGCCGCCGGTGAACTCCGCTTCCAGCACTGCGGCGCCTGCGACCGCGCCGTCTTCTACCCGCGCGTGCTGTGCCCGCACTGCGGCAGCGAATCCCTTGCCTGGCGCACCAGTTCGGGCCGCGGCGCGGTGTACGCGACGACCGTGCTGCACAAGCGGGGCACCGACCCGTACAACGTGGCGCTCGTCGACGTCGACGAAGGGTTCCGCATGATGAGCCGCGTCGAGGGCGTCGCCCCCGCGGACGTGGCCATCGGGGCACGGGTGCGGCTCGACGTGATCGAGGAGGACGGCGTCCCGCTGGCCGTCTTCCGACCGCTGGAGGACCAGGAATGAGCACCACCGATCTGCGGGGCAGGGTCGCCGTCGTCGGCGTCGCCGAGTCCGACCTCGGCCACGTGGCCCCCGGACTGACCCACTTCGACCTCATGGGCCAGGCCACCGCCCGCGCCCTGAAGGACGCGGGCCTGAAGAAGTCCGATGTCGACGGCTTCTTCTGCGCCTCCTCCTACCTGCCGTTCCCGACGCTCGACGTCGCCGAGTACCTGGGCATCCGGCCGGTCTACGCAGACTCCACGAACGTCGGCGGCAGCTCCTTCGTCGCCCACCTGCTGCACGCGGCGATGGCCATCGAGGCGGGCCTGTGCACCACCGCGCTCATCGCGTACGGCTCCACGCAGCGTTCCGACGGCGGCCGTCTCGTCTCCCCGACGAAACTGCTGCCGTACGAGGAGGCGTACAAGCCGCGCTACCCCGTCTCCATGTACGCCCTGGCCGCCTCCCGGCACATGTACGAGTACGGGACGACGCGCGAGCAGCTCGCCGAGGTCGCCGTCGCCGCGCGCGACTGGGCGCAGCTCAACCCGAAGGCGTTCACGTACGGACGCGGTCCGCTCACCGTCGAGGACGTGCTGTCCTCGCAGATGATCAGCCACCCGCTGACGTCGAAGGACTGCTGCCTGGTCACGGACGGCGGCGGCGCGGTGATCCTCACCAGCGCCGAGCGCGCCCGGGACCTGCCGGTCACCCCCGCGTACTTCCTGGGCGGCGGCGAGGCCACCTGGCACCGCTCCATGTCGCAGATGCCGGACCTGACCACGACCGCCGCCGTCGACTCGGGACGCCGCGCCTTCACCATGGCCGGCCTCAAGCCGAGCGACGTGGACGTCGTCGAGCTGTACGACGCCTTCACCATCAACACCCTGCTGTTCCTGGAGGACCTGGGGTTCTGCGCGAAGGGCGAGGGCGGCGCGTTCGTGTCGGGCGGCCGCATCGCCCCCGGCGGCGAACTGCCCGTCAACACCAATGGCGGCGGCCTGTCCTACTGCCACCCCGGGATGTACGGCATCTTCCTCATCATCGAAGCGGTACGGCAGTTGCGGGGCGAGGGCGGGGCCCGCCAGCAGGCGGGCACGAACGTGGCGCTCGTCAACGGCAACGGCGGCGTCCTCTCCAGCCAGGCCACGGCCCTGCTCGGCACGGCGGAGGCCCTCGGATGAGCGGGACGAGCCCGATGAGCCGGACGAGCGCGGGAGCCCGTGAGGCGTTCGCGCGGATCGAGGCGCAGTGGCGGCCGCGGCCGGTGGAGACGACGGAATTCCTCACCGCCGCGCCCGCCCAGGCCCTCGCCGCCGTGTTCGACCAGCCGCCCGTGGTGAGCGGCGTCGGCGATCCGCTGCCGCCGCTGTGGCACTGGCTGTACCTCCTCGACCGGCCGGCCCAGGCGGAGCTCGGCGAGGACGGCCATCCGCACGACGGCCTGTTCCTGCCCCCACTGCCCGAACGGCGCCGGATGTTCGGCGGCGGCCGCTCCACCTTCCACGCACCACTGCGCGTGGGCGACCTGGTGACGCGCCGCTCGGAGATCGTGTCCGTGCGCGTGCGGGAAGGCGGCTCGGGCCTGCTCCTCCTGGTGACGGTCCGTCATACCTACTCCGTGCAGGGCGGGATCCGCACCGTCGAGGAGCAGGACATCGTCTACAAGCAGCCCGGAGGTACGGCGGCAGGCCCCCCGAGGCCGGCACAACAGGCGGACGCCGCCTGGGCGTTCACGCTCCGGCCCGACCCGAGCCTGCTCTTCCGCTTCAGCGCGCTCACCTACAACGCCCACCGCATCCACTACGACCGCGAGTACGCCCGCGACGTCGAGGGCTACCCCGACCTCGTCGTCCACGGCCCGCTGCTCGCCCTCTCCCTCCTCGAACTGCCACGCTGCAACGCCCCGGAGCGCACCGTCACGGCCTTCTCCTTCCGGGCGAAGGCGCCTCTGTTCGCGCCGCACGCCTTCGAGGTGCGCGGCATGCCCGACGGCGACACGGTCGCGCTGGAAGCGGGCCTCCCGGGAGCCGTGCCCGGCATCACCGGCACCGCCTCGCTCGCGTAACCGCCCCAGAACACTCACCGGAACGAGAGTCACCCCCTCATGCCCAAGACCTTCTCCTCGCCCGCCGAGTTCGCCGCCGCGGCCGGCACCCACGTCGGCGTCAGCGACTGGGTGACCGTCACCCAGGACCGCATCGACACGTTCGCCGACGCCACCGGCGACCACCAGTGGATCCACGTCGACCCGGCGCGCGCCGCGAACGGCCCCTTCGGCGCGCCCATCGCGCACGGCTACCTGACCCTCTCCCTCATCCCCGTCCTCACCCAGGGCGTCTACAAGATCGAGGACGTCAGGATGGGGGTCAACTACGGGCTCAACAAGGTCCGCTTCATGAACCCCGTCACGGTCGGTTCCCGCGTCCGCGCCTCCATCGACGTCGTCTCCGCCGACGAGGTCCCCGGCGGCGGCCGGCAGATCGTCAACCGGGTCACCGTGGAGATCGAGGGCGCCGACAAGCCGGCCTGCGTCGCCGAGACCGTCGTCCGCGTCTACTGACCAGCCCCCAACCACCCCTGAGATCGACGGAGTTCACCATGCCCGAGAACGCCGACCAGAGTGCCGACCGGAGGGTCGCTCAGAAGGTCGCCATCGTCACCGGAGCCGCCCGCGGCCTGGGCGCCGCCACCGCGCGGCGCCTGGCCCGGGACGGATACGCCGTCGCCGTCCTGGACCTCGACGAGGCCGCCTGCGCCGACACCGTCGCCGGCGTCGGGAAGGAGGGCGGCCGTGCCCTCGCCGTCGGTGTGGACGTCGCCGACGCCGACCAGGTGGAGGCGGCCGTGCGGCGCGTCGCCGACGAGCTCGGCGCGCCCCTCGTCCTCGTCAACAACGCGGGCATCACCCGCGACAACCTCCTGTTCAAGATGACCGAGCAGGACTGGGACTCCGTCCTGGGCGTCCATCTGCGCGGCGCGTTCCTGATGTCCCGCGCCTGCCAGGCGTACATGACCGCCGCCAAGTGGGGGCGCATCGTCAACCTGTCCTCCACCGCCGCCCTCGGCAACCGCGGCCAGGCCAACTACTCCGCCGCCAAGGCGGGCCTGCAGGGCTTCACCAAGACGCTCGCCATCGAGCTCGGCACGTTCGGCGTCACCGCCAACGCCATCGCGCCCGGCTTCATCGCCACCGAGATGACCGCCAAGACCGCCGACCGCCTCGGCCTGTCCTTCGACGACTTCAAGGCGCGTGCCGCGGCGAACATCCCGGTCGCCCGCGTCGGCGCCCCGGACGACATCGCGAACGCGGTGTCGTTCTTCGCGGGCGAAGCCGCCGGGTTCGTCTCCGGACAGGTCCTGTACGTCGCGGGCGGCCCCCGGGCCTGACCCGCGCACGCACCCGAGAACGGCCGCCGTGCCCACCCGCACGGCGGCCGTTCCCCATCCGGGTCCTGAACGTTCGATCAGGGCATTGACAGCGTCGGGAACGCCGACGATGCTCATGTCCACCACCG
>NZ_JAMOLN010000301.1 GCF_024448165.1 Streptomyces longispororuber
CCCGACCCCGACCGGACTTACGCACCGAAGGACCTGACCATGACGAAGCAGACCATTCTCGGCCGTGTCACCCAGCTGGCGAAGGCGAACATCAACGCGCTGCTCGACAGCGCGGAGGACCCGCAGAAGATGCTCGACCAGCTGATCCGCGACTACACGAACAACATCGGGGAGGCCGAGGAGGCGGTGGCCACCACCATCGGCAATCTGCGGATGATGGAGCAGGACCACAAGGAGGACGTGGACGCGGCCGCCGAGTGGGGCGGGAAGGCGCTGGCCGCCAGCAAGAAGGCGGACGAACTGCGCACCGGCGGGAACGCGGCGGAGGCCGACAAGTTCGACAACCTGGCGAAGGTCGCCCTGGGGCGGCAGCTGCAGGCCGAGAAGGAGGCCAGGGAGGCGGAGCCGACGATCGCCGCGCAGACCGAGGTCGTCGACAAGCTGAAGGCCGGGCTCGACCAGATGAAGGTGAAACTGACCGAACTCCGGTCGAAGCGAGACCAGTTGGTGGCCCGCGCCAAGACGGCGCAGGCGCAGAACCAGATGCTGGATGCGGCCAGGAACATCGACGTCCTCGACCCGACGAGCGATCTGAACCGCTTCGAGGAGAAGGTGCGGCGCGAGGAGGCGAAGGCGCTCGGCAAGCAGGAGCTGGCCGCGTCGTCGCTGGACGCGCAGTTCGAGCAGCTGGACTCGCTCGGCGACGCGGCGGAGATCGAGGCGCGGCTCGCCGCGCTCAAGCGGTGACGGACGCGCCCGTCACGTTCTGGGCGGGCGCTCCGCCGCGGTCATGAGGCCGAACCGGCGAGCAGCAGCACCAGCCCCGCGAGCGGCAGCCACCGCCCGTACCCGACGACGGTGGCGACCGCCTGGACCGCCAGGCAGCCGGCGAGCAGCAGGACGCCCTGCCCCACAGCCGGGGGCACTGGATCCGCGCCGGCATCCAGGGCGAGAGGGCGAAGTCCCAAGGGCCGATGTCCATGCGGGCGATGCTCTCCGATCACCACCGGCCGGCCCCGCCCGGCACGCCCGGCACCACTCGAAAGGGCCGCGGGCAAGGGATCCGTCAGAACAGGCTGAGCAGCGCCTCCGTCGGGTCCGCGAGCCCCGAATCACCGTTCGGCAGCGGGAGTTCGAACCAGACGGTCTTGCCGCGCGGCGTCCTGCGCGAGCCCCAGGCGGCGCTGAGCAGTCCGACGAGCTGGAGGCCGCGCCCGCCCTCGTCGGTGTCCCGGGCGCGGCGCCTGCGCGGCTGCACGAGCCCCGCGTCCCAGACCTCGCACACCAGCGTGCGGTCGAGCAGGAGGCGCAGCCGGATGTCGCCCTCGCCGTAGCGCAGCGCGTTCGTGACCAGCTCGCTGACGAGCAACTCCGTGGTGTCGACGAGGGGTTCGAGGTCCCAGCTGAGCAGCTGCGCCCGCGCGTACTCGCGGGCGCGGCCCACGGACTTCGGCTCGCGCGGCAGCGTCCAGTCGCCGACGTTCTCGCTCGGCAGCCCCTGGACGCGGGCCATCAGCAGGGCGATGTCGTCCTCGCCGTGGTGTGTGTCGAGCGTGTTGAGGACGTGGTCGCAGACGTCCTCAAGGGCCGGCGACGGGTCGTCCAGCGCGTTGCGGAACGCCGAGAGCCCCTCGTCCAGCGGATGGTCGCGGGACTCGACGAGACCGTCCGTGTAGAGGGCGAGCAGCGAGCCCTCCGCCAGTTCGACCTCGACCTCCTCGAACGGCTCGCCCCCGACGCCGAGCGGCATCCCGGGCGGTACGTCGAGCAGGAGCGCGCCCTCGCCGGGTTCGACGAGGACGGGCGGCAGGTGGCCCGCGTTGGCGAACGTGCAGCGCCGGGTGACGGCGTCGTAGACCGCGTAGACGCAGGTGGCGAGGTAGACCTCGGAGAGGTCCTCGCCGCCGATGGAGTTCGCGGTGCGGGCGGTGCGGGTGGCCTGCTGCACGCCGCCGGGGGCGCCGAGGCCGCGCGCGATCTCGTCCAGCGCGCTGAGCACTTCGGCCGGTTCGAGGTCGAGCAGCGCCAACGTGCGTACGGCCGTGCGGAGTTCCCCCATGGCGACGGCGGCGCGCAGCCCGCGGCCCATCACGTCGCCGACGACCAGCGCGGTGCGGTGGCCGGGCAGTTCGATGACGTCGAACCAGTCGCCGCCGACCTCCGTCGCCGCGTTGCCCGGCAGGTAGCGGCAGGCGATGTCGAGGCCGGACGCCTCGGGGTCGTCGGGCGGCAGCAGGGACCGCTGCAGTATCAGGGCGCGCTCGTGCTCGCGGCGGTACAGCCGGGCGTTGTCGATGCAGACCGCGGCGCGCGCGGCCAGCTCCACCGCGAGGGACCGGTCGCGGTCGTTGAACGGCTCGCTGCCCTTGGTGCGGGAGAACTGCACGAGGCCGACGACCGTGTCGTGCGCGACCATCGGCACGGCGAGCGTGGACTGCACCAGGCCGCCCGGTTCGGCGGGGAGCAGCTGGGGCCTGGCGGTGCGCAGGGCGTCCGCACAGGGCGAGTTGAACGGGAAGCGGTGCACCGCGCCCATGGTCACCGGGGCCTCGCTGCCCAGGTCCAGGAAAGGGATGTCGGCCACGGCGCTGGCGGCGGCGACGCGGCGCAGCTCGGCGCTGCCGTCGGCGAGGCTGTGGCTGAACAGCGCGGTCTCGTCACCGGCGAGCAGGCCCTGGTACAGGTCGACGGAGGCCAGGTCGCAGAAGCCAGGGACGACGACGTCGAGGAGTTCGCGGGCGGTCGTCTCCAGGTCGAGGGAGTTGCCGATCCGGGCCCCCGCCTCGTTCAGGAGCGCGAGGTTGCGGCGGGCGTGCGCGGCCTCACGGGCGGCGGCGTGCCGGCGTGTCACGTCCGTGGCGAGCCCGGCGATGCCGATCGGACGGCCCGAACCGCTGTGCACGCGGTAGAGGTTGATGGACCAGTGGCGGCGCTCGGCCGAGTCGGGCGCGGGCCCGACGAGCTGCATGTCGGTGACGGCGTCGCCGGTCTCCAGGACCCGGCGCAGCGCGCCCTGCACCCGGTCCGCCTCGTGGCGCGGCAGGTAGTCGTGGACGGTGTGGCCGCGGTGGTCGTCGGCCTGGCCGCCGAACACCGAGGTGAACGTGCGGTTGGTCCGCCGGACCTTGAGATCGGTGTCGAACAGCAGGAAGCCGAAGGGAGATTGGCCGAAAATTGCCTGAGAGGCAGCGAGGTCGGTCTCGATGCTGCGCAGGGTCCGCACGTCGACGACGATGCAGACCGCGGCGCGCTCGCCGGACTCGGTGGTCGTCGGCATGACGTAGACCTCGGCGACGCCGGTCTGCGGCTCGCCGCCGTCCTCGTCGGCCGGCGTACGGAACGGGACGGCGCCCGTCCACTCGCGGCCGTCCAGGATCTCCGTCATCTTGCGGTGGCCGCGCTCCCGCAGGTCGGCCGGGACGAACGCCTCGATGGGGTCCTTGCCCACCGCGTCCTCGGACGAGACGCCGAAGAGCTGTGCGGCCCGCCTGCTCCACTGGTCGATCAGACCGTCGGACCCGAGGGAGAAGGAGGCGACCTTGATGTAGTCGTAGATCGAACCGGGCGGGCTCGACTGCCAGATGTCCGTCTGCTCCGGCTGCCTGCCGGCCTCGCCGTCCGGCCCGTTACCGCCTTGCGGCGCCTGGCCCGCACCCCGCGCCGCCGCCGCGCCCGAGGGGCCCTCGGACACCTTGGCCTTCGCTGGTATCTCGCTCACGCGAACCGTCCCCTCCAGCTCACCGCGTCCGGCACCGGTCACCGGGGCGGCTGCCCGCAGTATCCAGCACTACGGAGCCGCGCAACACGGTGTTCACGATCACACCACGCTCCCGACCCTTTTTGGCCCGCCGGGACCGACTGTTTCCGTACCCAAGGTGCGGGTGCGCCCACACCCGGTGTCCTGCACCTGCGTCTTCGCTCCTTCGTCTCCGGACCGTTCGCGGGTCTCCCGACCCGCTCCTGCGCACCCGGCCCGGCACGCCTCACCGGACCCGCAGGGTTCTCCTAACCCGGTAGGGCCAGCTCGAACCACACGGTTTTCCCGCCCTCTCCCGTGCTCCCCGGTTTCGTGCCCCAGCGCCGTGAGGCACCGGCCACGAGCTGCAGTCCGCGGCCGCCCTCGTCGTCGGGGGCCGCCGCGCGGGCGCAGGGCGGGTCCGGGAGGGGGTCGGAGACCTCCACGAGGAGCACGTCCCGGCTGCCGTCGGGGCGGACGAGCCGGACGCCGATGGGACCGGACGCGTAGCGCAGGGAGTTGGTGACCAGCTCGCTGACCAGCAGCGCCGTCACGTCGCCGAGCTCGTCGAGACCCCAGGTGACGAGCTGGGCGCGGACCGCGGCGCGGGCCTTGCGGACGGCCGTCGGGTCGGCAGGGAAGGCCCACTCGGCGTAGTCGCCTTCGGTGTGGAGCACGCCGATCACTTCCCTGGCCCGTGCATCGCTCTGCCCGAATCTCCTGGCCGGTTCCTGTCCGGTTTCAGAGGGTTAATCGGGATATACCCGGACGCGGTGGTGAGCTATCGCGTTCAGCGTGTTCCTGGGGGTGCGGTGGCACGGACGGCGTAGGGACGGGCGCGCGCGGTCAGTCCGCCAGGGTCTCCTTCACCGCGGGAACGTCCTGGTCGAGCCAGTCCACCGACCAGGTCTCGGCCGGGGTCAGCCAGCGCAGCTCGTCGTGGTCCTGGAGCGGGCGCGGTGTGCCGGCGCGCAGGTCACAGCGCCATACGCGCAGGACATAACCCGGCTTCAGCGGCCACTCTCCCGGTACGCGCGCCACCGGGGCCGCCGTGATGCCGAGCTCCTCGCGCAGCTCGCGGACGAGCGCGTCCTCGGGGGCCTCGCCCGGCTCGACCTTGCCGCCGGGCAGCTCCCAGCGGCCTGCGAGTTCGGGGGGCGCACTCCGTCGCGCGGCGAGCAGCCTGCCGTCGGTGTCGTACAGCGCGGCGGCGACCACCACGACCGGTTCGATCGGTTCTGTCATGTGCCGGAGCGTACGACCCGGGGGCCACGACTCCGTCAGCGCACGGTGCCGTTCTGCCCGGGAACCTGCCCCTGCGCGAGCCGCTCCACCCAGTAGAGCTGCTTGTGGCCCCGGTCGTCGAGGCTGTCGGCGATGCGCTGGGCCTCCGCCTTCGTCGCGTAGCGGCCGACGCGATAGCGGTTGCCGTTGTCGTCCTCACGGATGACAAGCCACGGAAGCGTGGTCGTGCTGTCAGTCATCGCGCCCCTCCCCTCCCTTGTCGCCCCGGCTCCGACTCGCATCGCGCCCCGCCCCCTGATCCTGAGGAAACCGCAATCCGCATATGCCCGAGCCTACGCCTGACCTTTACGCAGCGGATACGGAATGGCACAAAGAGGTACGCAACAAGCCATCGGCGGCTCCGCTCCGGGACGCGCAGAGGGGGCGCATCTGCATAGATGCGCCCCCTGTCCACCAGCGGTACCGGTTCAGCTCACCCGTACCGTCGGCAGCGGCATCAGGACCGGCTCGCCCGTCGGCCGCTTCGTGCAGGCGTCACCGCACTCCGCGTCGAGGGAACAGCACAGCGAGCAGATCGGCCCGGACTGGACGGGGCAGTCGGCGATGTCGGGGAGTTCGTACGCCGTCTCGCAGACGCTGCACGTGTGAGTCGCGGTGATGTCCTCGACGTCGACGTCCGGGCCGTTCACCGGATTCCGCCTGGCCAGGTAGTACTTGCCCTTCGTGGCCCAGGCGATGAGCGGGCACAGGACCAGTGCGAGTCCGGCGGCGATGAAGGTGGAGAAGGCCTCCGCGTACTCACCGAAGAGCCCGAAGAAGGCGAGGATCGAGACGGTCGACGCGATCACCATCGAACCGAAGCCGGCCGGGTTCACCGCGTACAGGTACGCCCGCTTGAACTCGATGTACTTGGGGCTCCAGCCCACCCGCTTGTTGATGACCAGGTCGGCGGCGACCGCCGCGATCCAGGCGATGCCCACGTTCGAGTAGAAGCCGAGCAGCTTGTTCAGCGCGGCGAACATGTTCATCTCCATCAGCGTCAGCGCGATGGCGAGGTTGAGGAAGATGTACCAGACCCGGCCCGGGTGCTTGTGGGTCACGCGGGAGAAGAAGTTCGACCAGCTCAGCGAGCCGCTGTAGGCGTTCGTGACGTTGATCTTGATCTGCGACACGACGACGAAGAGCGCGGCGGCGGGCAGCGCCACCGAGCCGAGCCACGGCTTGAGCGCCTCGACCTGCGGGGCGATGGGCTCCAGGGCGTGGGTCTTGCCGACGGCTTCGAGCGCCACGAAGGCGAGGAGCGCGCCGCCGAGCTGCTTCGCGGCGCCGATGACCACCCAGCCGGGCCCGGCCGCGAGAACGGCCAGATTCCATCGCTTCCTGTTCTGCTCCGTCTTCGCCGGCATGAAGCGGAGGTAGTCCGCCTGCTCGCCGATCTGCGCGATGAGGGAGAGCGCGACGCCGGTGCCGAGACCGAAGCCGAGCCAGGAGAAGCCGCTGCCCGCGCCCTCGGTGCCGCCGAAGCGGGTGAAGTCGCCGAACGAGCCCGGCGAGTGGAACGCCAGGATCACGAAGGGCAGCACGAGACCGATCAGCCAGACCGGCTGCGTCCAGGCCTGCACCTTGGCGAGCGCCCCCATGCCCCGGAAGACGATGGGGATGACGATGAGCGTGGTCAGCAAGTACCCGACGGGCAGCGGCAGTCCGGCCACCTCGTGCATCGCCTGCGCCATGATCGAGCCTTCGAGCGCGAAGAAGATGAAGGTGAACGAGGCGTAGATGAGCGACGTGAGGGTCGAGCCGAAGTAGCCGAAGCCGGCGCCTCGCGTGATGAGGTCCATGTCGAGGCCGTACTTTGCGCAGGCCCGGGCGATGGGGATGCCGGTCAGGAAGATGATCGTCGCCGCGCACAGGATCGAGGCGAGACCGCTGGTGAACCCGTAGGTGAAGACGATGGACGCGCCGATGGCGAAGTCCGCGAGGTAGGCGATGCCGCCGAGCGCCGTGGACGCGACCATCGTCGGCGACCAGCGGCGGTAGGAGTGCGGGGCGTAGCGCAGCGAGAAGTCCTCGCGGGACTCGTCCGCCGCGAGCTTGGCGTAGCTGCGCTTCGGCGTGCCCCCGCCGGGTGGCGGGGGCACGGCAGGATCGGCGGTGGGCAGAGCGGTCTCGGTCATCGTCGGCTTCCCGTTCGTCCATCAGTCAGCGGTATACCGGTACGACCGGTACGCAGAGGGAAGGTAGGAGCCGTGCATGACAAGTTGTCGCAGCGCGGGATTGCCTGGCTGTTAAGGGAGTTGGGGCCCGGTTAACTCCGGATCACGCGCCACGGACCGGGTGTCCGCGTATCGGTCACTTCACCGGCAGGTGGTATGCGATGCGGTACCGGTCCGCGGGCACCACGACGTCCGCCGTCTCCACCGGTCGGCCGGAGGCGAAGAAGGTGCGGTGGATGACGAGGACGACATGGCCGGGCACGCCGCCGAGCGCGCTCAGCTCCTCGGCGAGGCCGGGGCGGGCGGCCACTTCCTCCGTCACGTTGTCCACGATCACGTCGATGGCCGCCATGCGCTCGACGACGCCGCAGCCGCCGAGCGGACCCTCCTCGGGGAGCATCACCGGGGTGCGGCCCGTGACGGCCAGCGGCTCCCACGACGTGGCCAGCATCATCGCCTCGCCCGCGTCCCGGTACACGTACTTGGTGCGCATCACGCGGTCGCCCGCGCGGATCGCGAGCCGCTCCGCGATGCCGCCGTCCGCCTCGGCCTGCTCGCTGCGCGACTCCCAGGTGCCCCGCGCCGCCGGGTCCGCCTGCTCCTGACGGAACGGGGTGGACCCCACGCCCGACCGGTATCCGGAGCGGGCCACGCGGCGCGGCACGGGTCGCTCGCGCACATAGGTCCCCGAGCCGGACCGGCCCTCGACGAGCCCCTCCGCCATCAGGACCTTGCGGGCCTCCAGGGCGACCGTGTCCGAAACCCCGTACTCCTCGCGGATCCTGGCCTGTGAGGGGAGACGGGTGTGCGGCGGCAGCGAGCCATTGACGATCTTCTTGCGGAGATCACCCGCGACGCGCAGGTACGCCGGCTGCTCACCGAATGTCACTGGTTGTTCCCCTCACATCCCCATCAGATTGACAGACAGCAACAGCCTGGCAACCGTGGGTTGGAGCGTGCAAGCAAAGGCCAAGGAATCACTCGAAGTGATGACTTGGGAGCGCTCAGGGCTTTACGCAGCGACTTTCTCCAGGTAGTGCGTGATTCACACATCGACACACGGATCGTCCGTACGTTTGGTTCACGCGGGTGCCTACGCTCTCCTCATGAGCGCCCTCCCCGACAGCTACTGTCCGCGCGACGGCACCCGCGTCCCCGGCGGCTCCCTCGCCTGGTGCTGCCCGGCCTGCCGGGGTCCACTCGACCTCGATCACTCCCCCACTCCGGCACCGCTCAAGTCACTCTCCGGCAGGGTCGGTTCGCTCTGGCGGTACGCGGAGTGCCTGCCGCTGCCCGTGCCCGAGTGCACCCTCGGGGAGGGCCGCACCCCGGTCGTCCCGCTGACCGGCACCGTCTCGGCGAAGCTGGACTTCCTCATGCCGACGCTGTCGTTCAAGGACCGCGGCGCCGTGCTGCTCGCCGCGCTGGCCGCCCGGCTGCGGCCCGACCGGGTCATCGCCGACAGCAGCGGCAACGCGGGCACCGCGATCGCGGCGTACTGCGCCCGCGCCCGGCTGGCCTGCACCGTCTACGTCCCCGAGGGGACGTCGGCCAAGAAGCTGGAGCAGATCGCCGCGCACGGCGCCCGGCTCGAGGTGGTCGCGGGCGACCGCGAGGCGACCGCGGTCGCGGCGCGGGCCGCGGCCGACGAGGACGGGGTCTTCTACGCCAGCCACGTCCACAACCCGTACTTCCTGCACGGCACGAAGACCTACGTCCACGAGCTGTGGGAGGACCTGGGCGGCCGGCTGCCCGACGTCCTGGTGGTGCCCGTCGGCAACGGCACCCTCCTGCTGGGTGCCGCGCTCGCCGTAGCCGAGCTGCACACGGCGGGGCTCATCGACCGGCGGCCCGCGCTGCACGCCGTCCAGGCCGCCGCGGTGGCGCCGCTCGCGGAGGCGTGGCGGGCCGGGGCGGACGATCTGGTCGGCGTGACACCCATGGCTCCCACGTTCGCCGAGGGCATCGCCATTCCGAGACCGCCGCGGGCCCGCCAGATCCTTCGGGCCGTACGGGAATCGGGGGGCGCGTTCCACACGGTGACGGAGGATCAGATCCGGCACGCCCAGCTCGATCTCGCCTCGCGGGGGTTGTACGTCGAGTCGACGGGGGTGGCGTGCTGGGCCGCTG
>NZ_JAMOLN010000302.1 GCF_024448165.1 Streptomyces longispororuber
CCCGGCCCAGCACGGATAATCCGGGCAAACCGCATGTAGTCGACAGCGAGGGGCGCGTACGTGATGGCCGCGATGGACCCGGACAACGATCTGCAGGCCGCAGTGGACCGACTGATGGACGGGCTCACGTCCGATCTGGAGCGACTGGCCGCCATCCCGTCGGTGGCCTTCCCCGGCTTCCCCGCCGGACCGGTCCAGGAGGCCCACGACCTGCTGGTGGGCCTGCTGCGCGAGGTGGGCGTCGAGCGGATCGAGCGCATCGACCTGCCTGACACGGCCCCGGTGATCTTCGGTGAGATCCCGCCGCCCACCCCGGACGCGCCCACCGTCCTGCTCTACTCCCACTACGACGTGCAGCCGCCCGGCGACGAGAGCCTGTGGCGGTCGCCGCCGTTCGAGCCGACACCCGTCGAGGAAGCGGGTGGGGGCGGACTGCGCGCCCGCGGCATCGCCGACGACAAGTCCAACGTCATCGCGCACCTCGGCATGCTGCGGGTCTTCGGCGGCCGCCCGCCCGTCGGCGTCAAGATCGTCTTCGAGGGGCAGGAGGAGTACGGCAGCCCCTTCGACGGCTATCCGCCCACCGACGCCGAGCGGTTCGCCTGCGACGCCATGGTCATCGCCGACCTCGGCAACCTCCGCCCCGGCACCCCCACCCTGACCACGGGACTGCGCGGCGCCGCCGAGGTGACGGTCGAGGTCCGCACGCTCCAGGAGCCGCGGCACAGCGGCGAGTTCGGCGGCGCCGCCCCCGACGCGCTGCTCGTCCTCCTCAAGGCCCTGGCCACCCTCCACGACGTCCACGGGGACGTGGCCGTCGACGGGCTGCGGCGCGAGCAGTGGACCGGCACCAGCTACACCGAGGACGAGTTCCGCGACCTCGCCGGCGTCACCGACGACCTGCCACTGCTCGGCAGCGGCACCCTCGGCGAACGCCTCTGGTCCGGCCCCGCCATCACCGTCATCGGCATCGACGCCCCCACCGTCGACGGCGCCGCGTCGGCCGTCGTCCCGTACGCCCGAGCCAAGCTGAACCTGCGCTTCCATCCGAAGCAGGACCCGGTCGAGGCCCAGGAGCTGCTCGTGCGGCACCTGCGTGCCCTCAAGCCGTTCGGTGTCCCGCTCACCGTCACCCCCGGCGACACGGGCCCCGGCTACGAGGCGTCCACCGGCGGCCCCGCCTACCGCGCCGCCCGCACCGCCCTCAAGGAGGCGTGGGGCACCGAGGCGTCGTACGTGGCGACCGGCGGCTCCATCCCGCTCGTCAACGGCCTCGCCCAGGCCGCCCCGGACGCCGAGGTCCTCCTGTTCGGCGCCCAGGACAGCATGTGCAACCTGCACGCCCCGAACGAGCGCGTCCTCTTCTCCGAGCTGCGCGCCACGGTCGTCGCGATGTGCGCGTTCGTGCGCGAGTACGCCGCCGACTTCAAGGGCGCCGGGTCATGAGCACCACCGAAGCGCCCGAGCAGGCGCCCGAACAGCCGCCGGGCAAGAAGAAGTTCACCTTCCCCAGCGCCCTCACCGTCCTCGCCGTCGTCACGATCGCGGTCTGGCTCCTCGCCTTCCTCATCCCCTCCGGGCAGTACGACAGGAACGGTGACGGCGCCCCCGTCGAGGGCACCTACCACCGCGTCGGCTCCGGCCAGTCCTTCGTCGACCGGCTCAACGACCTCTTCCTCTCCCCGGTCAACGGCCTCTACGGCATCCAGGACCCGAAGACCTCCCTCGTCTCGCCCGACAACTCCGGTGACCTGTACGGCAGCGCGGGCGTCTTCCTCTTCGTGCTCGCCATCGGCGCGTTCATCACCGTCGTCTTCGCGACCGGCGCCCTCGACCGCGGCATCGGCCGCCTCGCGCACCGGCTGCGGGACCGCGGGGCGCTGCTCATCGCGGGCGTCATGGTCGTCTTCTCGGTGCTCGGCACCGTCGAGGGCTTCGCCGAGGAGACCCTCGGGTTCTACGGTCTGATCGTGCCGCTGATGCTCGCGCTCGGCTACGACCGGATGACGGCGGTCGGCGCGATCATCCTCGGCGCGGGCATCGGCGTGCTCTGCTCCACGGTCAACCCGTTCGCGACCGGCGTCGCGTCCTCGGCCGCCGACATCTCGCTCGGCGACGGCATCGCCCTGCGGTTCGTGATGTGGATCGTGCTGACCGCGGTGACGGTCCTGTACGTCGTCCGCTACGCGAAGCGCGTACAGAAGAACCCGGACCGCTCGCTGTCCGGGTTCCTGCCGGGGGACAAGGACCGTGACAAGGCGGCGTCGGACGCCGCCGAGGTGCCCGAACTCTCCGGTCTGCACAAGGCGGTCCTGGTCGGCACCGCCCTCGTCTTCGCCTTCATGATCTTCTCGGTCGTGCCCTGGTCGAGCGCCCTGACCGGCGACGCGGACGCCACCCCCTACGGCTGGGAACTCGACTGGTCCTTCCCGCAGTTGGCGGCGCTGTTCCTGGTCGCGGCGGTGCTCGTCGGGATCGTCGCGCGGATGGGGGAGCAGAAGCTCAGCTCGACGATCATCCAGGGCGCCGCCGACTTCGTGTCGCCCGCGCTCGTCATCCTGCTCGCCCGCGGTGTCACCGTGATCATGAACAACTCGAAGATCACGGACACCGTCCTGCACGCCATCGAGGGCGTCGTGAAGGGCACCTCGTCCGGCATCTTCGCGATCATCGTCTTCGTCGTGAACCTGCCGCTGGCCTTCCTCATCCCGTCCACGTCCGGGCACGCCACCCTCGCCATGCCGATCCTCGCGCCGCTCGCCGACTTCGCGGGCGTCTCGCGCGCGGTGGTCGTCACCGCGTGGCAGGCGGCCAGCGGCTGGATGAACCTGTGGGTGCCGACGACCGCCGTCACCATCGGCGGTGTCGCCCTCGCCAAGGTCGGCTACGACAAGTACCTGCGGTTCGTCTGGCCGCTCCTCGCGATCCTGTTCCTCCTGATCTGCGCGTTCGTCGCGCTGGGGGCCGCGTTCACCTAGGGCCTGTCTCCCAGATCCCTCCGTCCGCCCGAAGGGCAGGAGGGATCTGGGAGACAGGCCCTAACCCCTACGGTGGTGGGGTGGACGGTCTCAGCGAACTCGACGAGCGGATCACCCACTGCCGGGCCTGCCCCCGGCTGGTCGAGTGGCGGGAAGAGATCGCGCGCACCAAGCGCGCGGCCTTCGCCGACCGGACGTACTGGGGCAGGCCCGTCCCCGGCTTCGGCCCGCCCGACGCCGCCCTGCTGATCGTCGGCCTCGCGCCCGCCGCGCACGGCGCCAACCGCACGGGCCGCATGTTCACCGGCGACCGGTCGGGCGACGTCCTCTTCCGGGCCCTGTACGACCTCGGGCTGGCCTCCCGGCCGGACGCCGTGAGCGCCGACGACGGCCTCACCCTGCGCGGCGTCCGCATCACCGCACCCGTGCACTGCGCGCCGCCCGCCAACAAGCCGACCCCGGCCGAGCGCGACACCTGCCGCTCCTGGCTCGTGCGGGAGCTTGGGTCTGCTGCGGCCGACCCTGCGCTCGGTCGTCGTGCTCGGCGCGTTCGGCTGGCAGGCGGCGCTGCCCGCGTTCGCCGAGGCCGGCTGGGGGGTGCCCCGCCCCCGCCCGGCCTTCGCCCACGGCACCCGGACCGACCTCGGTGGACTCGGCGTCCACGGCTGCTTCCACGTCAGCCAGCGCAACACCTTCACGGGACGGCTCACCCCGGCCATGCTGCGAGAGGTGCTGGCCCGCGCGGCCACGGAAGCGGGACTGCCCGTGACGCCACCGAACGGAGCAACAGAACAGGAGCGGACAGGTGACCCTTCCTAGCGTGAAAGGGTGACGCCAACGGAGACCTCGCCGCACACCAAGCCGCCGGCCGCGGCCTATCGCAACCTCGTCGTGGCCACCGTGGGCTTCGCGCTCACCTTCTGGGCCTGGAACCTGATCGCGCCGCTCGCCGGCGTCTTCGGCTCGGACCTGAAGCTCAGCTCGTTCGCCCAGTCGTTCCTGGTCGCTGTCCCCGTGCTCGTGGGCTCGCTGGGCCGCATCCCGGTCGGCGCGCTCACCGACCGGTACGGCGCCAAGCTGCTGTTCCCGCTGATCTCGGCGCTCACCATCATCCCCGTGCTCCTGGTGATCCCGGCCCGGCACAACTTCGGCGCGATGATCGCGGTCGGCTTCCTGCTCGGCCTGGGCGGCACCACCTTCGCCATCGGCATCCCGCTGGTGAACTCCTGGTTCCCGCCGGCCCACCGCGGCCTCGCCCTCGGCATCTTCGGCATGGGCATGGGCGGCGTCGCCCTCTCCGGCTACTTCACCCCGCGCATCGCCAAGCACGGCGAGAACCTGCCCTTCATCGTCGTCGCCATCGGGCTCGCCGCGTACGCGGTCCTCGCCGCGGCCCTGATCACCGACCACCCGGACCGCAAGATCCCCACGACCTCGCTCGGCACCCGGCTCGGCGCCGCAGGCAAGCTGCGCGTCACCTGGGAGCTGTCGGCGCTGTACGCGATCGGGTTCGGCGGCATCGTCGCGTTCGGCGTCTACCTGCCCACGTACCTGAAGACCTGGTACGAGCTGAGCCCCACGGAGGCGGGCACCAAGGCGGCCGGATTCGCGCTCGTCACCGTGATCTTCCGGCCGATCGGCGGCTGGCTCTCCGACCGGGTCCACCCGGCGCTCGTCACGGCGTGGGCCCTCGCCCTGGTCGCCCTGTTCGCGATCCTCCAGGCGTTCGACCCGGCCCTGAACCCGATGGGCACCATCTGCTTCCTGCTGATGGCGGCGGGCCTGGGCACCGCGAGCGGCAGCGTCTTCGCCCTCGTCTCGCAGGTCACCCCGCAGCCCCAGGTGGGCTCGGTGACCGGCATCGTCGGCGCGATGGGCGGCCTCGGCGGCTTCGTCCCGCCGCTGGTGATGGGCGCGATCTACAGCGCCAAGGACTCGTACTCCATCGGCTTCATGCTCCTGTCCGACCTGGCGCTCGCCGGGTGCGTGTACGCCTACGGGCGGATGCGCACCATCAAGGCGGGCTGAGGCTCTCGCCGCGTAGGCTCGGGCGATGCCCCTGTACCCGGACATCGAACCGTACGACCACGGCCGCCTCGATGTCGGCGACGGCAACCGGATCCACTGGGAGACCTGCGGCAACCCGCGCGGCAAGCCCGCCGTCGTGCTGCACGGGGGGCCGGGGTCCGGTGCCTCGCCGTTCATGCGGCGCCTCTTCGACCCCGAGCGCTACCGGATCGTCCTGCTCGACCAGCGCGGCGCCGGCCGCTCCACGCCGTCGGCCCGCGCGTACGACACCGACATGCGTGTGAACACGCTGCCGCACCTCATAGCCGACCTGGAGCTGCTCCGCGCCCATCTGGGCATCGAACGCTGGCTGGTGTGGGGCGTCTCGTTCGGCTCGGCGCTCGGGCTCCGGTACGCGCAGATGCACCGGGACGCCGTCTCCGAGCTGGTCCTCACGGGCCTGGCCACCGGCAGCCGGGAGGAGGTCGCCCTGCTGACGCGCGGCCTCGGGACGGTGTTCCCCGAGGCGTTCGCCGCGTTCGCGGCGGGGGTGCCGGAGGCAGAGCGGGACGGCGACCTCGCGGCCGCGTACCACCGGCTCCTGGAGTCGCCCGACTCCGCGGTGCGCGAGCGGGCCGCGCTGGCCTGGACCGACTGGGAGACCGCGATGGCCTCGCAGCCGCACCGCTCCGTGCCCCGCTACCAGGCCCCCGGCTTCCGCTACGGGTTCGCTCGCACCGTCACCCACTACTGGTCCCGTGACCACTTCCTGGACGCGCCCGACACGGTGCTGCGCGACCTGCCGCTGCTCAAGGGCCTTCCGGGCGTCGTGGTGCAGGGCAGCGTGGACATGCAGAACCTCATCGGCCTGCCGTGGCGGCTGGCCGAGGCGTGGCCGGACGCCGAGCTGATGCTCGTGGACGACGCCGGGCACAACGCCGGCGCGCCCGGCATCGTGGACCTGCTGGTCGCCGCCACCGACCGGTTCGGAGGGTCCGCCACGGTCTGACGCGGGCCCTGGCCCGGACCCGCGTGCGGTCAGTCCTCGGCGTCGCCGAAGAGGTGACGCACGGTCGAGGTGTAGTTGGTGCGGACGTGGGCCAGCGCCACGGCCCGCGCCCGCTCCGGGTCGCCGGCGGCCACCGCCTCGTACAACTCCCGGTGCTCGGCGAGCTGTTGGGGCCACTCCTCGTTGCGCCGGGTCAGCCAGCGCAGCCGGCCCGCGACCGGCTGCATCACGGTGAGCAGCAGTCCGTTGCCCGCCATGGCGAGCAGCCGGTCGTGGAAGCGGGAGTTGACGTCGGTGGTCGCCTCGGCGTCGTCGTCGCGGGTGGCGCGGGCGGCCAGGTCGAGCAGCTCCTCCAGGTGCGCCAGATCGTCCCGGGAGGCCCGCTCGGCGGCGAGCCCGGCCGCGTACACCTCCAACGCCTCGCGCAGCTCGAAGAGTTCGGCGACGTCGGCCCGGGTCAGGGTGCGCACCACGGCTCTGCGCGGGGTCTCGAACGTCACGAAGCCCTCGGCGAGCAGCGCCCTGATCGCCTCGCGCACCGGCACCCGGGACACGCCGAACCGGTCGGCGAGCTCCCGCTCGACCAGCCGGTCGCCGGGCCGCAGGCGACCGCTGATGATGTCCTGCCGCAGCGTGCCGAGCACGCGTTCGCGCACCGCTCCGAGCGGTTCCGCCGTCGTCATGTGCCCATCCTCGCCGATCGGCCGGCGGCGCGGCATGGGGGGCCTTTTACCGAGCCGTAACCGCACCGACATTGCCGAGTGCCGTCACGGGCGGGACGATGACGCCTGTTTGGTATACCAAACAGGCGCCGGTGGAACGGGCGCCTTCGTCCCCCGCACGTCCCTGGGAGGCTCACCCATGTCTGTGGCCGAACCCGTCCAGACGCACAACAGCCGCGACTTCACCCCCGATCCCCGCCTCGTCAACGAGGACCTCGCCCCCGCCGGCGAACGCAAGTGGAAGGTCTTCGACCTCTTCGCCCTGTGGATGTCCGACGTCCACAACCTCGGCAACTACACGTTCGCCGCCGGCCTGTTGGTGCTCGGACTCAACGCCTGGCAGATCTTCACGGCCCTGCTCATCGGGTTCGTCCTGATCTACGTGGGATGCAACGCGATGGGCCGCGTCGGCCAGCGCCACGGCGTCCCGTTCCCCGTCGTCAGCCGCATCAGCTTCGGCGTCTGGGGAGCCAACATCCCTGCGCTCGTCCGGGCCGTCATCGCCATCATGTGGTACGGAATCCAGACCTACCTGGCATCGGTCGCGGTAAACGTGATGGTGCTGGCCGCCTTCCCCGGCATGGAGTCGTGGACGCACCACTCCTTCCTGGGCCTGCACGCCCTGGGCTGGGCGTCCTTCCTCGCGCTCTGGCTCGTCCAGTCCCTGATCATCACGCAGGGGATGGAATCGGTCCGCAAGTTCCAGGACTTCTGCGGCCCCGCGATCTGGGTCGTCATGCTCGCGCTCGCCGTCTGGATCTGGGCCAAGGCGGGCTGGACGATCTCGCTGACCACCACCCCGCACCCGGTCTCCACGGGCGAGCAGTTCCGGCAGTGGTTCGGCGCGATAGGACTGATCCTCGCGACGTACGGCACGCTGATGCTCAACTTCTGCGACTTCTCGCGCTTCGCGCCCGACTACCGGACCGTGCGGCGCGGCAACTTCTGGGGCCTGCCGATCAACTCCACGGCGTTCGTGGTCCTCTCGGTCGTCGTCACCGCCGGCAGCCTGGAGGTCTTCGGCGAGGCGATCACCGACCCGGCGCTGCTCGTCGCGCGGATCGGCAACACCTGGGTCCTCGTCTTCGGCGCGCTGACCTTCGCGATCGCCACGATGGGCGTCAACATCGTCGCCAACTTCGTCTCCCCGGCCTACGACCTGGCGAACGTCTGGCCGCAGAAGATCACGTTCAAGGTGGGCGGGGCGATCTCGACGGTGCTGGCCCTGGTGGTCACCCCGTGGAACCTCTACTCGAACCCGAACGTCGTGAACTACTTCCTGGGCGGCCTCGGCGCCTTCCTCGGCCCGCTCTTCGGCATCATCATGCTCGACTACTTCTGGGTGAAGCGCGGCCGCATCGACGACGCGGCCCTCTTCGACGCGAGCCCGGGGTCGCGCTACTACTACCGGCGCGGCGTGAACCCGAAGGCGCTCGCCGCGTTCCTCCCGTCGGCGACCCTGGCGGTGATCCTCGCCCTCGTCCCCGCCTTCGACTCCGTGGCGGCCTACTCCTGGTTCATCGGCACGGCGGTGGCCGCCGGCCTGTACGGGGTGATCTGCCGGACGGAGCGCCGGCGCTCCGCCGATCCGGTCCCGGAGGGCTGAACGAGTGGACCCGTGGACGCCCCGGCCGGTCGTACCACCGCACCGGCCGGGCGCCCCCGCATCATCCGCGCATGGTCATGTCCTCACGCCCGGTCCTGGGCACCCTGCTGGCGGCGTTCCTGACGCTGACCCCCTCGGCCCAGGCGCCGTCCGTGGCCTTCTGGGTCGACCCGGACACGGCGGCGTCCCGCCAGGCGGCCGCGTACCGCGCCCAGCACCGCTACGCCGAGGCCCGCCTCATCGACCGCATCGCCACCCGCCCCCAGGCGGTCTGGCTCAACGACCCGAACCCCGGCCGCACGGTCCGCTCCGTCACCCTGGCGGCGGCCCGCGCCCACCGCACCGCGGTCCTGGTCACCTACCACATCCCGCACCGCGACTGCGGGGCCTACTCCTCGGGCGGCGCCCGCGACGCCGCGGCCTACCGGGCCTACGTCGACTCCTTCGCCGCGGGCCTCGGCTCGCGCGGCGCGTACGTGGTGGTGGAACCGGACGCCGTGGCGTCCACGGTCGCGGGCTGCGCGGGCGCGAACACCAAGGAGCGCTACGCCCTCCTCGCCTACGCGATCCAGCGCATCGCCGCCCGCCCCCACACCCGCGTCTACCTCGACGCGGGCAACGCGACCTGGATCCCCGACGTAGGGCAACTCGCGGCCGCACTGCGGTCGGCCGGGGTGGCGAGAGCGGCCGGAGTGGCCCTGAACGTCTCCAACTACCTTACGAACGCGGAGACTTCGGCCTACGGCAAACGCCTGGTCGCGGCGCTCGGCGGCGGCAAACACATGGTCATCGACACGAGCCGCAACGGCAACGGCCCCTACTCCGGCACCGACGCCTGGTGCAATCCGCCGGGCCGGGCCCTCGGCACGCCCCCCACGACCCGGACCGGGAACCCGCTGGTGGACGCGTACCTGTGGGTGAAGCGC
>NZ_JAMOLN010000303.1 GCF_024448165.1 Streptomyces longispororuber
CCGCTTCCTCCCGGAGGAACGCGACACAACGACAGCTTCCCGGCGGGCCGACGCCCATGTGGAGCACATCCTGGCGAAGCTGGGGGTGGGCTCGCGGACCGAGGTGCGGGCCGTGGCCGGGGTGGCCGTCCCCACCGGTGACTGACCGGTCCTAGGTATACGGAGCCGTCACCCCGCCGTACCAATGCGTATACCGGTCTCCCGGAATACCGATGTCACGGGCGTCGGCCCGCCGGGAAGCTGTCGTTGTGTCGCGTTCCTCCGGGAGGAAGCGGTGCGGCGGAGCGTCGGGCAGTAATGGTCAACTCCCCACGGCTGTCGTGGCAACGGCCCTCCGTCGTGACGCCCGGGGGACGGCACTCGGGTGGCTGCCCTCGTCGGCGGGGCAGCCACCGCCGCTCGGCACAACAGCCCGCCCGGACCCCGCGGGCTGTTCAGGAGGCCGGTGCCTTCGCCCGCAGCACCGTGAGGAACTCCCGCATCCACGCCGAGTGGTCCGGCCAGGCCCGGGACGAGACCAGTGTGCCGTCGACCACCGCCTCCGCGTCCTGGAAGGTGGCACCGGCCGCCTGCATGTCGGGTTCGAGCGCCGGGTACGCCGTCACGCGCCGGCCCCGCAGCCCGTCCACGGACGCCGTCAGGAGCGGTCCGTGACAGATCTGCGCGATGGGTTTGTCGGTGTCGAAGAAGGCCTTGACGATCTTGCGGAGCTCGCCGTCGCCGCGCAGGTACTCGGGGGCCCGGCCGCCCGGGATCACCAGAGCGGCGTACTGGCCCGGATCGACTTCCGCGAAGGCCAGATCGGCCGGCCAGGTGTAGCCGGGCTTCTCCGTGTACGTGTCGAAGCCGGGCTCGAAGTCATGGACCACGAAGCGGAGCTTCTTGCGGGTGGGGGCCGCGATGTCGACCTCGTAGCCCTCCTCGCGCAGCCGCTGGTAGGGGTAGAGCACCTCCAGGGACTCCGCCGCGTCGCCGGTCACGATCAGGATCTTGGGTGCCATGGGTCGCACGCTCCCCTCGCTGATGGGCCTGCGCCCAACCTGCCGCCGTGCCGGGATCCTGACAAGAGGGCGCGGTTCTGTGCAGAGTGTCAAAGTTCGACCCCCAGTTTTGTACACATACGGCTCATGACGACTCCCGGGCGGAGAGCGATAGCCTGGACCCGTGATCAGCGCGATATCTCGCGGGGGCATCGTCGCCCCCTGCCCGCGCCGGGAGCTCACGGACCGCCACAGCGGACGTGCCCGGCGCTCAGACGCTGATCGTTTCCGGCGGATGGCCAGTACGTTGAAAATGGCGCATTCCCGTCCGCTCTTCTCCCATCCCGGCATAACGTCGTCGCAGACCGGAGACCCCGCGTCGCGGCGTTACGTCGAACCACTTTTTTCTACGTCACGCAACGGCGCGCGACAGGAGCCAGAGGACAATGCAGACCAAGCTGGACGAAGCCAAGGCCGAGCTGCTCGCACGGGCCGCCCGGGTAGCTGAGAACAGCCCGGTAGGGGGGCACCTACCGACTGGGGCGACGGACGAGGGCACTCCCGACCGGGACACCGTGCTCGCGTTCCTCCAGCGCTACTACCTGCACACTGCACCGGAGGACCTGAGCGACCGTGACCCGGTCGACGTCTTCGGAGCGGCGTACTCGCACTACCGACTCGCCGAGAACCGTCCGCAGGGCACCGCGAACGTCAGGGTCCACACGCCGACCGTCGAGGAGAACGGCTGGACCTGCAGCCACTCCGTCGTCGAGGTCGTCACCGACGACATGCCGTTCCTCGTGGACTCCGTCACGAACGAGCTGTCCCGGCAGGGGCGCGGCATCCACGTCGTCATCCACCCGCAGGTCCTCGTCCGCCGCGACGTCGCGGGCAAGCTCCTGGAGGTGCTCCCCGCGGGCGCGTCCACCGACGCCCACGACGTGGTCACCGAGTCGTGGATCCACGTCGAGACGGACCGCGAGACCGACCGCGCCGACCTCAAGCAGATCACCGCGGACCTGCTGCGCGTCCTGTCCGACGTGCGCGAGTGCGTCGAGGACTGGGAGAAGATGCGCGACTCCGCGCTGCGCATCGCGGACGAGCTGCCCAGCGAGCCGACCGCCGACGACCTGCGCGACCAGGAGGTCGAGGAGGCCCGCGAGCTGCTGCGCTGGCTGTCCGCCGACCACTTCACGTTCCTGGGCTTCCGCGAGTACACGCTCACCGACGACGACTCGCTCGCCGCGGTGCCCGGCACCGGCCTCGGCATCCTGCGCTCCGACCCGCACCACGAGGCCGACGAGCACCACCCGGTCTCGCCGTCCTTCAACCGGCTGCCCGCCGACGCCCGCGCCAAGGCCCGTGAGCACCGGCTGCTCGTCCTGACGAAGGCCAACAGCCGCGCCACCGTGCACCGCCCCAGCTACCTCGACTACGTCGGCGTGAAGAAGTTCGACGCCGAGGGCAACGTCATCGGCGAGCGGCGCTTCCTGGGTCTCTTCTCCTCCGCCGCGTACACCGAGAGCGTGCGCCGCGTCCCCGTCATCCGCCGCAAGGTCGCCGAGGTCCTCAAGGGCGCGGGCTTCTCGCCCAACAGCCACGACGGCCGCGACCTGCTGCAGATCCTGGAGACGTACCCGCGCGACGAGCTCTTCCAGACGCCCGTCGACGAGCTGCGCTCCATCGTCACCTCCGTCCTGTACCTCCAGGAGCGCCGCCGGCTGCGGCTCTACCTGCGCAAGGACGAGTACGGCCGCTACTACTCGGCCCTCGTCTACCTGCCGCGCGACCGCTACACGACGGGCGTCCGGCTGCGGATCATCGACATCCTGAAGGAGGAGCTCGGCGGCACCAGCGTCGACTTCACCGCCTGGAACACCGAGTCGATCCTGTCCCGGCTGCACTTCGTCGTCCGGGTCCCCCCGGGCACCGAGCTGCCGCAGCTGTCCGACGCCGACAAGGACCGCATCGAGGCCCGGCTGGTCGAGGCCGCCCGCTCCTGGGCCGACGGCTTCGGCGAGGCGCTGAACGCCGAGTGCGGCGAGGAGCGCGCCGCCGAGCTGCTGCGCCGCTACGGCCAGGCGTTCCCCGAGGGCTACAAGGCGGACCACTCGCCGCGGGCCGCCGTCGCCGACCTGGTCCACCTGGAGCAGCTCACCCACGGCGCCAAGGACTTCGCGCTCTCCCTGTACGAGCCGGTGGGCGCGGCCCCCGGCGAGCGCCGCTTCAAGATCTACCGGACCGGTGCGCCCGTCTCCCTGTCCGCCGTCCTGCCGGTGCTGCAGCGGCTCGGCGTCGAGGTCACCGACGAGCGCCCGTACGAGCTGCGCTGCGCGGACCGGACGACCGCGTGGATCTACGACTTCGGCCTGCGCATGCCGAAGCCGGCGAACGGCAGCGGTGACGAGCTGGGTGCCGACGGCCGCGAGCGGTTCCAGGAGGCGTTCGCCGCGACCTGGACCGGTCTCGCCGAGAACGACGGCTTCAACGCCCTCGTGCTGGGCGCCGGACTGAACTGGCGGCAGGCGATGGTGCTGCGCGCGTACGCCAAGTACCTGCGCCAGGCCGGTTCCACGTTCAGCCAGGACTACATGGAGGACACCCTCCGGACGAACGTGCACACCACGCGGCTGCTGGTGTCGCTGTTCGAGGCGCGGATGTCCCCGGACCGGCAGCGCGCCGGCACCGAGCTGACCGACGGGCTGCTCGAAGAGCTCGACGGGGCGCTCGACCAGGTCGCCTCGCTCGACGAGGACCGGATCCTGCGGTCCTTCCTGACCGTCATCAAGGCGACCCTGCGCACGAACTTCTTCCAGGAGGCGGGGGGCGGCAAGCCGCACACGTACGTCTCCATGAAGCTCGACCCGCAGGCCATCCCCGACCTGCCCGAGCCGCGGCCCGCCTACGAGATCTGGGTGTACTCGCCGCGCGTCGAGGGCGTCCACCTGCGCTTCGGCAAGGTGGCCCGCGGTGGTCTGCGCTGGTCCGACCGGCGCGAGGACTTCCGTACCGAGATCCTCGGTCTGGTGAAGGCGCAGATGGTGAAGAACACCGTCATCGTGCCGGTGGGCGCGAAGGGCGGCTTCGTCGCCAAGCAGCTGCCCGACCCGTCGGTGGACCGGGACGCCTGGATGGCCGAGGGCGTCGCCTCGTACAAGACCTTCATCTCGGCGCTGCTCGACATCACCGACAACCTGGTGGCCGGTGAGGTCGTGCCGCCCGCCGACGTCGTGCGGCACGACGAGGACGACACGTACCTCGTCGTCGCGGCCGACAAGGGCACGGCGTCCTTCTCCGACATCGCCAACGGGGTCGCCGAGTCGTACAACTTCTGGCTCGGGGACGCCTTCGCGTCGGGCGGCTCGGCCGGCTACGACCACAAGGGCATGGGCATCACCGCGCGCGGCGCCTGGGAGTCCGTCAAGCGGCACTTCCGCGAGCTGGGCGTCGACACGCAGTCCGAGGACTTCACGGTCGTCGGTGTCGGCGACATGAGCGGTGACGTGTTCGGCAACGGCATGCTGCTGTCCGAGCACATCCGCCTGGTCGCCGCCTTCGACCACCGGCACATCTTCATCGACCCGAAGCCGAACGCGGAGACCTCGTACGCCGAGCGCCGCCGCATGTTCGAGCTGCCGCGCTCCAGCTGGGCCGAGTACAACAAGGAGCTGATCTCCGCGGGCGGCGGCGTCTTCCCGCGCTCCGCCAAGGCGATCCAGCTCAACGCCCACATCCGCGAGGCCCTCGGCATCGAGTCCGGCCAGGCCAAGATGACCCCGGCCGAACTGATGAAGGCCATCCTCCAGGCCCCGGTCGACCTGCTGTGGAACGGCGGCATCGGCACGTACGTGAAGTCGTCCGCCGAGTCGAACGCGGACGTCGGCGACAAGGCCAACGACGCCATCCGCGTCGACGGCCAGGACGTCCGCGCCAAGGTCATCGGCGAGGGCGGCAACCTCGGCGCGACCCAGCTGGGCCGCATCGAGTTCGCCCGCACCGGCGGCAAGGTCAACACGGACGCCATCGACAACAGCGCGGGCGTGAACACGTCCGACGTCGAGGTCAACATCAAGATCCTGCTCAACGGCCTGGTCTCCGACGGGGACATGACCGTCAAGCAGCGCAACAAGCTGCTCGCCGCGATGACCGACGAGGTCGGGCACCTGGTGCTGCGCAACAACTACGCGCAGAACACCGCCCTCGGCAACGCCGAGGCGCAGTCCGCGTCGCTGCTCCACGCCCACCAGCGGTTCATGCGCCGGCTGGGCAAGCAGGGGCACCTCGACCGGTCCCTGGAGTTCCTGCCGAACGACCGGCAGATCAAGGAACTCCTCAACACCGGCCGCGGCCTGAGCCAGCCGGAGCTGGCCGTCCTCCTCGCGTACACGAAGATCACGGCCGCCGACGAGCTGATCACGACGTCGCTGCCGGACGACCCGTACCTGCGCCGGCTGCTGCACGCCTACTTCCCGCAGGCGCTGCGCGACAAGTACCTCGACGCGATCGACGCGCACGCGCTGCGTCGCGAGATCATCACGACGGTGCTCGTCAACGACACGGTGAACACGGGCGGTTCGACCTTCCTGCACCGCCTCCGCGAGGAGACCGGTGCGTCGCTGGAGGAGATCGTGCGGGCGCAGCTCGCCGCGCGCGAGATCTTCGGCCTGAGCGAGGTGTGGGACGCGGTCGAGGCGCTCGACAATGTCGTCGCCGCCGATGTCCAGACCCGGATCCGGCTGCACTCGCGGCGGCTCGTCGAGCGCGGTACCAGGTGGCTGCTGAACAACCGGCCGCAGCCGCTGCAGCTGGCCGAGACGATCGACTTCTTCAAGGAGGGCGTCGCCGAGGTCTGGGCGGCCCTGCCGAAGATGCTGCGCGGCGCGGACGCCGAGTGGTACCAGTCGATCCTCGACGAGCTGACCGGCGCCGGGGTGCCGGAGGAGCTGGCCGAGCGGGTCGCCGGGTTCTCGTCGGCGTTCCCGACGCTGGACATCGTGCAGATCGGCGACCGGATGGGCAAGGGCGCGCTGGCCGTCGCCGAGGTCTACTACGACCTCGCCGACCGGCTCTCCATCACGCAGCTGATGGACCGCATCATCGAGCTCCCGCGGGCCGACCGCTGGCAGTCGATGGCGCGTGCGTCGATCCGCGAGGACCTGTACGCGGCGCACGCCGCGCTCACCGCCGACGTGCTGGCGGCGGGCAACGGCACGTCGTCGCCGGAGCAGCGGTTCAAGGCGTGGGAGGAGAAGAACGCGCCGATCCTGGGCCGTGCGCGCACGACGCTGGAGGAGATCCAGGGCTCGGACGCCTTCGACCTGGCGAACCTGTCGGTGGCCATGCGGACGATGCGCACGCTGTTGCGCACGCACTCGTAACGCGACAGCACCGAACACGAGGGTGCCCCGGGCCGCACGGCCCGGGGCACCCTCGTGCTGTCAGGCAACCCGGACCGTCCTCCTGCCGTCTGCCCAGATGGACCACGGCGTGCCACGCCCCCGCCGAGCGCCCTATGCCTCGAAATAGGGCATTACGTCTAAAGTGGACCCGATTGTCTGACAGATCAGGGAGAGTCGATGCCGTCGAAGCCGGATGCGAAGCCGGACACGAAGCCGACGAGCCGCGCGGTCGCACTGCCGGACGACTGGGCCGCGACCCCGCTCACCGTCGTCATGCCGACGTACAACGAGGCGGGCAACCTGCCGGGCATGGCGGAGGCGCTCATGGCGCTGCCCCTGCCAGGACTCCGGCTGCTCGTCGTCGACGACTCCAGCCCCGACGGCACCGGCGACATCGCCGAGGAGTACGTGAGCCGCTTCGGCGGCGAGCGGATGGCCGTGCTGCACCGGGCGGGCAAGGAGGGGCTGGGCCGCGCGTACGCGGCGGGCATGACGCGGGCCATCACGGACGGCGCCCGCTACGTGCTGCAGATGGACGCCGACGGCAGCCACCCGGTCGCCCGGGTCCCCGAGATGCTGGGCGTCGCCCTCGCCACGGGCGCGGGCGTCACCATCGGCAGCCGCTACGTCGAGGGCGGCACCCTGTCCGACGCGTGGGGCGCCCACCGGAGACTGCTCTCCCGCTGGGCGAACGCCTACGCGGGCACCATCCTCGGCACCCGCGTCCGCGACATCACCGGCGGCTTCAACCTGTGGCGCGAGGACGCGCTGCGCGCCATCGACCTGGCCTCCGTCGACAGCGCCGGATACAGCTTCCAGGTCGAGATGAAGTACCGCGCCGTGCGCCGCGGTTACGGAATCATGGAGGTGCCGATCCACTTCGAGGACCGCACCGTCGGCGAGTCGAAGATGAACCTGATGGTGCAGCTGGAGTCGGTCGCCATGCCGTGGAAGCTGCGCGCGAGGTCGCGCCGGTGACCGCGACGACGTACGCGCCACCGCGCCCGGCGCTCGTGGTCCGGCTGCGCCGGCTCTCCTACGAGCTCGTCAAGTTCTGCGTGGTCGGCGGCAGCGGTGTCCTCGTCAACCTGCTCGTCTTCAACCTCCTTCTGCACGGCCTGGGTTCGGGCCCGATGGCGGCGACCGTCCTCGCGAGCTGCGTCGCCATGGGCACCAACTACCTGGGCTTCCGCTTCTTCGCCTACCGCGACCGCGCCGCCCGCACCCGCCGCCAGATCCTGCTGTTCTTCGTCTTCAGCGGCCTCGGCGTGCTGATGGAGAGCGTGCTGTTCTCCGCGGGCTACCACGGCGCCGGCATGACCGGCCCGCTCGCCTCGAACGCGGCCAAGGCCCTGTCGATCCTGCTGGCCTCCGGGTTCCGCTTCCTCGTCTACCGGACGTGGGTGTTCCAGCATCAGCACCATGCGCGGCACCGCTAGGACAGGCCCTGGCGCGGCGACCCGGTCCGCCGCGGTCCTGGTCCTCGTCCTGCTGGTGGGCGTCGTCGTGCGCCTGCCGTGGGCCGGGGACCTCGGCATGCACGCCGCCACCATCGAGCGGCTGCGGCACGATCTGCTCGACCCCGGCGATCCGCTCGTTGCCGCCGACGCCCCCAGCCCGTACTACACGCCCTGGACCCTGCTGCTCGGCTGCGTCGCGAAGGTGACCGGGCTCGGGGTGTTCATGGTGCTGCGGATCGCGGCGCTGGTGTCGCTGGGCGTGCTGGTGACGGGCGTGTGGGCGTTCGTCGGCACGTTCCTCGACCGGGCGGCGGACCGGTGGCGGCACGCCACCGTCGTCTCGCTCGTGCTGCTCTGCCTCGTCCTGCTGTGGGGGACGCTGCTGTTCAACTGGAGCGGCTTCCTCGGCCTCAACTCCCTTGCGCTGACCGTCTCCTACCCCAGCACGTTCGCGCTCGGCGCCGCCTTCTGGCTGTGGGCGCTGCTGCGCCGGGCCGGCACCTGGTGGCACTTCGTCGGTGCCGGGGTGCTGTGGGCGGTGATCCTGCTCAGCCACCAGTTCACCGGGGTCGTCGCCTCGCTCGGCGCCCTCGCGATGGTGCTCGGGGCGCGGCCGTGGCCGGCCCGCGCGGACTGGCTGCGGCTCGCCGCGGGGCTCGCGGTGGGTGTGCTGCTGCTGGTCTGCTGGCCGTACTACCGGTTCTTCGCCCTGTTCGGCGTCGGCGGTCTGGAGGGCATCCACCGCTCGCTGTACCGGGATCTCGTCGCCCGGTTCTGGCTGGCCGGGCTCGTGGGCGGCGCCGCGCTCGTGCTGCGGTGGCGGCGCGACCGGCGGGACCCGCTGGTGCTGTTCTGCCTGTTCGGGTGCGTGGTGTTCGCGGCGGGCGGGGTCAGCGGGCACTGGTCGTGGGGGCGGGTGCTGCCCGCCGTGCTGATTCCGGCGCAGGTCGCGGCAGGCCTCGAAGTCTTCTGTGCGCCGCGCCCCGCGGTGCGGGCCGCGTTCGGCTGGGTCGTCGCCGTGGCGCTGGTGGTGGGGGCGTGGGCGCAGTCGGGGACGCTCGGGTACGTGCTGCCGCGGTCGGTCCTGCCGCCGCCCGTCGCCGCCAACTACCGGGAGCCGTGGCCCGGTTACCAGTGGATCACGCCGTGGGTGAAGTACGGGGACGTGGTGCTGGCCAGGACGTTCCCGGCCCGGCAGATCCCGGCGTACGGGCCGTACACGGTGGCGCCCGGCTACCCGGACCTCTTCCTGGGGGACGAGGGCGCCCGGGACGCGGCGGTGCGCACGTACTTCGCGGCGGGGTCCTCACGGGCCGAGCGGGTCGAGGTGCTGCGGCGGTACGGGGTGAAGTGGGTCGTGGCGTACCCGGGGGACGGGGGCCTG
>NZ_JAMOLN010000304.1 GCF_024448165.1 Streptomyces longispororuber
CTGCGGTGCAAGGGAGTTGGGGCCACACCCCGCCCTACGGACCGGGGGTCCTGCCCCTGGGCTCCCCGCAGCAGGAGCCGCGGCGCGGCCGCTCCACGGCGGCGCTGATCGCGGTCGCCCTGATCGTGGCGATCGGCGCGGGCGGCTCCGTGTACGCCCTGATGAAGGACGACGGCTCGTCGCCCACCGCGCAGGAGAACAAGCAGACCCCCGCGTCCGCCTCCGCGCCCGTCTCGCCCGCCCCGTCCACCCAGGGCCAGGATCCGTCCACGCCCGACACGTCCAGCGCCCCCGCCGAGACGCCGCAGTCGGCCGCGGGCGAGATACCGGCGAAGTTCCTCGGCACGTGGTCGGGCGCGATCGACAACGCGACCGGGCACCATCCGCGGCAGATCACCATCCAGCAGGGCGAGCCGGGTGACACGGTCCTGTCGATGACGGCCGACGGCCCGCAGAAGGACGGGCAGCCCTACCACTGCTTGTTCGAGGGCGAGTTGACGTCGGCGACGGACTCCACGCTGCGGATCGGCGGCACCGACCCGGTGATCGCCGAGCCCGCCTCGGCCTGCACCCCCGGCAAGCCGAGCACGGTCACGATCCTGCCGTCGGGCCAGCTGCGCCGGGTCATGACGGGCCTGGACGGAAAGACGCAGACCCTGACGTACGACCGGTCGGGCTGAGCCCGGCACGCCGGTCCGCCACCGGCTTCCCCGCAGGTACAACCTTCGGCGTCCCACGTGAGTCTCCTGTGCGCCCATCCGCACTTCTGAACCGCCGCAGGAGCAGCAGCCATGCCCAAGCACAAGCGCACCCCCGTCGTCAGACCCGGCCGGACCCGCCTCGCCGCCGCGGCCACCGCGGCCGCCGCACTCACCGGCGGCCTGGTCTCGCTCTCCGCGGGCACCGCGTCGGCGGTGCCCGGCGCCTCCGCGACCCAGCCGCACGAGGCCGACTTCAACCTCGACGGGTACCCGGACGTCGCGGTGTCCTCCCCCGAGGCGTCCGTCGGCGGCCACGCGAAGGCCGGACAGATCACGGTGTTCTACGGCTCGGCGAGCGGGATCAGCGCCGCCAGGCGCGCCACGATCACGCAGAGCTCCACGGGTGTGCCGGGCACCCCCGAGGCCGGCGACCAGTTCGGGTACGCCACGTCCCCGGGCGACTTCAACCGGGACGGTTTCACGGACCTCGCCGTCGGCACCCCGTACGAGGACATGCCCGGCGACGCCGACGGTGGGACCGTCACCGTCCTGTGGGGCTCCTCCAGTGGTCTCAAGGGCGGCACCACCCTCAACGACCCGGCGCCCTCCAGCCACGACCGCTTCGGCTTCGACGTCGCCGCGGGAGACTTCGACGGCGACGCGAAGACGGACCTCGCGACGGCGGACACGTCCAAGTCCGTCCGCGTCTTCAAGGGCGGCATCTCCAAGACCGATTCGATCGGTTCGGCCACCGCCGTCACCACTCCGCTGCGGTCGACCAGCCCCTACCACCTGTACAAGCTCACGGCGGGCGACGTGAACGCCGACGGCAAGGACGACCTCCTCGTCAGCGGCAACATCGCCTCCGGTGGCGACTACCTCGTGAACTACTACCTGCCCGGCACGGCCTCCGGCCCCTCCGCCACCGCCACCCGGCTGCCGGGCGGTGTCATCAGCGACATCGGCGACATCAACGGCGACGGCTTCGGTGACGTGGTCACCGGACTGACCGCCGACTCGTCCAACTCCGAGGAGCAGCCCGGCACGTCCGCCGGCGGCAACATCCACGTCACCTACGGCTCCGCAACCGGCCCCGACGGCGGCACCACGGTGGTGTCCCAGGACACGGCGGGCGTGCCCGGCTCGGGCGAGGCCTCGGACCTGTTCGGCTGGGAGGTCAGCGTCGGCGACATCAACGGCGACGGCCTCAGCGACATCGCCGTCGGCGCGATATCCGAGGACGGCACGACCTCGGGCACGGACGACAGCGGCGCCGTGACCGTCCTGTACGGCTCCGGCTCGGGCGTCACCGGAACCGGCTCCCAGACCTTCACCCAGAACACCGCCGGTGTCCCGGGCAGCAGCGAGCGGAGCGACCTGTTCGGCACCGATGTCCTGCTGTCGGACTTCAACGCCGACGGCAGGTCGGACCTGGCCATCGGCGTCAGCGGCGAGAACGCCGGCAACGGCGCGCTCACCGTCCTCAAGTCCGCCGGCGGCCGGATCACCACGACGGGCGCCGTCTCGCTCTCCCCGTCGGCCGTGGGGGTCTCCACCTCCGGCGCGCCCCAGTTCGGCGCGGTGCTCGGGGGCTGACGGCAGGCGCCGGTGCGCCGGACGTATCGCCGTTCCCGGGGCCAGCCCCGCCCCGCCTGTGCAAGGATCCCGCGCATGCAGCCCCTGGCCTCCGACGACCCGTCCTGCATCGGCCCGTACCGTCTGCTCGGCAGGCTCGGTGCGGGCGGCATGGGCCGGGTGTATCTCGCCCGGCCCGGCGACGGGTCGCCGGGCGGCGCGGACACCGTCGCGGTGAAGCTGGTCCGGCCCGAGCTGGCCCAGGTCGACGACTTCCGGCGGCGGTTCGCGCGCGAGGTGCGGGCCGCCCGGCGGGTCGACGGGCGGTGGACGGCGCCGGTGCTCGACGCGGACACCGAGGCCGAGGTGCCGTGGGTGGCGACCGCCTACGTGCCCGGTCCGACGCTGCACGCCGTCGTGCGCGGCGACTTCGGCCCCCTGCCGTCCGCCTCCGCCCACGTCCTCGCCAACCGGATGGGGCTCGCGCTGCGCGGCATCCATGCGGCGGGCCTCGTCCACCGCGACCTCAAGCCGTCGAACGTCCTGCTCACGGTCGACGGGCCGCGCGTGATCGACTTCGGGATCGCGCACGCCCTCGACGCGTCGCCGGACAGCACGATCACCCCGCGCGGGGTCCTGGTCGGCTCCCCGGAGTACATGTCCCCCGAGCAGGTCCGCGGGGACGGGGTGGTGCCGGCCAGCGACGTGTTCTCGCTGGGGTGCGTGCTCGCGTACGCGGCCACCGGGCGCTCGCCGTTCGCCGGCGAGGAGGGCAGCGGTGTGCACGGGCTGCTGTTCCGGATCGCCTACGAGGAACCGGATCTGAGCGGCGTACCGGAGGCGCTCGTGGATCTGGTGCGGGAATGCCTGGCGAAGGACCCCGCCGAGCGGCCGTCCGTCACCGGTGTCGTGGACCGGACCCGGCTCGCCCCGCCCGGCGGATGGCTGCCCGAGGCGTTGCTGACCCGGCTGGACCGGGCGGCGTCGAAGGCGGTGCCGGACGAGCCGCAGCGGCTGGGCGGGGCCGCGCCGGGGGCGGGCGCGAGCAAGGGCGCGGGCTCCGGCTCCGGCTCCGGCTCCGGCGGGGCGCAGCCCGTCGAGCTCTGGGACATGACCGGGGAGTTCACGTCCCCCTTCCCCGTCGACCCGCTCCTCCCCGTCGACCCGCTCGACGTGCCGGAGTCGGGGATCCGGCCGCCGCACGTCCGGGTGGCGCCGGTGTCACGGCGGACCCGGGTGTCCCGGCGGGTGACGGCGGGCGTGGTGGGCGTGGCCGCGGCCGCTTCCCTCGGGGTCGGCGGCTACCTCGTCTCGGACGCCGTGGACGCGTGGCACGACGGCGAGAAGCAGACCGTCACCGCGCAGGGGCCCGCCGCCCGCCCGCGCTTCGCCGGGACCTGGCTGGCGGAGACGGACGGCGGGAAGCGGCAGCTGCGCCTGGACATCGCCTCGAACCCCCGCAAGGGCGCCCAGGGGGCCGAGTTCGTCAGCGCGACCGAGGACGGCATCTGCGTCGGCGCGTCCCTGGTGCTCGGCACGGCCGACGGCCGGTGGAGCTCCACCCTGACCCTGGGCGAGCACAACGTCCGCTGGACGGTCCCCGCCCGCCTCCCGCACTCCCGGTGCGGCCTCGGGACACAGCTGAAGCTGCGCTCCGACGAGTCCGGCGTCAGCATCCCCGGCACCCGGCCGGACAGCCAGATCATCCTGCAGCGGAGCTCCGGCTCCGAGTCCGGTCTCGATCCGGCCTACACGGGACTGTGGCGGTCGTCGGACCGCAGGTGGAGCGTGACCGTTCAGCCCGGCGACTACGGCAGCGCCATGGTGACCGGCACCGAGACCGTCCAGGGCGGTGAGTGCCTCTGGTCGGCGGTCGTCCTCGACCAGGTCGACCAGCACCTGGTCACCACCGCCAACCAGGTGCGCCGGATGGGCGACCACCCGCGCTGCCGCACCGGTGGCACCGCGTACACCTACGTGCGCGAGAGCGGCTCCTTCGTCCTGGTCAGCGGCAAGGACCGGCAGGAGCGCACCGTGCTGCACCGGGTCTGAGACGCACCGGTGCCCCGGCCCGCCGCAGCGGACCGGGGCACCCGGGGATCCAGCCGCTCCCTTACAGGAACGAGTTGACCTCGATCGTCTCGGTGCGGCCGGGGCCGACGCCGATCGCCGAGATCGGGGCGCCGGACATGTCCTCCAGCGCCTTCACGTACGCCTGCGCGTTCTTGGGGAGGTCCGCGAAGGTCTTGGCCTTCGTGATGTCCTCGGACCAGCCCGGCAGCATCTCGTAGACCGGCTTCGCGTGGTGGAAGTCGGACTGCGAGTACGGCAGCTCCTCGACGCGCTTGCCGTCGATCTCGTAGGCCACGCAGACCGGGATCTGCTCCCAGCCGGTGAGGACGTCGAGCTTGGTGAGGAAGAAGTCCGTCAGGCCGTTCACGCGGGTCGCGTAGCGGGCGATGACCGCGTCGAACCAGCCGCAGCGGCGGTCACGGCCGGTGGTGACGCCGCGCTCGCCGCCGATGCGGCGCAGCGCCTCGCCGTCCTCGTCGAACAGCTCGGTCGGGAACGGGCCCGCGCCGACCCGCGTGGTGTACGCCTTGAGGATGCCGATGACGCGGCTGATCTTCGTCGGGCCGACGCCGGCCCCGGTGCAGGCGCCGCCCGCGGTCGGGTTCGACGAGGTGACGAAGGGGTACGTGCCGTGGTCGATGTCGAGGAGCGTGCCCTGGCCGCCCTCGAACAGCACGACCTTGTCCTCGTCGAGCGCGTTGTTCAGGATCAGGGTCGTGTCGGCGACGTAGCCCTTGATCTGGTCCGCGTAGCCGAGGAGCTCCTCGACGACCCGCTCCGCCTCGATGGCGCGGCGGTTGAAGACCTTGGTGAGCAGTTGGTTCTTGCCCTCGAGAGCCGCCTCGACCTTCTGGGTGAGGATCGACTCGTCGTAGAGGTCCTGGACGCGGATGCCGACCCGGTTGATCTTGTCCGCGTACGTCGGGCCGATGCCACGGCCCGTGGTGCCGATCTTGCGCTTGCCGAGGAAGCGCTCGGTCACCTTGTCCACCGTCACGTTGTACGGCGTGATGATGTGGGCGTTGCCGCTGAGCAGGAGCTTGGACGTGTCGACGCCGCGCTCGTTCAGACCGCTCAGCTCGGAGAGCAGGACCGACGGGTCGACGACGACGCCGTTTCCGATGACTGGCGTGCACTCCGGGGAGAGGATTCCGGAAGGGAGGAGATGCAGCGCGTACTTCTGGTCGCCTACGACGACCGTGTGACCGGCGTTGTTGCCGCCCTGGTAGCGCACCACATAGTCCACGGATCCACCGAGCAGGTCGGTGGCCTTTCCCTTGCCTTCGTCACCCCACTGAGCACCGAGCAGCACAAGTGCGGGCACAGGCGTACACCCCTTCCGGGCGGGGCATGTCCAAGGTCAAGGGGCCGGCGCCGCGTCGGTGCGGCGGGCCTTCGTGAGCCTTGGGGTGCCCCGGAATAGACCAAGCCCCTGGCGCAATAGCGCAAGGGGCTCTTGCACAAAGATGCTACCCGAGGAAGCGAGGCAGGGCCGAGGTGGCGGCTTTGGATCATGAGAGCCATCCGTCCGACCGTGGCGGCGAGGTCCCGCTGTCCCGGCAGTTGCTGGTGATCGTCGACCCTGTCGCGCGGCGCGCGGACGGGGAGTCGGTCCGCATCGCCAAGGACGTGCTGTGCGCGGGCGCCACCGCCAAGGTGTGTCTGCCCGAAGGACCGGAGGAATTCGCGAAAGCGCTGGCCAAGCGGGGTGCGCGGCGACCCGTGGTGGTCGGTGACGACCGGGCGCTGCTGCGTGCGGTGTCCCTGCTGCACCGGGAGCGGGAGCTGTCGGGGGCGGTGTTCTCCATGGTGCCGGTGGGGGCGGCCGTCTCGCTGGCGCGCTCGCTGGGGGTGCCGACGGGGACGGTGGCGGCGGCGCGCGTGGCGCTGGACGGCCGGGAGCGGCGGCTCGATCTGCTGGTGGACGACAGCGACGGGGTGGTGCTCGGGGACCTGCGCATCCCGCCGGTGGCGGAGCCGGGTCCGGCGGGCCGGCCCTGGCTGCGGACGTGCAGGTCGCTGGTGCGCACCCTCGCGGCGCGTCCGGTGCGGCCCGCGGCGCCGGAGGCCGGCGGCCCCGCGCGGCTGCGGGTCGAGGCGGACGGGGTGACGCTCGTCGACCTCGACCAGCCGGTGGAGGGGGTCTCGGTGGGGCCCGCCACCGGCACCGGTCTGGCCCGGGTGGAGGTGCGGCCCGTGGCGGTGGACGCGGCGGCCCCGCCGCTGACCGCCCGGGCGCGGACGATCACCGTGACCGGCACCGACTTCCGCTACCGGGCGGACTCGGTGACGATCGGCGGCCCGGTGCGCAGACGCACGTGGACGGTGCGCACCGGGGCGTGGGGGCTGGCGCTCCCCTGAGCCGACTCCGGACAGGACCTACGTGCGGCGGCGCATCGCCGTCACCGTGAGGGTGCCCAGGGCCACGGCGAGGGCTCCCGCGCAGGCCACCCACAGCGCGGTGGTGGAGCCGCCGGTGTCGGCCAGGTGGTCGCCGGGCGGCCCGGGCGGAACGGAGGGACCGCCGCTCGGGCCCGGTGTGGGCACCGTGGGCGTGGGCGTGGGCGTGGCCGGGGGCGTGGCGGTGGGCGTGGGAGTGGTCGTGGGCGTGGTCGTGGGGGGCGGGGACGTCGGCGGTTCGGTCGCGAACGCGTTGGTGATCTCGACGGTGACCGCCTCCCCGGCCCGTACCGGGAACGGGTCACCGAGGGTGATCTTCGTCGGTGTGCCGCCGTCCACGGACACGGTCGCCGTCGTCGTCACGTCGACCCCGTCGCCCGCGCCGGTCTCCGGCTCGCTGAGCGTGCACGTGGTGTCGGCCGCGAAGGTGTGCCGCGGGACCTGTGCGGACGTCGTGCCCGACGCCACGGTCAGCGTGTCCGTCGTGCCGTCGGCGCAGCTCAGGGTCAGCTCGGCGCCGTCGGGGCGCAGCCCGGTGTCGCCGGTGGTGTGCTTGGTGACGTCGAGGGTGCCGACGGGGACGAAGCGGTTGGTGAAGCGGCAGGTGGGCCGGGGCTGGTCGGGCGTCAGGACGAGCGTCACGCTCGCCGACGGGCGGTCGACGCGAAGCTCCGCGTCGCCGCAGTCCGCGTCGACCAGCTCCCAGTGCCCCGCGGCGGTGGCCGGCGGCATGAACTCCTGCACCATGTACTGGAGTTGGTTGTCGACGGCGAGCTGGTCGACGGCCGGGCCCGTGGTGCTGCCGTCGGGGTGCGCGGTGACCGGCACGCCCTCGGTCACGGTGGTGGCGGTGGCCCGGTCGGTGTGCGGCACCAGGGCGGCGCGGCCGCGCGGGTGCGAGGTGATGGCGTAGGAGAAGGTTCCGGTGCCGCCCTCGGTGACCTTCTCGATGTCGATGGCGCCGCCGGGCGTGAACCGGTTGGTCAGCAGGCAGCGGGCGTCGGCGGCCGAGGTCACGTCGTAGGAGGCGTGCCACCTGCCGTTCGGATCGGCCTCGTCGGGGTCCGTGCGGGTGATCGGCACGTCGGTGCCGTTGCAGTTCGCGCCGACCAGCTCCCAGGTGCCGGTGCCGTCCGGGGCGGGGACCTTCTCGGAGACCTCGTAGTGCCCCGGCAGCGCCCCGTCGGGGGCCTCGACGACCGTGACCGGGACGCCCTGGCGGGTGGTCGTGACCGGCGAGACGTCGAACGGGGCGGAGCCCGACGGCGGCTGCACGTCGATGTCGAAGGTGCCGGTGCCGCCGATCGACTCCTTCTCAAGCAGCGCGCCGCCGGACGCGCGGGTGTTGGTGTACGTGCAGGTCACGGTGTCACCGGCGGCGAGCACGACACTGACCGCGCCGGCCGAGTCCCGTTGGACCTGACTGCTGCCCTCCCCGCCGCCGGCCGCGACGATGGTGCAGTCGGGCATGGTCGGCGCGACCCATCCGCTGCCGGGCGGGACGACCTCCTTGAACGTCCACGGCTCGCCGCCCGCGGCCCGCACGAACGTCTGCGAGGCCTGCCGCTGCGCCAAGGCGCCGAGTACGAAGTCGTTGGTGCCGTCGCCGTTCGTGTCGCCGTAGGACAGCGTCCCGTCGAAGCGGAACTGGCCCTCGCCGGGGCTGTCGGGCGCCACCTTCTTGACGACGGTGATGGTGCCGGCGTCCGGCGGCGGCGTGATCGCGTAGTAGTAGCAGAAGACGTGGCGCGCGCCGGACGGGAAGCTCACGTACTCGACGTTGTCGCCGTTGAACGCGTCCTGGGCGCAGCGCAGCGCGGCGAACCCGTACTGCTCCTGCATGCCGTTCAGCGTCGCGGACTTGGTGCCGCCCTGCACCACGAGGCCCGAAGAGGCGCTGATCTCGGCCGAGTTGAGCGGCACGGTGACCGCGCCCTCCAGCTGCCGCCCGGTCGGGTTGCCCTGTGCGTCGAGCTCCGGGGTGGACGCGCCGGTGGTGATGTTCTGCCGGATCGGGGTGGTCACGGTGGACAGGTTGAGCGTGGCGTCGGACTTGTTGCTGATGCCCCGGCCGGTGGAGAACGTCCAGCCGGGCAGCGCCTGGCACGGCGGCAGCGGGGTGCCGGCGGCCTCCTTGGCCGCGGACACGGCCTCGTTGGAGGCGTAGTTGGAGTCGGGGCCGAGGTCGCGCAGCGACTCCTGGATGTTGTTGCGCGCCTTGTTGGCCATCACGTCGCTGTACTGCGGACAGGAGCGGGCGACGAAGGTCACCGACAGCGGGTTCTGTGCGGCGGCCGCGGCGGCCGCCGCCTGTCCGCCGGGCCTGCCCGCCGTGCCGACGAGCACGGCGAGGACGGCCAGTGCGACGAGGGCCGGACCTCCCCACCGTGCGACCGGGGACCATCGTGGCCAGCGCATCTTCGATCCACCCACCCATCTGGGTTCCTA
>NZ_JAMOLN010000305.1 GCF_024448165.1 Streptomyces longispororuber
GTGGCGGTGAGTGCCGACAGGAGCGGGCCGGTGCGCGGGTGGCGGATTCGGCGCGCAGGGCCGCGCGGGCCAGGGCGTAGGCGTGCGGGTCCCACCAGCCGAGGAGCATGCCGGGCAGTTGCGCGCGCAGTTGTCCGGGCAGGTCGGTGAGGTCGGCGTGGGCGGTCCGGCAGTGCGGGCAGGTGCGCAGGTGCGGGCCGAGGACGTCGAGGGCGGCCGGGGACGCCGGTTCGGCGACGGCGGCGGCGAGCAGGCTCGCATGGTCGGCGCAGTCGGGCAGGTCCAGGGTCGCGGAGCGGTGCAACTCCAGGTAGGCGGCGCGGAGTTCGAACGCCGCCCGGTCCAGGGCGCGCCGGTACGTGTCCGCCGGGACCCCGGCGGCGAGCACCGCCGTCCGGGGGGAGTCGCCCTCGATCACGCCGTGCCACAGCAGGGTCCGGCGGCGCCGGGGCAGCAGCCGGTACGCCTCGGTGAGGCGGGAGCGCAGGTCCATCGGCCAGGTGCCGCCCAGGCCGGCCCAGGCGCGGAACGCCGGGTCCAGGGCCGGGTCGTCGGGGGTGTGGGCCCAGTGGCGTACGGCCAGCGTGCGGGCGTTGACCAGGAGTTGGAGGCGGAGCCCTGCCCCGGGCAGACCCCCGACGGCCGTTGCGGCCGCGGTGTGCTCGAAGACGCGGGCGGCCAGGTCGTCGCGCTGCACGGTGTCGGTGAAGCAGGTGGCGAGGTAGGCGGTGACGGAGGTGCGGTGCCGGTCGGCGGCCTCCGCGAAGTGGTGCGGGCGCCCCTCGCGGACCAGGTGGGCGATCTCCGGGTCGGAGCGGGGGCGGGACAGGGGGGCCGGTGCGGTGGCCGCGATGCGGCGCAACTCCTCGCGGAGGAGGCCGAGTCGGGTGGCGCTCGGCCTGCGGCGGGACGTGGGCATGCGGGCTCCCGGGGCGTGAGGGTGTGCACGGACAGGGCGGGCGGCGGCGGGACTGGGGGAGTCGCCGCCGCCCGCTGACCTCCTGGATCCGTTCCGCTGTCTCCGGTGCTCCTTTCGTCGGGTGGTGCGGTGATGCACTGGGGGAAAGGCCCGGCGGGCGGGGCCGTCCCGCCGCTTTGCCAACCCTTTACCCGGAGGTGTCGTGGCGGCGTCCGTCCTTGACCGCGGCCCGGCCGGGCGTGTTAGCGTCCGCCCCGACCTCCTGCGCACCATCCGTTCCGCAGCCGCTTCCGGTGCTCGCAACTACCGCGAGCTGGAGGACAGTTGCGTACGAGACATCACTCAAGGCACTCCAGGGCATCCTGGAAACTCGCCGCCCCGGTGGCCGTGGCCGCCGTCGTCGCCCTCGTGTGGACGCTGATCGGGCTGCCCGGCTGGGCCGACGAACCGGCCGCACCGGTCCGTGCCACCGGTGCCACACCACCGGTGGCCTGCGACGACGAGGACTCGCCCGACAAGGGCTGGTTCCAGGTGCTCTACGTGCACCGGGCGGGCGAGGACCACACCGAGGAGACCCGGTCCACGATCCGCACGGCCATGTGGGACGTCGACCAGATCTTCGAGGCGAGCGCGCGGCGCTTCGGCCACGGGGACAGCCGCCGGCTGCGCTTCGTGCAGACGGCCGACTGCCAGGTGGACGTCAAGTCGGTGTCCCTGGAGGGCATCGAGGCGAACCCGACGCTCGGCTCGCTCGCCGGACGCGCCCTCGACGCCTTCCACAAGGACGAGGGCCGCGACGAGACGGCCGCCCAGGCGTGGAGCAAGCGGCACCGGCCGGTCATGTTCATGGACGTGTCGGGCGTCGACGGCTGCGGCCTCGGCACGGTGACCTCGCCCGACAGCCGGGCCACGCTGCACGGCGGCAACTCCTGGATGAGCTGGGGCTGTTCGGGCGTCGGCGTGGTCTCGCACGAGGTCGTCCACGCCTTCGGCACGACCCACTGCGACGACACCGACACCCAGGGGAACGACCCCATCTGCCGCGGCACGGACAAGACACCGCGCTGCGACGACGTCCTGTCCGGCGTCGTACTCGACTGCGCGAAGGACGAGTTCGCGTACTTCGACCCGCGCCCGGCGGCCGGCACGCGGCTCGCCGAGCACCCCGACGAGAACATCGCCCGCAGCCCGTTCCTGATCAAGGACCAGCCCGCGCCCGCCGTGACGGCCCGGCTGCGGAACCAGGCCAGCGGGCTGTGCCTGGTGCCCGGTGACGGCGACGCCGTCGTGCAGGGCGACTGCGACGGCGCGCCCGCCTGGCGCAGGACCATCGGCGACGAGGGCTACGAGCGGTTCGCCCTGGTCGGCAGCGGGCGGTGCCTGACGATGCCCTCGCGCAGGACGTACGCGGACGGCGACGAGAAGGAGAAGGTCCCGGCCGTGCTCCGCCCCTGCGGCGCGGGCGACGACCGGCAGGACTGGTGGGCCGAGGGTTCCTGGGGCCCGGCCAAGGACCACTACGAGCTGATCAGCCGTGCCACCCGCGAGCGCGTCCAGATCGCCGACGGCAGCACCGCACCGGGCGCGGCGCTGACCCAGCCGGGCGGCGGCGACTCGGCCCGGTTCAAGATGCTGTTCACCGGGGCGTCGGTACGGCCCGCCACGGGAACCGGGACCGGGACAGGACCCGGAACCGTGTCCGGGTCCGGGTCCGTCGTGCGGCTGACGTCGGGGGACGGCGCCTGGTGCCTGGCGGCTCCCGGTGGCGGTCGTGCCGGTGCGGTGCCGGTGCCGGTGGACTGCGAGCGGGCCGGGCGGGACCTGCGGGCCGGTTCGGCCCTCAAGTGGCGGACGCGTACGGCTGGTTCGGGCGACGTCCAGGTGCGGACCGCGGGACGCGGACCCGTCTGCCTGCAGGCCGGGCCGCCCGACGCCGCGGGGGAGCCCGGGGTGCGGCTCGTCCGGTGCCGCGCGGGCGCCGTGGCCCAGACGTGGCGGATCGGCGGCGACGACGGTGCCCGGCAGCTGATCAGCCGGGCCACCGGCCGCTGCCTGGAGGTGCTCGGCGGCACGGCGGAGCGCCGGGCCGCGCTGCGGCAGCGGGTGTGCCGGGACGTCGACGCGGCACAGGGGTTCGGTCCGCGGCGCGGGTAGCCGTCCGGGTCCCGGATCAGGCGGGGGCCGTGCCCTCGTAGTCGAAGTAGAGGGACGGGGAGCCGTAGTAGTTGTGCGTCGTGCCGATCGTCGCGTCGTGCGGCTTCCCTTCTCCGGCCTGGTGCCAGTCGTTCAGACCGAGACGCAGGTTCGCCGCGGGCAGCTGGAACGTCATGTGGTGGCCCTGCGTGTCGGTGCTGATCCGCCACAGCTGACCGTCCGCGGCGGCTTCGCAGACCTCCGGCGTGACCGCCCCGCCGTCCTCCGACGTGCCGGGCGACGCGAGGCACTCGCCGGTTCCCTTGTTGCGCAGGCGGACCAGCTGCCCGCCGTCCTCGCCCTGCGTGTACAGCAGCTCCCACACCTGGCCGGCGCCGCCGTCGCAGGACGCCTCGCGGACTCCGGCGGCGGTGGGCTCCATGCAGTTCTTGCTGGCGGACACGCGCAGGGTCGTACGGAAGTCCGCGGCCGGGTGCCAGGCGGGCGGCGCGGACGTGCGGCTCGGCGACGGCGTCGGCGTCGGACGGCGCGAGGAACACGTAGCCGAGGACCGCCGCGGTGACGGCGGCCGCGCCCACGGCGAGCAGCGTCTTTCCGCCGCCGGCCGCCGTTCCCGGTCCTGCGCCACCACCGTCGGCGGGCCCGGGGCCGGCGCCGTCGGGTGAGGCGAGGCGCGCCGCCAGATACGCCGAACCGCCCCACAGCAGGAGCCCGGCGGGCAGCACGGCCCGCATCCGCTCGTTCAGTTCGGTCAGTTCGAGCAGGGCCCCACGGCAGCGTGCGCACTCCTCCAGATGGCGCTCCAGGGCGCGGCTGGGGCGGCGGCCCGTCCTGCGGACCTGCGAGCCGAGCAGGGCGCCGTAGTGGCGGCACTCGTCGTCGGCGCCGTCCAGGTGCGCGACGAGGTACGCCTCGCGCAGCCCTTCGCGGGCGCGGGCCGCGAGGGAGGCGACACCGCTCGCACCGATGCCGAGGAGGACGCCGACGCGGGAAGCGGGTTCGTCCTCGACGACGGTGTGCCACAGGACGGCCTGCCAGCGCTCGGGCAGTGACCGGAAACCGCGCAGGACGAGCGAGCCGTCCTCGGCGCGCAGGACGCGCTCCTCCGCGGACAGCGCGGGATCCGGCGCGTCCGGGCCGAGCCCTTCGCCGTCCGCGAGCCAGCGTTCGAAGTCGGGGGAGAGTTCGGTGCGCCGCGCGGTCGCGTACCAGTCGGCGGCCGTGCGCCGCACCACCGCGAGCAGGTACGGCCGCCAGGCGTCCCGCGGTCCGCCGCCGCCGCGCAGCGCCTGGAGCGTCCGGGTGAACGCCTCCGATGCCAGGTCCTCGGCGGTGTGCGGGTCGCGGCAGCACACCCGGGCGTAGGCCAGGACGGCCGGCCGGTGGCGGCGGTAGAGGAGGTCGAGCGCGGTGTCCGCGGCGTCGGTGCCGCCCTCGGCGAGGGCGGCGGAGAGCGCCGCGTCGGACGGTTCGGACCCGCCGCCCCCGAGGGGAACACCGGCCGTCGCGGCCCCGGAAGCGGGCTTCGCCATGGTGGGTCCCCCTGACACGAGCTGACACGAGCTGACACGAGCGGATGCCGCCGAGTGATCTACGGGCGCGGTGCGTCATTGTGCTGGCCGGATTCGTTCGGTGGGAAGGGGTGGGTGGCAACGGAACGGAATTCGCTTGCGACCGGGCGTACGGGCCCCGAGGATCGGGCGCATGAGCGACGTGGACGTACGCCCTGTCCGGGCCGACGAGTGGCGGGCGGTCAAGGAGCTGCGGCTGGCCGCGCTGCGCGACGAGGCCGCGCCGATCGCGTTCATGGAGACGTACGAGGAGGCGCTCGCGCGGCCGGACGACTTCTGGCGGGACCGGGCCGCGGGCAACTCGCACGGGACGTGGGCCCGGCAGTTCGTGGCGGAGGCGTCCGGCGGGCGGCTCGTCGGGTCCGTGGTGCTGCTCGTCGAGGAGGCCGGGGCGAAGGACTACTTCGGGGACCCGGTGGAGCGGCGGCAGGGCGCGGTCGTCGGGGTGTACGTGCGGCCGGAGGCGCGCGGCGGCGGCGTGATCCGGGGGCTCTTCGACGCGGCCGTGCAGTGGGCCTGGACGGTCGACGGGATCGACCGCGTGCGGCTCCACGTGCACGAGGACAACGCGCGGGCCGAGGCGTTCTACCGCCGCTACGGCTTCGTACGCACCGGAGGGGCCGTCCCGATGGCGGGCGACCCCTCGAAGCTGGAGCGCGAGATGGAGCTCAGGAAGAGTTGAGGGAGCTCAAGAAGAGTTAGCCGTACGGGGTTTCGGCGCGCGCCGTGCGCAGGGCGCGGGCCCACCAGTCCAGCTGGTCGAGCATGACCTTGGCCGCGCCGGCCGCGCCCTGCTCGTCGTGGGCCGGGCCGCCCTCGGTGAACAGGCCGTCGTGCGCCTTGTGGAAGCTGACGCCGTCGCGGACCGTGGTGCAGTGCAACTCGGCGAAGACCAGCCGCAGTTGTTCCACGGCGCGCAGGCCCCCGGCCACGCCCCCGTACGAGACGAAGCCGACCGGCTTGGCCTTCCACTCGGTGTGGTGCAGGTCGATGAAGTGCTTCAGATGGCCGGGGAAGCTGTGGTTGTACTCGGGCGTGACGATCACGTAGGCGTCGGCGGCGTCGATGCGGGCCGCCAACTCGGCCTGCGGCGTCGTGTGTTCGTGGCCCCATGCGGGGTGGGTGTCGGGCAGGTCGAGGTCGGCCAGGTCGATGACGTCGAAGTGGGTGTCGGGGGCGTGGGCCGCGGCCTGTCCGGTGAACCAGGTGCCGACGGTGGGGGCGAGGCGGCCGTCGCGGGTGGAGCCGATGACGATCACCACGCGCAGGGGCTGGGTGCTGGACATCTGGTGGTTCTCCTTCGGGTGGGGGATCTCGGGTCGTTCGGGTCGTTCGGGTCGGTCGGGTCGTTCAGGTCGTCTTCGTCTTCGTGTACGGGGATGTCCTGGTGCGCCGGGCCGTGGGCCGGGCCCGGTCGCCCGGCCGTGCGGAGCGCCGGCCGGCGGCCGGGCTCAGCAGCCGGTGGACGACGAGGGCAAGCACCGTCATCAGGCCGGTCACGGCCCACAGCGTCAGCTGCCACGCCGCCGTGAACTCCGGTGCGTGGCCGCCCGCGCCCGCGGTCACCCGGTCGGCCAGGGCGCCCGATCCGAGGCGGGATTCGAGGGAGGCGAGGAGGAGGGCGCCGAACACGGTGAGCATCACCGCGCCGGTGCCGCCGCGCACCGTGTTGAGGAAGCCGGAGGCCATGCCGACCTCGGACGGGGCGACCATCGACATGGCCTGGGCGTCGATGATGCCGATGGACAGGCCCTGGCCCGCGCCGATCGTCAGGAGCGGCCCGGCCAGCGCGGCGGTGGAGATGCCGGGGTGGAGCGTGGTGAGCCAGGCGTTGCCCGCCGCGATCAGCAGCAGGGACAGGACCAGGAGGTGGCGGGCCGGGACGCCCCGGTTGACGAGCCGGGCGCCGAGCGGCGGCAGGGCGAGGACCGGGACGGTCATCAGGAGCAGGGTCAGGCCGGCCGCGCGGGCCGACGTGCCGTTCGCGCCCTGGAGGTAGGTGGGCAGGAAGGCGAGGACGCCGGTGGTGCCCGCGCCGAGCCCGAACGAGCCGACGGCCCAGCCGAGGAAGGCGGGGTTGCGGGCGAGCCGGACGTCGAGGATGGGGCGCCGCCCGGAACCGGCCCGGACGAGGCGCCGCTCGATCCGCAGGAACGTCGTGAACAGGGCGGCCGCCAGGGCCGCGGGCACCAGGGTCTGCGCCGATCCCCAGCCGGACTTGGAGCCCTGGGTGACGGCGAACAGGGCGAGGGCCAGGCCCGCGATGAACGCCGCCGCGCCCGCCTTGTCCACGCGGGGCCTGACGTCCGCCCGTGACTCGTCCATCAGGCGCGTACCGGCGACGATGACGGCGCCCACGGCGACGTAGGTCAGGAAGGTGGCCCGCCAGCCGAGGGTGTCGACCGTCCAGCCGGAGAAGGTCGGGCCGAAGGCGAGGCCCAGGCCGGCCGTGGTGCCGAGCGAGGCGAAGACGCGGGTGCGGGCCCGGCCGGTGAAGGTGGCGGCGAGCAGGGAACCGCCGCTCGCCATGACGCCCGCGGCGCCGACGCCGGACAGCAGGCGGGCCGCGTCGAGCAGCAGGATGTGCTGGGCGAGGGCCGAGGCGAGGGTGCCGGCCGTGTAGATCGCGGCGCCCGCCGTGAGGATCCGGCGGCGGCCGTAGAGGTCGCCGAGCGAGCCCGCGACCAGCATGAACGAGGAGGCGGCGAGGAAGTAGCCGACGACCACCCACTGCAGGGCCGCGCCGGAGGCGTCGAGGTCGGCGCCGATCCGGGGCAGGGCCACGGTGGTGCCGGACATGGCCATCGGCAGTGTGAGCATGCCGAGGAGGACGACGATCAGGGTGAGGGTGGGGCGGCCGCCGCCGACTTCGCGGGCCGCCGGACCCTGGGATTCGGTTGCCATGGCCGTAAGCTACAACGGTGGTTGTAATAACTGCAACGGTCGTTGTACCTAGGTCTCTGTGCCTAGGCTGGACGTGAGCGGAGGAGCGTGGGCATGGCGGAGCGGGCGAAGCGCGAACAGGGCGGGCAGCAGCGCAAGGGCACCCTGGAGAAGCGGCAGGCGCTGCTGCGCGGGGCGCGCACGGTCTTCGGGCGCGAGGGCTACACACGGGCCGGCATCGACGAGATCGCGGCCGAGGCCGGGGTCTCCACCCGCACCCTCTACAACCACTTCGGCGGCAAGGAGAACCTGTTCCGCGAGGTCCTCATGGACAGCGCCGCGGCGGTCACGGCGGCCCATGTCGCCATCATCGAACGGCACTTGGGCAAGGTGACCGACCTCGACAAGGACGTCACCGCGTTCGCCCGGGAGTGGATGGGGCGGCGCGGCGAGCACGGCCCGCACATGCTGCTCGTCCGGCAGATCATCTCGGAGGGCCCGCACCTGCCCGCCGACGTCATCGAGGAGTGGCAGCGGATCGGGCCGCGTGCGGTGACCGAGGCGGTGCGGCTGCGGCTCGCCGAGCTCGGCGAGCAGGGCCTGTTGGCCGTCGACGACGCGAACTCGGCCGAGGCGGCGCGGTACTTCACCCTACTCATCGCCGGATCCGTCACCGTGGACACGTTCTTCGGAGTGGTGCCGATGGCCGGGTCCGAGGTGGACGCGCGGGTCGACAGCGGCGTGCGGACGTTCCTCCGGCTCTACGCGAACGAACGCTAGACGACCGGGAGTTCGGCGTCCGGCCAGCGGGTGCGGCCCTGTTCACGGGACCGGAGCAGAGCCAGGGTCACCATGCCCCGGTCCGCTCCGGTGGCCAGCAGCTCCGGTAGCTGGGGAAGTGGAGCCACTGCCGCGACGTCGTCCAGGACGAACGTCATTGGTGGGTCGAGCCGACCGGCAGGTGACCGTTCGGCCATGCGCCGGCCGTGCTCGACCACGCTCGAGGCGAGGGCCGTCAGGAGCGGCATCGCGCCCGGGTTCGCCTTGGGATCCTCGATGGCTTCCCCGACCATATAAAGCGTGCCCCCCTCGTCCACGAAGGAATCCAAGGTGAGCGCATCAGTTCGGTTGGGGGTGCACGCCTCACGGATGTGGACCGAGAAGAGCGAGGACAGCGCGCGGGCCGTCAACTCCTGCGCCATGTCGCGGCGTTCCGGATGCGCGGTGAGCGCCGCTTCGAGCTCGCCCGCGGCGCCGGCCGAGGCCTTCGGATGCGTACGGAGGATGCGTACGGCGTCCTGGACCTGGGTGCCCTGGGCCCAGCGGTGGACGTGGCGGAACGGTTTGCCGTCGACCGCCGCGGCGTGCAGGTAGCAGCGGAGGAGCGTTTCCGCCGTCTCGGCGAGGGCCGAGTCCAGTCGGGCGGTGGGCCTTATGGGGGCGAGGAGCGCTGCCGCGCGGGTGGCCGCCGTCTGCTTGTCGGCGCAGCCTGTGGCGGGGTTCCAGTGCAGGCGGGCCGGGGTGTCGCACAGGTGCGAGGGGTCGTAGAGGAGGACGGGGCCGAGCTTGGCCCTGGCGTCCTTGGTCTCGGCCCACACGTCCGGGGACGAG
>NZ_JAMOLN010000306.1 GCF_024448165.1 Streptomyces longispororuber
GCGGCGAAGGCGTCGAGGTTCTTGTCGGTCTCGCGCCAGCGGGCCCACAGGCGGGTGCGTTCGTCGCCCGTCGCGGCGCGGGCGTGGACCAGGCGGTGGCCGTCGACCAGGTCGGCGTCGGCTTCCGGGCGGGCCTGGAGGTTCAGCCACCAGGCGGGTTCACCCGGACCCCACCCGTTCATCGCCAGCGTGACCAGGTTCGGGCCGTCCTCCAGGTAGGCGACGATGACGCCCCGGCGGGCACCGGTGCGGCGTCCGGTCGTGGTCAGCCGGAGCACTCCCCAGCGCCGGCCGCGCGGCCGCCACAGTGCGACCCGTCCTCCGAGCACCCGGTAGCCGCCGCGGTGCACGACCCAGGCCAGCCGGATGAACCAGCGCGGCGGCAGACGTGGCGTCTGCGTCTGTCGTCCGACCGGCATGACGCCTCCCGTGCCTCAGCGGCTGCGGTTCCGTACACGAAGGTAGCGGCGGGCGCCGGGGGCCGGTAGAGCCGTGCCGCCCCGGCCTCGGGGCAGTACGGCGACGAGCCCCCGCCGGAAGGGGCGGGGGCTCGTAGGAGGTGGGACGGGCCGGGCGGCCTGTCGCGTCGAGGTCAGCTCGATCCGACGAACAGCACCAGCAGCAACCACACCACGGGCGCCGTGGGCAGCAGCGAGTCGAGGCGGTCCATGATGCCGCCGTGCCCGGGCAGCAGCGTCCCCATGTCCTTGATGCCGAGGTCCCGCTTGATCATGGACTCGCCCAGGTCACCGAGCGTCGCACTCGCGGCGACGAGAACACCGAGCACCAGGCCCTGCCACCACGTGCCGTCGTCCACCAGGAACTGCATGCACAGCACGCCCGCCACCATCGCGAACAGCACCGCGCCGAGCAGACCCTCACGGGTCTTGCCGGGGCTGATCCGCGGCGCCAGCTTGTGCTTGCCGAACCGCCAGCCGATCGCGTACGCCCCGGTGTCGCTGACCACGGTCAGGATCAGGAACGTGAGCACCCGCCACGCACCGTCGTCCGCGGTGAGCATCATCGCCACGAACGTCGCGAGGAACGGGACGTAGAAGGCCGCGAAGACACCGGCCGTGACGTCCTTCAGATAGCCCTCGGGCGGCTCCGTCATGCGCCACACCAGGACGGCCAGCGCGGTGAGCGCCATCGCCACCCAGGCGCCCTCGGGGCCCCGGACGTATCCGGCGACGACCATCGCCGCGCCGCCGACGGCGAGCGGCACGAGGGGCGCCTTGATGCCCTTGCGCTCCTCCAGCCGCGACGTCAGCTCCCAGAGCCCGACGACGACGGCGACCGCTATCACGCCGACGAACACGGCCTTGACGATGAACAGCGACGCGATGATCACCGCGCCGAGCCCGACGCCGACCCCTATGGCCGCCCCGAGGTCGCGGCCCGCGCTCTTCTTCTGCTTCGGCGCCGCCGCGGGGGCGGGCTGCGGTGCTGCGCTGGGCATGGGCTCCTGCGGTGTCTTCGGCGCCTGCGGTGTCTGCGGCGTCTCGTCGCGGAACAGGGGGCCGCTCAGCCGAGCGGCCCCCCGGTCGCCATCCTGGTCGGCATCTCCGCCACCAGCGGGCACGTCGGGCGTATCGGGCACGATGGGCATGGGCCGAGTCTCCTCAACCGCGTGCCGTTCGTACGCGGGACCCGCCGGAGCGCGTCCCTGGTCGTACGAGGGCCCTTGACCGTAGGCGGGCCCGTGGCCCTGGTCGGCGGGCCCCCAGTGGCCGGGCCCGGTCGGCGCCCCCCAGGAAGAGTCGTTCACGGATTCCTCGAACCTCGATGTTCCGCGCTCGCTCAGACTTCGAGCAGCTCGGCTTCCTTGTGCTTGAGCAGCTCGTCCACCTGGGCCACGTACTTGGCGGTGGTGTCGTCCAGTTCCTTCTCGCCGCGACGGCCCTCGTCCTCGCCGATGTCGCCGTCCTTGATCGCCTTGTCGATGGCGTCCTTGGCCTTGCGACGGACCGAGCGGATGGAGACCTTGCTGTCCTCCGCCTTGGTCTTGGCGACCTTGATGTAGTCGCGGCGGCGCTCCTCGGTGAGCTCCGGGAACGTCACACGAATGATGCTGCCGTCGTTGCTCGGGTTGACGCCCAGGTCGGAGTCGCGGATCGCCTGCTCGATGTTGCGCAGCGCGCTCTTGTCGAACGGGGTCACCACGGCCATCCGCGGCTCGGGCACCGAGAACGAGGCCAGCTGGTTGATCGGCGTCAGCGCGCCGTAGTAGTCGGCCACGATCTTGTTGAACATCGCCGGGTGCGCACGACCGGTGCGGATCGCGGCGAAGTCCTCCTTGGCGACCACGACGGCCTTCTCCATCTTTTCCTCGGCCTCGAGGAGGGTCTCTTCGATCACCACTTGCTCCTGCGTGTCTTGAGTGAGGCCCGGCATGCACGGGGGCGGCCGGCTGCGTCGCGTGTCTTTCCTGCACGGTGTCCGACCGGCAGGACATTGTCCATCCCTCGGGGACCTCCGGGGATCCGGGGCCCCGGGGACGGACGGCTGGGTCAGGCGCGGGTGCCCTGCTCGCCCACGAGCGTCCCGATCTTCTCACCCTTGACGGCGCGCGCGATATTGCCCGACGTGAGGAGCTCGAAGACGAGGATGGGCAGCGTGTTGTCGCGGCAGAGGGTGATCGCGGTCATGTCGGCGACCTTCAGGTCGCGGGTGATGACCTCGCCGTAGCTGAGGGCGTCGAACTTCACGGCCTCGGGGTTCGTCTTCGGGTCCGAGTCGTAGACGCCGTCGACGCCGTTCTTGCCCATGAGCAGCGCCTCGGCGTCGATCTCCAGGGCGCGCTGCGCTGCGGTGGTGTCGGTGGAGAAGTACGGCATGCCCATGCCGGCGCCGAAGATGACGACGCGGCCCTTCTCCAGGTGGCGCACGGCGCGCAGCGGGATGTACGGCTCCGCGACCTGGCCCATGGTGATGGCGGTCTGGACGCGGCTGTCGATGCCTTCCTTCTCCAGGAAGTCCTGGAGGGCCAGGCAGTTCATGACGGTGCCGAGCATGCCCATGTAGTCCGAGCGGGCCCGGTCCATGCCGCGCTGCTGGAGCTCGGCGCCGCGGAAGAAGTTGCCGCCGCCGATGACGACGGCGATCTGCGCCCCGTCACGGACGACGGCCGCGATCTCACGGGCGATGGCGTGCACCACGTCGGGGTCGACTCCGAGACCCCCGCCCCCGGCGAACGCCTCACCGGAAAGCTTCAGCAGAAAGCGTCCCGCGCCTTTGCCGTCGTCGCTCTTGTCGCCCTTGTCGGCCTGGGTGGTGGTCATGGAATCTCCTCGTGGTGCACATACGAAGAAGGCCATTGCCGGTGGGGTGTTTCGCATCCCATGCGCGGCAATGGCCTCCTCGTCACATCTGCGGTCGTCCGGAGCGTTCCCGAACGACTGCTGTCGACCCTATCGGGGTCTCGCGTCGGGCGCGGTACGGACTCAGATGCCGACCTTGATGCGCGAGAAGCGCTTCAGGGTGACACCGGCCTCCTGGAGGACCTTCTCGACGGACTTCTTGTTGTCGAGGGCGTACGGCTGACCGAGCAGCGTGGCCTCCTTGAAGAAGCCGTTGACGCGACCCTCGACGATCTTCGGGAGCGCGGCCTCGGGCTTGCCCTCGGCGCGGGTGGTCTCCTCGGCGACGCGACGCTCGGACTCGACGACCTCGGCCGGGACGTCCTCGCGGGAGAGGTACTTCGGCGCGAAGGCGGCGATGTGCTGCGCGACACCCTTGGCGAGGTCGGCGTCGGCCTTGTCCAGCTCGACCAGAACACCGATCTGCGGGGGCAGGTCGGGCATGGTGCGGTGCATGTAGGCGGCGACGTAGGCGCCCGAGAACTGCGCGAAGCGGTCCAGGACGATCTTCTCGCCGAGGTTGGCGTTGGCCTCGTCGACGAACGCCTGGACGGTCTTGCCGGCCTCGATCTCGGAGGCGAGCAGGGCCTCGATGTCCGCGGGGCTCGTCTTGGCGACGTGCGCGGCGAGCTGGTTGGCGACCGCCTGGAACTTCTCGCCCTTGGCGACGAAGTCCGTCTCGCACTTCAGCTCGACGAGGACACCGGAGGTGTTGTCGTCGGCGATGAGGGAGACCACGGCGCCGTTCTCGGCGGAGCGGCCCTCGCGCTTGGCGACGCCCTTCTGGCCCTTGATGCGGAGCGCCTCGACGGCCTTGTCGACGTTGCCCTCGGCCTCGTCGAGCGCCTTCTTGCAGTCCATCATGCCGGCGCCCGTGAGCTCACGGAGCTTCTTGACGTCAGCGGCGGTGTAGTTCGCCATGATCCTGGTTTTCTCTCTACGAAGTCTGAAGCAGTCTGCGAAGGAAGGTCACGGGTGAACGGCGGGGGCCGAAGGGGCCCCCGCCGTCACCTCGTGAAACCGGTGTTGATGCCGGTACCCGTACGGGTCAGGCCTGCTCGGCGTCCGCGGCCGGGGCCTCGGCGGCCGGAGCCTCGGCGGCGGGCGCCTCGGCAGCGGGGGCCTCGGCGGCAGCAGCCTCGGCGGCCGGGGCCTCCTCAGCCTTCTCGTCGGCCTTCTTCTCGCCCTCGAGGAGGTCGCGCTCCCACTCGGCGAGCGGCTCGCCGGCGGCCTTCTCGCCCGGCTTCTGGTCGCCCGTGGCGACGCCGGAACGGGCGATGAGGCCCTCGGCGACGGCGTCGGCGATCACGCGGGTGAGCAGGGTGACGGAGCGGATCGCGTCGTCGTTGCCCGGGATCTTGTAGTCGACCTCGTCGGGGTCACAGTTCGTGTCGAGGATCGCGACGACCGGGATGTTGAGCTTCCGGGCCTCGCCGACAGCGATGTGCTCCTTCTTGGTGTCCACGATCCAGACGGCGCTGGGCACCTTGGACATCTCGCGGATACCGCCGAGGGTCTTCTCCAGCTTGGCCTTCTCGCGCGAGAGCACGAGAAGCTCCTTCTTGGTGAGACCGGACGCGGCGACGTCCTCGAAGTCGATCTGCTCGAGCTCCTTGAGGCGCTGCAGACGCTTGTAGACGGTCGAGAAGTTGGTGAGCATGCCGCCCAGCCAGCGCTGGTTCACGTAGGGCATGCCGACGCGGGTCGCCTGCTCGGCGATCGCTTCCTGCGCCTGCTTCTTCGTACCGACGAACATGACCGTGCCGCCGTGGGCGACGGTCTCCTTGACGAACTCGTAGGCGCGGTCGATGTACGACAGCGACTGGAGAAGGTCGATGATGTAGATGCCGTTGCGCTCCGTGAAGATGAAGCGCTTCATCTTCGGGTTCCAACGACGGGTCTGGTGACCGAAGTGGACGCCGCTTTCCAGCAGCTCCCGCATCGTGACGACGGCCATGGCCGTACTCCTTGTGTGTTCTCGGTTGTGTCCTGACGCCCCGCTGCGCGCCTGCCGCGTACGTTCCGTACGGGACCGATAGGCGCCTGACACGAACCTCATGAAGGACATGGGGCCCGGTGCCGGGGCGTGCGAAGTCGATCCGGTGGCCCGGATCGCCACATGAAGTGTACGGGACCCGCGAGGTAGCGGGTGACGCCGCTGTCCACAACCGCCCGGTAGTCCACGTTTCCCGGCCAAGATCCCCGAACTCGGGCTCGGCCCGGGATCGTGAGCACCATGCGAAAACTACTCAGCGTGATGCCGATGTTGCTGCTGTTCGCCCTCGCGACGCCGTCGTACGCGGCGGACTTCTGGCCGGTGGGCGACCGTCCTGCGGTGGTCCGCCCCTGGTCTCCCCCGGCCACGCCTTACGGTCCCGGCCACCGCGGCGTCGACCTGTCGGCGCCGATCGGCGCCCCGGTCCGCGCACTCGCCGACGGCCGGGTCTCCTTCGCGGGCGAGCTGGCCGGCCGGGGCGTGCTCGCGGTGGAACTGGCGGACACCGGAGACCCACCGCTGCGCACGACCTACGAACCGGTGACGGCGACGGTGGACCAGGGCTCCGAAGTTCGGGCGGGCGACCTGGTCGGAGTCCTGCAACTCCCGACGGGCCACTGCCCCCGCACCACCCCGTCCTGCCTCCACTGGGGCCTGCTCCGCGGCACGACGTACCTGGACCCCTTGTCCCTGCTGTCCCCGTCCGCACGAACAAGGCCCCCAGCAAGGCTCCTACCGATCTGGCCCTTCACCAACTCCTGAGCCCCGGTCCGGACGGCCTGCCGCCGGCCGACGGCTCCCCCGCCTGGGGCGGCAGGGTGGGCAAGGCGGCACCCCGGCGCAGCGCACACACGGGAGGCCCTCTCCACGACACGGCCAGAGCCCCGACCCCGGCTCCGGCAGCCATCCCGACGACCAGAACCAATCACAGGCCCCCGGCGGCAGCCCTCAGCCCTGAACGCCCCGCAAAGCCATCCCCACGGCCGCATCCACGATCACGCCAGGATCCTCTGCGGCCCCCAGCTCGATCCGCCGCACGGCCGCATCCACCACACCCTGCAACAACATCGCCGCAAGCCGAGGCTGCTCGTGCCCCATCTCCCCGAGCGCCTCGACGATCATCGCGACGAGCCCCCCGTGCGCGGCCCGGATCTTCTCCCGGGCCCCGGCGTCCAGCTCACTCGCGGAGATCGCCACGACGGCCCGGTGCCGCCGGTCACCGACCAGCGCCAGCTGCTCACGCACGTACGCCTCGACCTTGCCCTCGGGCGTCGCGGCCCGCGCCATCCCGGCCTCGACCTCCGCGGCCCACACCGGGAAGTCGACCTCGCACAGCTCCTCGACCACGGCCGCGCGGGACTTGAAGTACTCGTAGACGGACGACCGCGCGAGCCCCGTCCGCTCCGCGAGCGCGGGGAACGTCAGCGCCTCCGTCCCGCCCTCGGACAGCAGGGAACGCGCCGCGTCCAGAAGGGCGCCGCGCTGCATCGACCGGTGCTCGGCCACAGAGGCCGCTCGAATCCTTGGCACGTCTCCACTTTACGGACGCGCCGCCCGGTACGGGAGCGCACCGGCCACCCGGGGCCGGAGAAGCCCGGCAGGGACGATTCACCACGACCGCCCGCCCGGCACCCCTCAGCGCCGGAAACTCGCCAGCTTCGCCCGCAACTGCAGCACCGACTTCGTGTGGATCTGGCTGACCCGGCTCTCGGTGACCCCGAGCACGTTGCCGATCTCGGCCAGCGTCAGGCCTTCGTAGTAGTAGAGCGTGACGACGGTCTTCTCACGCTCCGGCAGCGTGTTGATCGCCCGGGCCAGGTACCGCCGCAGCTCCCGGTCCTCAGCGACCTCCACGGGATTGTCCGCCGCGTGGTCCTCGAGCGTGTCCATGAGGCTGAGCCGATCACCGCTCTCGCCCCCGACGTGCAACAGCTCCTCGAGCGCCACGACGTTCGCGAGCGACAACTGGCTGAAAACTGCATGCAGTTCCTCCAGCGCCACCCCCATCTCCTCGGCCACCTCGCTCTCCGAGGGCGTCCGCCGCAGCTTGGCCTCGAGCGTCGCGTAGGCCCGCTCGACGTTGCGCGCCTTCTGCCGCACGGACCGCGGGATCCAGTCCAGGGCCCGCAGCTCGTCGATCATCGCGCCGCGGATCCGGGTGATCGCGTACGTCTCGAACTTGATCTCCCGCCCGATGTCGAACTTCTCGATCGCGTCGATCAGCCCGAAGACCCCCGACGAGACGAAGTCGGCCTGCTCGACATTGGGCGGCAGCCCCACGCTGACCCGGCCCGCGACGTACTTCACCAGCGGCGAGTAGTGCAGGATCAGCTGCTCCCGCAGCCGCTCGTCGCCCGTCGCCTTGTACGACCTCCACAGCTCCTCGAGGGAGGAGGGAGCCGGAGGCCGCACGCTGGAACCGCGGGCTGCGGGAGGGACCGCCGCCCGGTCGGACCCGGAGGTGTGCTGTGGCATGCGCCGCCTTGTGCCGTTCTGCTGCGTACCGAGGGGAGTCGACTCGGAGAAACCGGTGAGGGTGCCTGAGGTGGTGGTCGTAAGGGCTGCTTTGGTTGCTTTAGTCGCTTTGGTTCTGAAGATGCCGTGCTGCCCGTCTGGTGATGACTGGTACCGAGCTGCCTACCTGATCGCGGATTGAGGGGACGAACCCGAATCCTGGTGAGCGTAGCGTGACTGGAGTGTCGCAGTGTGCGAAGGGTAGGGGATCATACGCGCGCAGATACGTTCCGTTGGGCGACTTGCGGGGACCCTTCGGACTCCGTACGTGACCGGGCCGGAGCGTCAACTGCCTGAATTGCCAAGGTCATCGGGGGGTCATCCGGACGGCGGAACGTCAGGCGTCAGGGAACTCCCCCTTCCGGAAAGTCCGGCCTGATCGCCTGGCGTGTCAACTGCCAGCCGTCGCCGTGTCGTTCGACGAACCCCAATGAGCGCAGTTCGTACAACTTCCCGATCGTCTCGTCCTCCGTCGCCCCCGCGCCCCGGCCGATCTCCGCGACGCTGCGCGTCCCTCGCGCGGGCAGCACCGCGAGCACCCGCGCGGCGGCCCGCGGCAGCAGATCGCGCGGCAGCACGGGTCCCCGCCGCTCCGGCGCCAGCTCCCCCATCTCTCCGACCAGCTCGACGACTTCCGCGGCGTCCGTGACCAGCACGGCCTCCTTCCGCAGCAGTTCGTGCACCCCCGCGGAGACGCTGCTGGTCACCGGCCCCGGCACCCCCATCGAGTGCCGGCCGAGCCGCTGCGCCCACCGGGCCGTGCCCAACGCCCCACTGCGATACGCCGCCTCGACGACCACGGTGCCTCGGGTGAGGGCCGCGATCACCCGGTTCCTGAGGATGAAGCGGCTCGGGGTCGGATGATCACCGGGCGGCAACTCACCCACCACGAGCCCCTGTTCCGCGACCCGGTCGATCAACTGGGCGTGACCGCGCGGATAGACACGATCGACCCCGCAGGCGAGCACCGCCACGGTCGCGCCCGTCGCCCCGAGCGCCCCGCGGTGCGCCGCCGCGTCCACCCCGTACGCCCCGCCCGAGACGACGACCCAGCCGCGCTCCGCGAGCCCGGCCCCGAGGCTCGCCCCGATCCGCACGCCGTAGTCCGTGCAG
>NZ_JAMOLN010000307.1 GCF_024448165.1 Streptomyces longispororuber
GGCGACGCCGAAGCGCAGCCAGGCGGGCGGGTGGGCGAGGTCGAGGAATCCGGCGGTGGCGACGTTCGCGCCGAGCGAGGCCACCAGGGCGACCAGGAACCAGCACCACGTCAGCCGGGACGGTCCGTCGGTGCGAAGTCGGCGCCATGCGGCGACCAGCAGCAGATCCACGCTGATCGGGTAGGCCCAGGCTTTCCATCCGGTCTGTCCGGCCGCCGCGGCAAGGTCGTGCAGGTGGGCGAAAGACAGGGCCCCGGCAATCACGGCTTGGATCAGAACGGCGTCCGGTCGGATCTTGGAGTTCATCGGTCTTCACCTCCTTCGAGGGGTGGGGCCGGGGCGCGGCGGGGATCGGAGTCCGGCCGCCGGGCCCCGGCGGGTTCAGTCGGTGGCTTCGCCGGAGCCGAGGCAGGTCAGGCACATTCCGGTCTGGGCGCCGACGGTGCGGCGTTTGCGTCCGACGCGGACGGTGACGGAGACCTCTCCGGAGCCCTTGCAGACAGGGCATTTGGCCGGCGCCGGTGCGGCGGTCTGGGGCTTTCGTGTGGTCACGGCCGTCACCAGTCCTCGTCGCCGGGGCGGATTCGCGGGTAGGTGTGTCCGGCCGGCGGATAGGTGCCGCGGGCGTGATGTGTTCGCTCGGATTCCAGAGCGCTCGCCAGGACCGCCACGAACTCATCAAGCGCGGGGTAGTAGTGCAGGTAGTTGCGCAGGTTCTCGAACAGGAACCCGAACCGGTTCATGTCGTCGCGCTCGACCGGGGTGGAGGGTTCGCGCCACGGCTCGATGGCCATCAGGAGTCCTTCCGGTTTTCGGCATGGAGGGGGTAGGGAGCTGGCGCGAGGCGGTCACGCCGACCGGGTGGAGCGGGAAAGGATCAGGCAGCTTCGGCGAGTGGTTCGACCGCCGCCGGGACCTCAGCCGGCTCGGACTCGAAGCGGGGCCGGAAGCGGGCCAACTCGGCGATGTCCGGGGTGAGACCGGCGTGCTTGTTGCAGGCGTTGACCGCTTCACGCATGGTCGTGTGCGGGGTGCGGATGCGAGCCCACTCGCCGTTGGAGTAGCCGACCACGGCCATGCCGGGGCGGTCGTTGCGGATCTGCGTCGCGGCGAACACCGCATGCGGGGAGATGTCGCCGAACGCCATCCGGGAGGACGATTCGTCGTTGACCCGGTGCGCGGTCCGGCCGGTCAACTGGGCGCGCAGCATGGTGATGCCGTCGCCGAGTTCGGAGCCGAAGCGCTGCCCGTAGATGTCGACGAAGATGCCGGCGGCGCGACCGAGTTGGGCGAGCCGGACCAGGGCGACGATGATCCGAGTACGGCGCTTCTCATCCGCCCGCGAGGTGGTCAGGGCGAGTTCCGCGATCTCGTCGATGGTCAGCACGATCGGGACCGGGCGCAGGTGTTCGGGAAGGTCCCAGATGTCGGCGGCGATCTCCTCATCCGGGGTGTCCGCGCTCAGCCGCTGTTCACGGCGAATGACCAGATAGATCGCGTCCATCCGCGCCACGAGCGCTTCCAGGAGTTCCGCGGCATCGTCGGGGTTGTCGGCCAGCGCCGAGAACCGGCGAGCTAGCGGGGACAGCTCGACACCCTGTTTGCAGTCGATACCGACCAGCGCCACCCGCAGTGCAGCGAGTTCCTTGATCAGACGGCGCTGATAGACGGACTTCCCGGAGCCGGACGCACCGATGGTGACCGAGTGCGGCACCGCCCGGTAGTCGCGGAAGTACACCGAGCCGTCCTCCACCAGGGCGACCGGCACCCGCAGCCCACCACGCTCGACCTTGATGGGCATCTGCACCCGACGCAGCACGTCATAGCCGGTCATGATGATCTCGACAACCCCCGGCTTGACCTCGCGGGAAGTGACCTGGTGGACACCGAAGGCGTGCCGCAGCCGGTCCACCGCAGAGGAGTAGTCGAAGGCGTCCTGCCCCGGCTGCATCCGGATCCGAAGCCGCAGACCGGTCCGGGTCGGCTTGATCCACCTCAGACGAGGAACGCGCTGCCGCGGGATCTCCCGGTTGAAGACCTTCGCGAGCCAGAGCCGGAAGCGGGAGGCCGGCACCGTCAGGTCACAGGCATCCATCACGGACGCGTACTGAAAGCGGACCTTCAGGGTGAGGTAGACGACGCCGAAGCTCAGCCAGAACCAGGCCGGGCGGCGCCACCGAAGCAGCAGCGCCAGCCCGACAACGACCGCGAGAACGCTGATCGTTAACCAGCCCATGATCAGGCCGCCTTCAGGTTCTTCGAGCCGCCGGCGTCCACGGCCGTCGCAGCCACGGCGCGGAAGCTGATGCCGTGCCGCTTCTGACCGTTGAACTCGTTCTCCCACGGCCGTGCGATCAGCCCGGTCAGCGCGACCGGCGTACCCATCGCCAGCTCACCGGAGATGGACGACTCGCCCACGGTGACCTTCACGACCTCGGCGTTGCCGTCCTTCACGAACAGCACGTCGACCGTCATCAGGAACTCACCCGTACGCGTGTCCGCGGCACGTTCCTGAGTCTTCTGGTTCGCGTACTTCGGCTGCGGAGGCGTCGCCACCATCAGCATCGCGCCGGCGGTGTCCACGGGAATCTGCTGCATCGTCAGTTCTCCTGACCTTGCTCGGAGTTGAACCGCCGTTTGGCGGTGAGATCAGGAAACTCCCGATAGGGGTGGACGCAGCACCGACCCTATGGACCTTTGGGGACGTCTTCACTATCGTCGAAAACGTCCCAGCGTCCCAACACGCCTACATGTAGGGCGAGTTAGAGGGAGCGGCACCATGGCGAACGACCGTCTACGCTCAGCGATCTCGGCAAAAGGCGAGACCATCCAGACGCTTGCCGATCACGTCGGAATCGACCCCAAGAGCGTCGAGCGCTGGATCTCCAAGGAGCGCACTCCACACAGGACGCACCGCTGGAAGGCGTCGCAGTTCCTCGGCGCCGACGAGGTCTACCTGTGGCCCGCGGTCGAGAAGCAAGCGGACACGGCCAGCACATCTGAGCTGATCACTTACTACCCGCACCGCGGGGCGGTCCCGGCGAACCTGTGGGAATCCCTCATCGAGAACGCAACGAGCCACGTCGAGATCCTTGTGTACGCAGGGCTCTTCCTCTTCGACGGACATCCCGACCTGCCTAACCAATTGGCTGACAAGGCCGCAGCAGGGACGGAGGTTCGCATCCTTCTTGGAGACCCGGATGCGCCAATGATCAAGCAGCGAGGCGAGGAGGAAGGGATCGGAGACGGCTTGGCAGCCCGGGCCCGCATCACCCGGCAGTACCTCGAACCGACAATGAACGTCCCCGGAGTAGAGGTTCGGCTTCACGAGACGATCCTGTACAACTCGATCTACAGGTTCGATGACGACGTGCTGGTGAACCCTCACGTCCTCGGCGCACCCGCCGGACAGAACCCGGTCATGCACTTCAGGTATCTGCCTGGCGCGCGGACGTTCCGGCACTACATGAAGAGCTTTGACTACGCCTGGGAGCGGGGCCGGCCCGCATAGAGCCTTCAGCCGATCCGACGTGCGACGCTGGAGGCATGGCCCGCATCGACTACGTGAATGATCCGAATGCCCCGAAGGCAAACAGCATCGTCCCCTCGGTGGTCGCCGTCGCCGTCAACGAGGCCGGAGAAGTGCTGCTGATCCACAAGACCGACAACGATCTGTGGGCGCTCCCCGGCGGCGGGGTCGAAGTCGGCGAGTCGGTAGCCGATGCCGTCGTACGCGAGACCAAGGAAGAGACCGGGTTCGACGTCGAGGTGACGGGGCTGGTCGGCATCTACAGCAACCCCGGTCACGTCATGGCGTACGACGATGGCGAGGTACGCCAACAGTTCTCGATCTGCTTCACGGCCCGCATCACAGGCGGCGAACTCCGAACGAGCAGCGAGAGCAAGGAAGTCGCGTTCATCGCACCAGAGGGGCTGAGCGATCTGAGCATCCACCCCTCCATGCGGATGCGCATCGAACACGGCTTGGCCAAACGGCCGACGCCCTACATCGGTTGATCAGTCACCAAGGCGGGCACGAGTGCGCTCGACAGCGGCCCCCAGGTACGGCCGAGCCTTGCTGATCGCGGTGTGGACTTCACTGCCCGGCTCGTACCTGACAAGGATCTCGTCGATGCGTCGGTCGAAGTCGAAGGACTGCCCAGCAGGGCCGGTCGTCATGTCGGCGTAGATCAGCGCGTCCAGGAGTGAAGAATCCTCCCGCTCGTAAGCAGCCAACTCGGTCGACAGACCTCGCTGCTCTGCCTCGTACACGGCGCCGGAGTGGTGAGCTACAAGGCGAACGAGTCGGTCAGGAGCACCGAGGGATGCGAGGTACCGAGCACCGTCGAGCGGGTGAAAGCCTGTGTCGCGCAGCTCAGGGGCGTACCCGATGTCATGCAACCAGGCGGAGGCGATGAGGAGATCACGTTCATCCTCAGAGACCGCAGCCGATGCCTCTCTCGCGCGCGCAGCGACAGCCTGAGTGTGCAACCAGCGGTTTCCGAGCGGGGGCAACAGGGACTCAGCCAGTTCGGCCGCACCTTGGGGCGTGTCCAGTGCAAGAGGCATGATTCGCTACCGTAGCCGAGTTGGCCAGTCGGCGAACAGCCCGGGATCAGTCCCTCCGGATCATGGTGCGGACAGAGTTTCCCTACTTCATCAAGGCTCGCTCCGCTCGCGGCCGCCGATCAGCCGGCGGACGCCAACCACCCCTGCCATGGGGCGTTTTCCCTGGTGACGGGGGTGAGCCCGCCGGCTTCCGCCGCCGCGATCCGACCTAGAAGGGGAAGAACACAACAGCACCCACAGGACCACAAGGCATACGCAGCAAGAGCATCCCCACCCAAGAACAACCCCATTGGGCCCGAGCCGTCCCGCAAGGGGATCAATCCGAAGGACCGAGGGCCCCCAAAGGGGCGGGGCGCCGGCCGGCCGCCGCCCCGCTGCTAAATGTCTGCGCCGCCGCTGCGGGTCGCCGTCCGTCCATCGCCAGCCACGGGGGCCAAGGACCCAGCAACGGGCCATGGAGTACAGGGGATTGCCGGACCTCAAGGTCACAGACGCGTTGTGTTACCGATGAGGCCGGATCGCGGCGGCGGAAGCCGGCGGGCTCACCCACTACCTGGGACGTTGCCCCGTGGCTGGGGCGGTCGGCTCCACGGCTTTAGGCAGCCACTTTGGGGCGAGCCTCGAAGATCATGGCCCAAACGTCGTGCTTTAACGGGCAGGTCCACAGACTGCCCGACTCGCCATCAGCTTAACGGGCCATGATCACTCGCCCCAAAGCAGCTCCAGCCCAAAGCCGCTCCACCGACCTGTTGCCCAAGAAACCCGCTCAGTCACTAGCTTCGGAATTGCATAGTTTGGAAACGCTTGCGCCAGCAAGTGCATCTGCCAACTCCGCCAGTTCTGAAATGTCTTGATTCTGATTAAGTGTATACGTCGAGAGCACGTGCCCTCGAATCACCGACTTGACGTCTCCGACACCCACCTGAATCCCGGCAACCTGCAAATCCTGAAGAATTCGCTCCCCGCGAAGTACAGCAGATTCTACAGATCCCTCAGAGAGCACTTCCGCCCTCTTCCTGCACACAATAATCGAGTCAAGATTCGAGGGCTCTTTTCCACCCTTCGTAACGCTCGTGCTCATCTCACCCTTGATTGGCTGAATCGCCGTTACAGCAAGCCCAGCGCTGGCGATCGCCTCTACGAGGCTTACCCACCCAGATAGCCTCGCCTGGTGATAGGTGAATGCCAGCAGCCCGCCCGGCTTGAGGACTCTCTCGCATTCCTTCCAAACTCGCGAGATCGCATCGCCAAACCTCTTCGGATCAGCGCTTTGGACTTCTTCAGAATTTCTTGTCGTATCCTCAGACGATGGATACCGAAGGAAGGGCTTCATCCCAGAAAGCCACGCATGAAAGAAGTCGGCAAGTTCGGAGTAATGGACATTGTCCATGTATGGCGGATCCGTTACGACAAGATCAACAGAATTAGCAGGAATGTCCGTCCGGGATGAGTCGCCATTTCGAATATAGAGCTGTCGATCCGTAAGCCCCTGTTCTGGCCACGCTTCTACAATCTGCCCGCCGAAGGGGCGCGATAGTCCCGTCACCCTCTGCACTCGATCGTCCACCAACAACTGATCGACTGGGTCGCTTTTATATTCGTGAGCCCTAATAATTCGACTACGGAAAAGCGTGGAGAAGGAGCCGGATGATGCGGGAGTGCCCCATGGGTGCGCCTCCAAGGGCGTCCGCTCGGGCTTCAAGATGTGATGGCTGAACATGTGCCGCACGGCACCGGTTCCCTCGCCCTTGAAGGAGCAGAACATGTTGTTGAACTCAAGCGTGCCCGAGAATAGGGCAACAAGAGCCTCACGCTCGGCCTCACCTACACCGACATCGCGGACTGCAGCACCGAGAAGTCCGAGCGAATAAAGCTGACGGTCGTTAAAGAATTGACGCCATTGCGTGAACCCCCACCTCATAGCTTGGCGGGTATTTTCTCCCAGATCTAGGCCGCCAGATGGCAGCACCAGATTCTTCTCTTTGCTCATCAGTAGAGCAGAGCACTCCGAGTACAAGTCCCTGTCGTGCGAGTCAATACCCTCGTAGCGCTTTTTACCGTCGTGCCCCAGTACCAGTTTTGCGTACATTTCCCGCTCGGGCACCTTGCCATCCAAAGCACTGAGGACTTTGGATGTGTGACCGTTGCTGCAGGTTACCTGGGTACGACTTACTGCGCCAGACCTGCCGAAGGTATGGCCGTTAGCACACTGAGCAGTCTCGAAGTCGTAGCGGCCAGTTTGGATATCCAAGCAGTCTGGGCAAACTAGCTGGGCTTCGGGAACCCTCTTCGGATAAGCGTTCTGCGAAAATACGTGACTTGAGAAGAGGCGAATTTTTACTGCGCACTGCGGACAGTTGGCCAGAGAGACCCAGAAATAGTAGAGAACGGCTTCGCCGCCCTCTGTGCGATGCACCCGGTCGATCTCTTCTCGACAGCTCGACTCGACAGCCTTGAAGGCGGTTCGCAAGGCGGAAATATCCCAACTCTGCACCGCTTGGCGCTGCACCAACGTAGCAACCGAGTTAATATCCGAGCCAACCGCAGAAGCACCCATTTTCGCGGCTTCTACAATCGTTGTACCAGATCCCGCGAAGGGGTCAAAGACAACGATTCCAGGAAGGTTTGTGGCAGAGCTGTACGTGCGCAGAGCATCGTCGTTAGCTTCCGTCACGGCAGCAGCGAGGATTCCACGAAATACGCTGCCGAGACGCTTAGCCCACCACTTGTGAGTACTCGTCGCCGGCCGATGTACTTCTTTGCGCCACGACTCGTTCTCTGCGATTTGACTAAGCTCAACTGCCGGAAACGAATACTCAAGAGCCGAAGAGGACGGCACCTGAGAATATGTTGTTACATCGGAGTTAAAGAGAACCTGATCATCGGCGCTGAGCTTAGTCATCGGTGTCATCCAGTTTGGGCTGTCGAGGAAGTCGCCTCGGCGGTTTCATAGCGACCGGACCAGCCGGATCTTCTTTTGCTCTATACGCTACAAAAGTGCGAATCGACCCAGCAGTCGGGTTTTCTGTCAGTTCCGTGGCCAGCGTATTATCGCTGAAGTCAAAGGTGTACTTGGAGGCGATTCTATCAGCATCGATGCGCACCAAGTTGCCAACCTGCCGAAGTCGCTCAATGCCGTCGATTTCCTCACCCTGCGGAGCGATTAGCGTACAATTCGTAGCCAAACCGTCTGCCAGTGCGTACGGCGTCGGGGCGACGTACATCTTACGGTCGCGAACAAGAATGTCTCCGTAGGAACCAAAATCGCGAAAGCTATCGTTCTTATGCACATATTCGTGATGGGCGTTCAAAAAATCGCCATGACAAACGACCAAGTCTAGAACTGGAAACTGGTCCCCCTCGGGCTTCTTAGGGTACCGGCCAAAAATGTAGTAGACATCTCTCCCGTCATGCACCCCGGTCGCGAGTTGACTATTACAGTCGAAGTCTGCCTGTCGCCCCGGATTCTCAAGTCCCTTCACTTCGTAACCTTCAAGATGATCCGACATGACATAGTCCGGATACCTGTTTCGTTTCGTCTCCTCCGAGGAAAAACCCGTCTCACTGATGCGCGTTCCGACCCAATCTTGGAAGTGAAACTCCTTATCCCTTCTGGTTTTGCGGTGGATCCATTCACCTCGCTGCATTGCGTCAAAGCAGGAGAGAAACACCGACGCCACTGTCACCGCTGTCACGATTCACCCTTTTTGCGAAGTTCTTGCTCCTGTTGATCCGCTGGGAACAGTAGTCGGGCCGTGGACAGTACGTGGACGGATCGAGTCAGATTGGATCGCAGCAAAGCCCTGACCAGGTATGTCAACCTCACAACCAACGGCCTCCGGAGCCGTGTGCGCAGGTTCGAATCCTGCCGGGGGCACCTTGAATTGGGTGCCTGAAGACCCCGCCATCAGCGAGTTCGCTGAGTGCGGGGTCTTCTTGCGTGTGCGGACGGATGCGGCTCTGTGCGGCTTGTCGGCGGTGGAAGGTGCGCCGGGACGCCCACTCCCCCGGCTCCGCGAGGATCCGGGGAAGGAGCAGGAGCTCGTTCTGGAAGCGCCTTACTTTGCGGGCCAGTTGCCCGTGGCCTGCAGGGTCAGGTACTTCGCCGGTGGCGGGTACGTCGGTGCTAGATGCGTCGGTGAGTCGTCGTGGGGGGCGGCCCGGTCCGGGTGCGCGGCGTTCCGCAGGAAGTGCTCCGCGGCCGTCACCGACGCTCGGCTCACAGCGGCGTCGCCGCATGCAGGATCACGATCAGGGTGAACGCCGAGTTCGCCGATGCCATCGCCGAGAGCATCGTGCCGACCAGTGCCGCCCAC
>NZ_JAMOLN010000308.1 GCF_024448165.1 Streptomyces longispororuber
GCGACGAGGCCGGCGACGGTGAGCAGTGCGGCGCTCGCGAGGCGCACACGGGTCGGGTGCAGGGGCATGTGGGGGGCTCCTGATTCCTCGGTGGTGCACTGGGCGTACGGGGATTCGGGCTGCCCGATGGTCCGGCGCGGCTGACGAAGGGTCAAGAGCCGATTCCGGTCAGGGGTGTTCGGATTCCGGAGGCCGCGCCCCTGAAGTCGTACGACGGTGAACCATCCGGTGGCTGACGTGTCCGGAACAACCCCGCTCGCCAGGGCCCCGCCCGGCCGGAACTCCGCCCGCTCAGACCTCCGCGGCCCCCACCGCCCGCGCCGCGGCCAGGTACGCGCGGACCAGGGCCCGCTCGTCGTCGCGGCGCGCGGCCACCGCGAGCCGGGACGGCGTGATGCCCCTGACCGGCACCGCGGTCACCCCGTCGCGGACGATCAGCGGAGCGTTCCCGGTGGCGAGCAGCACCACGCCCTGGCCGTTGGCGACCGCCTCGTGGGTCTCCTCGGCGCTGGCCACCACCCCGCCGATCCGTGGCGCGCGCCCGTCCCGCGCGTCCAGGGCGAGCCAGTAGTCCCGCAGCGGCCCCGCCTCCGGCGGCAGCGCGAGGAACGGCTCGTCGGCGAGGTCGCGGAAGTCGACCGCGCCCTCCGGGTCCGCGGCGGCCCGCGCCGTCAGCGGGTGCCCCGGCGGCAGCGCCACGAGCCGCGGCTCGCTCGCCACCACCACGGACCGGTAGCGCTCGTCGTCCGGCAGCGGCAGCCAGACGAAGGCGACGTCGCTGGAGCCGTCCGCCAGCCCCGCGGTCGGATCGGCCCAGTTGACCTGGCGCAGGACGGGCCGGGCGGCCGGGTGGCGGGACATCAGCCGGGTCCGCAGCGCGGGCAGCAGACCGCGGCCGGGGCTGGTCGACATGCCGACCACCAGAGTGTCCCGCTCGGCGGCCCGCGCCTCCTCCACCGCCGTCTGTGCGGCCTGCCAGGCGGCCAGCACCCCGCGGGCGTGCGGCAGCAGCGCCTCACCCACCGCCGTCAGCCGCACCGACCGCCGGTCCCGGACGAACAGCTCGGCGCCGAGCTGCTTCTCCAGCATCCGGATCTGCTTGCTCAGCGCGGGCTGGGAGACATACAGCCGCTCGGCGGCCCGCGTGAAGTTCAACTCGTCGGCGACCGCGGCGAAGTAGCGCAGATCGCGCCCGTGGACATCCATAACTCATGGCTATCACAAGGGGTCTTGGACGCGACCGGGTCCGCGGAAGAAGGATGGGAACCGCAGACGAACCGCCAACGGGGAAGCCCCGAACGGCAGTTGACGACAGTGACGAGGGAGACCGGAACATGAGCGCGAAGAAGAACGGCGACGCCAAGGTCTGGCTGGTCACCGGCGCGAGCAGCGGGTTCGGGCGGGCCATCGCCGAGGCCGCCGTCGCCGCCGGCGACACGGTGATCGGCACGGCCCGCAGGCCCGAGGGCCTCGCCGACCTGGTCGCCGCGCACCCCGACCGGATCGAGGCGATCGCCCTGGACGTCACCGACGGCGAGCGGATCGACGCGGTGGCCGCGGACGTCCTGTCCCGGTACGGCCGGGTCGACGTCCTCGTGAACAACGCGGGCCGCACCCAGGTCGGCGCCTTCGAGGAGACCACCGACGCGGAACTGCGCGACCTGTTCGAGGTGCACGTCTTCGGCCCGGCGCGGCTGACCCGGGCGCTGCTGCCGCAGATGCGGGAGCGCGGCAGCGGCTCGATCGTGAACATGAGCAGCTTCGGCGGCCAGCTGTCCTTCGCCGGCTTCTCCGCGTACAGCGCGACGAAGGCCGCCCTGGAGCAGCTCTCCGAGGGGCTCGCCGACGAGGTGACGCCGTTCGGCATCAAGGTCCTGATCGTGGAGCCGGGCGCCTTCCGCACGAACCTGTTCGCCAAGGACGCGGCCTACTTCTCCGACGAGCACCCGGCGTACGCGGAGAAGGTCGGCGTCACCCGGCAGATGGTGCGGGGCGCCGGCGGCGAGCAGCCCGGCGACCCGGCGAAGGCCGCCGCGGCGATCCGCCTCGCCCTGGCCGCCGACGACACCCCGCTGCGGCTGCCCCTCGGCGGCGACGCGGTGGACTTCCTCACCGGTCACCTCGATGCGGTCAGGGCCGAGCTGACCGCCTGGGAGAAGGTCTCGCGCGGCACCGACTTCGACGCCTAGGCGTCCGGCGGGACCCGGTCACTGCACGTCGAACTCGTTCCCCTCGGGATCGGCCATCGTCACCCACTCGCCGCCCTGCTCCTTGACCGTGTTCAGCACCCGCGCGCCGAGACCGACCAGCCGGTCGGCCTCGGCCGCCCGGCGTTCGGTGCCCGCGTGGATGTCGAGGTGCAGCCGGTTCTTGCCGGTCTTGGCCTCCGGCACGCGCTGGAAGAGGATCCGGCGGCCGAGCCCGCTCCCGGTCTGCTCGTCCACCGGGTCGTCGGGGTGCCGCACGGCGATCAGGTCCCGGAAGGCCCTGCGCCCCCGGAACTCCACGGTCTCGTCCTCGCGCACCGCCCCGAACCCGAGCAGTCGCTCGACGAGGGCGGCGTTGTCCTCGATCTCGTAGCCGAGCGCGGCGGCCCAGAACTCGGCCTGTGCATGCGGGTCGCGGGCGTCCATGACGAGCTTCCAGTCAAAGGTCATGGGCCTTTTATAGGTCGGCTCAGGCGTCCGCGTGCTCGGTTTCGGCGGTCCGCGCGTCGTACGCCATCCGGGCCGCCGCGACCTCGCCCTGATGCGACTCGGTCCACGTCACCAGGGACTGGATCGTGCGGTGCAACGTGCCGCCCAGCGCGGTGAGTTCGTAGTCGACGCGCGGCGGCACCACCGGGTGCACGGTCCGCTTCACCAGCCCGTCGCGCTCCAGCTGCCGGAGCGTGACGGTGAGCATCCGCTGACTGATCCCGTCGATCTCGCGGCGCAGCTCCATGAAGCGCAGGCACCGCGTGTCGAGCAGCGCGATCACCAGGAGCGACCACTTGTCGGCGATCCGGTCCAGGATCTGCCGCACCTCGCAGTCCTCGCGGGTGTCCCACTGGAAGGGGTCGGCGTCGCCGTAGTCCTTGTCGGAGGCGGTATTCGCGCAGTAACCGGGTGACTTAGAAGTGCCTTCTTCCATGCCTGTCGATGCTGCCGCAGGATTCCAGTGGTTACAAGAGGGAACCGACCCTCACTCCGGTAACCACCCCTGTCGGCAAGCGACTTGAGGAGACACCCGTCATGACCGCACTCCACGGAACCCGCGCCTGGGCCCTCCTGCTCGTCCTGTGCAGCACGATCTTCCTCGAAGGCATCGACGTGGCCATGCTGGCCGTGGCGGTGCCCTCGATCAGATCCGATCTGGAACTCGGTACGGGCGCGGCATCCTGGGTGATGAGCGCCTACGTGCTCGGCTACGCGGGCTTCACGCTCCTGGGCGGCCGCGCCGCCGACCTGCTCGGCCGCCGCCGGATGTTCCTCACCTGGCTCACCGTCTTCCTGCTCTTCTCCGGGCTCGGCGGCTTCGCCACGGCCGAGTGGATGCTGATCGTGGCCCGGTTCGTGACCGGGGTGGCGGCGGCGTTCATGACCCCGGCCGCGCTCTCCCTGATCACCACCTCGTACGAGGAGGGGCCGCGCCGCAACCAGGCGCTGCTGGTCTTCGCGGGGACGGCGGCGGGCGGCTTCTCGCTCGGCCTGGTCATCGGCGGCGTCCTCACCGAACTGGGCTGGCGCTGGGTCTTCTTCGCCCCGGTCCTGCTCTCCGCGGCCATCCTCGTGGCGGCGCTGCGGCTGATCCCGCCGCAGAGCGCCCCGGCCCGCACCGGTGCCGGCTTCGACGTCCCGGGCGCGCTCACGGCGGCCGGCGCGATGCTGCTGCTCGCCTTCGGCGTCGTACGCCTCGAGCACGGCCTGGACGGCTGGTGGCTGACGCTGGGCGCGGTGGCGGCGGGGCTGCTCCTGCTGGCGGTGTTCGTCGCCGTCGAACGGCGCGGAAAGACGCCCCTGGTCCGCCTCGGCATCCTCCGCAACAGGGCCACGGTCCGCGCCGACCTCGGCGCCCTGCTGTTCGTCGGCGCCTTCTTCGGCTTCCAGTTCGTGCTGACCCTGTACCTCCAGGAGCTGCGCGGCTGGTCCTCGCTGCAGACGGCGATCGCGCTGATCGTCATGGGCTGCGACGCGGTACTCGCCCCCACCCTGACGCCCCGCCTCGTGAACCGCTTCGGCAACGTCCGCGTCGCCTTCGGCGGCTTCCTCCTGGCGGTCCTCGCCTACGGTCTGTTCCTGCCGGTCGGCCTGGACTGGACGTACGCGGCGATGTTCCCGACCCTGATCCTCGCGGGCACCGCCTTCGCCCTCGCGTACGGCCCCCTGACCATCGCGGCGACGGACGGCGTGGCCGAACACGAGCAGGGCCTGGCCAGCGGCCTGCTGAACACGGCGACCCAGTTCGGCTCGGCCCTCGGCATCTCGGCGGTGACGGCGGTGTACGGCCTGACGCTGCACGGCACGACACCGGAGGCGACCCTGTCGGCGTTCAGGTGGGCACTGATGGTCCCGGTGGCGATGGTGGCGACAGGCGCGCTGCTGCTGGGAGGAGGCCTGCGCAAGGGGCGCGGGGAACGGCGCGAGCAACCCACCACAACCCGCACCCGCCGACGCGACACGATTCCGGCAGACGCAGTGGCTCAGACGGCCGACTCCCGCTGAACCACTCCATCGACCCCGGCCTCCGCCGACGTCGCGACGGCAATCGCCTCCGCCCGGGCCAGCCGAACCCTCCCGGCCCGAGCGGAGCGCAACGCGTCCCAGGTGAGAAGGACGAGCGCCACCCATACGAGCCCGAACCCGGCCCACCGCTCCGGCGGCATCTCCTCGTGGAAGTACACGATTCCGAGCACGAACTGGAAGACGGGCGCGAGGTACTGCAGCAGCCCCAGCGTGGACAGCGGCACCCGGATCGCGGCGGCCCCGAAGCAGACCAGCGGAATGGCCGTCACGACGCCGGTGGAGGCGAGCAGCGCGGCGTGGCCGACGCCCTCGCCGCCGAAGGTCGACCGGCCCTGGGTGCCGAGCCAGATCAGATAGCCGAGCGCGGGCAGGAACTGCACGGCGGTCTCGGCGGCCAGCGACTCCAGGCCGCCGAGGTTCACCTTCTTCTTCACGAGCCCGTACGTCCCGAAGGAGAAGGCGAGGACCAGCGAGATCCACGGCGGCTGCCCGTACCCGATGGCGAGCACGAGGACCGCGAGCAGGCCGACGCCGACGGCCGTCCACTGCGCGGGCCGCAGCCGCTCGCCGAGCAGCAGCACGCCGAGCGCGATGGAGACGAGCGGGTTGATGAAGTAGCCGAGCGAGGCCTCCACCACGTGCCCGGCGTTCACCGACCAGATGTAGACGCCCCAGTTGACCGTGATGACGGCGGCGGCGATGACGACCAGACCGAGCCGCTTCGGCTGCCGCAGCAGCTCCCGGGCCCATCCCCACTTGCGTACGAAGAGCAGGGCGACGCCGACGACGGCCAGCGACCACACCATCCGGTGGGCCAGGATCTCCACCGAGCCGGCGGGCTTGAGCAGCGGCCAGAACAGCGGCACGAGGCCCCACATGCCGTAGGCCGCGAATCCGTTGAGGAGTCCGACGCGCCCGTCCTGCTTTTCCTTCTCGGCCAACGCCGTCCTCCTCCAGACACCCGGCAGCCCCGCGGCGGCCACCCATGAAGGTAGCGCCGCGGGGCGGTGCGTGTCATGCCCGTATCGCCATACGGTCCTGACGTCCTGACCTGCGACGTCGGCGGGCTACTTCAGGGCGTCGGCGACGGCCTCGGCGACCGGTGTCGTGGGGCGTCCGATGAGCCGCGCCAGGTCCCCGTTCCGGCGGGCGAGCAGGCCCTGCTCGATGGCGGTGTCGACGCCCACGAGGATGTCGGCGAACGGGGCGGGCAGCCCGGCGCCGAGCAGCACCTCCCGGTTCTCCGCGGGCGTCACGGCGCGGTAGACGACGTCCTTGCCGGACTGCTTCGCGACCTCGGCGGCGTACTCGGCGAGCGACCAGGCGTCGTCGCCGCTCAGCTCGTACGCCTGGTTCTCGTGGCCCTCACCGGTCAGCACGGCGACGGCCGCGGCGGCGAAGTCGGCGCGCGAGGCGGAGGCGATCCGGCCCTCGCCCGCGGACGCCACGACGGCGCCGTGCTCCAGGACGGCGGCGAGGTTCTGCGTGTAGTTCTCGTGGTACCAGCCGTTGCGCAGGAACGTGTACGGCAGGCCCGAGTCCAGGACCGCCTGCTCGGTGACCTTGTGCTCGTCGGCCAGCGCGAAGTCGGCGTCGGGCCCGCCGAGCACCCCGGTGTACGCGAGCGAGGCCACGCCGGCGGCCTTCGCGGCGTCGATCACGGCCCGGTGCTGGGCGACCCGCTGTCCGACCTCGCTGCCGGAGATCAGCAGCACCCGGTCACCGGACCGGAAGGCGTCCGTCAGCGTCGCGGGCGCGCTGTAGTCGGCGACGCGCAGTTCGACGCCGCGCTCGGCGAAGTCCGCGGCCTTCTCCTTGTCGCGCACGACGGCGGCGATCTCCCCGGCGGGCACGCCCGCGTCGAGCAGTCCTTCGACGACGAGACGGCCGAGCTGGCCGGTGGCTCCGGTGACGACGAGGCTCATGTCTGAAATCTCCTTCGGTGCGGTGTTTCCTTCCTCACCGTAAGGGGTGCACTGTGGATCCGTAAGTACCCACTTTGAAGTAAGGTACTTCCATGGCGGTAAGCAGGGTGAGGCAGTGGACGCTCGACAGTGCCGGCGGGCTCTGCCCGCAGCGGCTGGTCCTCGAACACGTCACGAGCCGCTGGGGCGTGCTCGTGCTGCTGGCGCTGCAGGAGCGCTCCTTCCGGTTCAGCGAGCTGCGCCGGGAGATCGGCGGCGTCAGCGAGAAGATGCTCACGCAGACGCTCCAGACCCTGGAGCGCGACGGCATGGTGCACCGCGACGCGAAGCCGGTGATCCCGCCGCGCGTCGACTACTCGCTCACCGAGCTGGGCCAGGAGGCCGCGGCGCAGGTCCGCTCGCTCGCCGAGTGGACGGAGCGGCGGCTGCCGGCGGTGGTCAGGGCGCGAGAGGCGTACGACGAGTCCCGGGCTCCCGGGTCGTCCTCCTGACGTAACTGGGCCTTCCGGCCCCGCTCCCGGGGCACTCGGTGCCGTTCGGCCCGGCATGCGCAGGGCCCATGAGGGGCAGACGCTCCCTAGGGCGCCAACCCCGCTGCGCCGACCTGGGGGGTTTGCTTTGACATGGCCATACGGATAGTGCCGCCCCGGTGGGCGCGCTCCCGGTCCGGCCGGAGTGCCAACCGCCTTCAGCGGGATCGGGACCTGGTCGACGTACTGGCACGTGAACTGACCGAACTGCGGCAGGAGATTCGTCGGGCCAACCTCATCCAGTACCACCGGCTGATCGCGGACCAGCTGGACCGGGCGATCGACGATCCGGACCTGGGAGCCGCGATGAGCACGCTCGACGGACTGTCCGAGCGCGAACGCCGGCAGATGCTGTTCAGCAACCGCGAGTACGCGGTGAGCGTCCTGGCCTACCGCGTCGGCATGTACGACTGGGACGAACTGGTAGGGGCGTTACGGGTGCTCTGCCGCAACGCGGTCTTCGCCGCCTACTGGGCCCGGACGGTCGACCACCGGCGCAGCCTGCCCGCCGAATCCCTGGAGGGGCGGGTCGGCAGGGCGGTGGACGGCGTGCTCGCCGAGCTCGCCGAGGATCCCGAGGAGTGGTGGGTCGTGGGTGGCCCGCCGGACGGAGCGGAGCGCGAATGAGCTGACGTCCGCCCTGTGTGCGCTTCTGTCCGCCCCTGGGCGGTGCGTGCAGGTCACGCAGCCGCTGCCGCCCTACAGACGAGTGGTTTCAGTCTTCATTGGGTTCGCCGCCCGTGTCGAAATGGGGACCGTCTCGTTGGACCGGGATTTGGCCCGGACCGGGCAGCAGCAAAGGGGCAGTTCAGTTGAGCGAAGATCTCTCGACCGCGCGCATCACCCGCCGAATCGGAACAGCTCCTCAGCTGAGGGATTGCACCAACGGTGAGACCTGTCCCGACCTCTTCGAGCTGAGCGACGGCAGCTTCGCCGTCATGGGTACCGAGGCCACGGCGGTGCTGGAGCCGTCGCTGCCCTCGGACGCCGGCCGGGCCGACTACGAGCGCATCGTGATCATCAGCAGAGAGACGCTGATCCGCGCCAAGAGGGACATCCCCGATGCGTGACCGGTGACACGAGAGCCCCGGGCGCAACTCGTGCCCGGGGCTCTCGTACGAGGCGGAGGCGGGCTCAGCCCACGACCGTCCAGGTGTCGCCGCCCGCCAGCAGCGCGGCGAGGTCGCCCTTGCCGTTCTGCTCGATGGCGGCGTCGAGCTGGTCGGCCATCTGCGTGTCGTAGACGGGGCGTTCGACGTCGCGCAGGACGCCGATGGGGGTGTGGTGGAGGGTGTCGGGGTCGGCGAGGCGGGAGAGGGCGAAGGCCGTGGTCGGGGACGCGGCGTGCGCGTCGTGGACCAGGACGTCGGCCTGGTTGTCCTCGGTCACCGCGACGACCTTGAGGTCACCCGTGGCCGGGTCGCGCACGACGCCCTTGGAACCGCCCGCGCCGAAGGTGATCGGCTGCCCGTGCTCCAGGCGGATCACCGCCTCTTCGGCCTGCTGCTTGTCCTTGAGGACCTCGAAGGCGCCGTCGTTGAAGATGTTGCAGTTCTGGTAGATCTCCACCAGCGCCGTGCCCGGGTGGTCGGCCGCCTGGCGCAGCACCGAGGTGAGGTGCTTACGGTCGGAGTCGACGGTCCGCGCGACGAACGACGCCTCGGCGCCGATCGCCAGGGACACCGGGTTGAAAGGC
>NZ_JAMOLN010000309.1 GCF_024448165.1 Streptomyces longispororuber
CGCCGACTACGCCACGGTGCTCGCCGCGAACTGGGACCCGCCCGCCGACACCGTCCGCCGCTTCTTCGCCCGGGCCGCCCCGTCGGCACTGGCCGCGCACTGCCCGGCCCGGTACCTGGTCGGCTATGTGGACGAGCGTCCCGTCTGTTCCGCCGAAGTGTTCCTTCACGCCGGAGTCGCCGGTGTCTACAACATCTCGACCCTGGCCGCCCACCGCCGGCGTGGCTACGGCGGTGCCATGACGCTCGCGGCCCTCCGTGCGGCCCGCGACGGGGACCACCGCATCGCGGTCCTGCAGGCGTCAGCCGACGGTGAGCCCGTCTACCGCCGCCTGGGATTCCGCTCCTGCGGCCGGTTCACCGAACACGCCTTCGTTCCCTGAACCGGCCCGTCAGACGACGTTGACCCCCATGGCCGTCATGAGCACCGCGGCCTGTTCGAGGCTGATGGTGGCCTGTCCCCATTGGACGGTGAGCGGGTCCAGGGAGGACAGGTCGCTTCCCTGTACTTCGCAGCGTATGAAGTTGGCGCTGTGCAACTGGGCGCCGGACAGGTCGACATCGGTGAGCGTGGCTTCTTCGAGGCGGGCGCCGGTGAAGTCGGCCTCGCGCATTGCCGTACTTCGGGAGGGCGTGGCGCGACCGGCATCAACACGGCATAAAGATTGCCGGTACCCGGCAATGCGCGAGGCGCTAAGAGTGCGTCAGGATCGACGTGGCAGAAACGGGGGCCAAGCCCTGGTGCCGGGCTCCGGAAGCGTGGCCCGGTACCAGGGTGGAGCCGAGGTGCGCTGACATAGGGGGCGGGAATGGGGGAACTCCTCGCCGCCGCGAGCGCGTTTCCCGCGGCCCTGTTCAGCGCCGCATTCGGAGCCGTCGTCGCCTTCTGGGGGCTCGTCGTGTGCCGAGTGGCGGACGCCGAGGCCTTCGACAGGGACGTCGACCTGCGGGCCGTGGGCCTCGACGGGGTGCCCGTCGCCAGCGCGGTGTCCCGGGTAGTCGTCGTCGGATGGCTGGCGAGCACCGTCGGGCAGCTGCTGATCGAGCGTGCCGAGGCCGGACTCGGCGGACTGTTGCGTGCCGCCCTCGAACTGGTACTGCTCGCGGCCTCGTTGGCCATCGGCTGGGGCGCGGCGCGTGCGCTGCGCGGGGTGTGCCGCCACCCCTGGCCCGGCGAACGTGACGCGCCGGACGAACCCGGCCTGGCGGAGCGCCGCCCCGGCTAGTGCCCTCCCCGAGCGGGGCGAGCCGGCTCCCGGCCTCCCCTGCCGCCGCTACACCTTCCTCTTCACCGGGGTGGTAACAGCCCCTGGATCCGAAGGATTTCACCATGGATGCCACCACTGTGGGCCTCGGCGTGTCCGTCGTCGCCGTCCTCCTGCTCGTCGTCGTGCTGGTGCTCGTCTTCACCCGGTTGTTCCGGAAGGTGGAGCAGGGCAAGGCGCTGATCGTGTCGAGGATGCGCAAGGTCGACGTGACCTTCACCGGGCAGATCGTGCTGCCGGTGCTGCACAAGGCCGAGGTGATGGACATCTCGGTGAAGGCCATCGAGATCACCCGGACCGGGCGGGACGGACTGATCTGCAGGGACAACATCCGCGCGGACATCCGCATCTCGTTCTTCGTCAAGGTCAACAACACCGTCGCGGACGTCATCAAGGTGGCGCAGGCCGTCGGCACCCAGCGGGCCAGTGACCAGAAGACGTTGCAGGAGCTGTTCCACGCGAAGTTCTCCGAGGCGCTCAAGACGGTCGGCAAGCAACTGGACTTCACCGACCTGTACACCAAGCGCGAGGAGCTGCGGTACCGGATCATCGAGGTCATCGGCGTCGACCTGAGCGGCTACCACCTGGAGGACGCGGCGATCGACTACCTGGAGCAGACGCCGCTGTCCCAGCTCGACCCGCACAACGTCCTGGACGCCCAGGGCATCCGCAAGATCACCGAGCTGACGGCCATCGAGCACGTGCGCACGAACGAGTTCCAGCGCACCGAGGAGAAGGAGATCACCCGGCAGAACGTCGACGCCCGCGAGACGATCCTGGAGCTGGAGCGCCGGCAGGCCGACGCCGAGATCAAGCAGAAGCGCGAGATCGACACCGTACGGGCCCGTGAGGAGGCCGAGACGGCGCGGGTGGTGGAGGAGGAGCGGCTGCGGGCGCAGGGCGCGTTCCTGGCCACCGAGGAGAAGCTGGGCGTGCAGCGCGAGAACCAGGCCCGCGAGGTCGCCGTCGCGCAGAAGAACCGCGAGCGCGTCATCGCGGTCGAGAACGAGCGGATCGAGAAGGACCGGCTGCTCGAAGTGATCGCGCGGGAGCGGGAGACCCAGCTCACGAAGATCGCCGCCGACAAGGAGGTCGAGGCGGAGAAGCGGGAGATCGCCGAGGTCGTGCGCGAGCGCGTCGCCGTGGACCGGACGGTCGCCGAGCAGGAGGAGTCCATCAAGAAGCTGCGCGCGGTCGAGGAGGCCGAGCGCGGCCGGCAGGCCGTCATCATCGCGGCGGAGGCGCAGGCGCAGGAGAAGCTCGTCAAGGACATCAAGGCCGCGGAGGCCGCCGAGCAGGCCGCGACTCACCTGGCGGCCGAACAACTCACGCTGGCCGAAGCCGAGTTGAAGGCGGCCGACATGCAGGCGCAGGCGAAGCTGAAGCTCGCCGCCGGCATCCAGGCCGAGTCGGCCGCGCCGGGCCTGGCCGACGTGCAGGTGCGCGACAAGGAGGCCGAGGTCATCGAGAAGGCCGGTCGCGCGGAGGCCGAGGCCACCGAGGCGCGACTGCGCGCGGAGGCCGAGGGTGCCCGGGCCAAGGCCCTGGCCGAGGCGACCGCGATCGGCGAGAAGCTCAAGGCGGAGGCCGAGGGCATCAACCAGAAGGCCGTCGCGATGGCCGCCCTGGACGAGGCGTCGCGCGGACACGAGGAGTACCGGCTGCGGCTGCAGGCCGAGAAGGAGATCCGGCTCGCCGGGATCGACGTGCAGCGGCAGGTCGCCGAGGCGCAGGCCACGGTCCTCGCGACCGGCCTGGAGAACGCCGACATCAACATCGTCGGCGGAGAGTCCGTCTTCTTCGACCGCCTGGTGTCGTCCATCGCGCTCGGCAAGGGCGTCGACGGCTTCGTGCAGAACTCGCAGACCGCCCAGGCACTCGCCGGCCCCTGGCTGGACGGCACGGCGGACTTCACCGAGGACCTGGCGAAGATCCTCGGCTCCGTCTCCTCCTCCGACGTACAGAACCTCACCGTGTCCGCGCTGCTGATGAAGCTCATGAACGGCGGCGCCGGCGCGCAGTCGGGACAGCTCCGTGAACTCCTCGACAAGGCGGGCCAGCTGGGCCTGGCCGACCTGCCGCTGGCCGGGCTGAACGGCACCGCGCACGGCTGAGCACACCGGACCGGCCGGGGCCCCGCACGGGGGTCGGGAGCCCCGGCCACGAACTTGCGCCGCACCTACCAGTAGGAGAGGGATCCCGCACATGGAAACGGGTCTGGACGCGGGCACGTACGACGTCCTGCGCGACCGGCTCGCCCAGCAGGCCGCCGAACTCGCCCACAGAGCGGATGAGTTGAACGCCCGCCGCGTCGAGGAGTTCGCCTCGGCGCGGCTGGATCTCGCCGGATCCGAACGGCTGCGCACCGAGCTGCCCTGCGTGCCGAGCGACCTGGCCGCCGTCGGCGGACACCTCCTGATCGGATACGCCACCGCCGCCGCGGACGGGGCGCCGCGCAGCCGCGTCGACGAGGTGTTCGCCCTCTACGACCGCGACCTCATCCCGGCGCCCGACAACGCCGTCCCCGGGCTCCTCGACGACCCCGGCTTCGTCCGCGAGTTCGCCGCCCTGCACCGCTACTACGCCGACGCCCGCCTACGGCAACTCCGCCTGAAGGGCGGCACATTGCTCGCCGTGTTCCAGACCGGCGACAAGACCGGCGACATCCGCGTGCTGCGCTGGGCCCTCGCCGTCGACGGCAGCGCCCGGTTCCTGGACGCCCGCGGCGAACGCGACCACCTCACCGAACCCGACCGGGCCGTCGACTGGACCCCGACCACCCGCGCCGACCACGTCCTCGGCCGCCACCCGCACATCGGCATCGACGGCGAGATCTACGTCTCCACGGTCGGCGGCAGCCTCACCGTCAAGACCGAGGACGACACCGAGACCGCCGAGGGCGTCCACAGCGAACCCGTCGACGAGCCCCTCCAGTCCCTCGCGGACGCCGACGTCGCCTACGCGCGCGTGGGCGCCCTGATCCTGCTGCGGGTGCGCCCCTACAAGGAGCGCGCCGACCGCTACCTCGTCTACGGCACCCTCACCCACGACGTCGTCCGGCTCGACGGCATCGGACAGGGCTGCCGCATCCTCCCCGACGAGCAGGGCGTCGTCTTCCCCGGCGGGTACTGCCTGAGCTCGGGGGAGCACAAGACGTTCGACGCCGTCGACACCACCGGTCTCGCGTACGAGCGCACCGTCCGCTCGCCCAACGGCGAGGACGTGCTGTACGTCTTCCACGCCCGCGCCGCAGGGCGGACCCTCCTGCTGCCGTACAACGTGATCCGCAAGGAGGTCGTCGCCCCGCTCACCTGCCACGGCCACGCCCTCTTCGACGACGGCACCCTGCTCCTGCTCCGGTCGGACCACGGCGACGGGCCCGGCCGCGTCCACCCCGTCCAGCGGTACGTGTCCCCCTTCGTGAGCGACACGTACGCCGCCGCCCAGCCGGTCGCCGAGGGGGCCCTCGCCCGCGTCGGCAACGCCGACCTCGTCCGCGCCATCTCCACCTGCCTGACCCTCGCCCGGGCCGCCACGACTGCCACGCCCACCAGCGAGGGCTATGCGGAACTCCTCGCCGGATGCGTCCGGGCACGCGACTCGCACCCGTGGCTGCTCGACCCCGAACTCGGCGAGCCGGGCGTCCCCTTGGAACGGATGCGGGCCACCGCCGAGCAGATCGTGACCGAGTTCGCCACCGTACGCGAACTCACCGAGCAGGCCGCCCGGCAGCTGGACGAGGCCGCCGCGCGGATCACCGCAGTGGTGCGGCGGCTGCGCGGAGAACGGCCGCGAGGCGCGGGGGAGTGGGTGGCAGGGCTCACCGAACTCCGGCACGCGCAGGGGCACGTGCTGACGCTCAAGGACGTGCGATATGCCGACGTCGAGCGGATCGACGCACTCGCCGCGGAGGCGGCCGCCGACCTCGACCGCTTCGGGCAGCGTGCCGTCACCTTCCTGGCCCAGGACGCCGCCTTCAGTGAACAGCTCGCGACCGCCGGACAACTGGCATCCGACTGCGCGGAGTTGACGTCTACGGCACAGGCTGATGACGTCGCCGCCCGGCTCGACGAGCTCGCCGACGGGCTGCGCACGGTGACCGACGTCGTCGGCGCCCTCGACATCGCCGACACCACCGTGCGCACGGCCGTCCTGGAGCGCATCGCCGAACCCCTGGGCGCCGTCAACCGGGTCCGCGCCCTCCTCGACGCCCGCCGCCGCGAACTGCGGGACCAGGAGGGACGCGCCTCCTTCGCCGCGGAGACGGCGCTGCTCGGACAGCAGGTCGCCGGGGCGCTCGCCGCCGCCGACACCCCCGACGCCTGCGACGAACAGCTCGCGCGGCTGCTCGTGCACCTGGAGAACCTGCAGTCACGGTTCGCCGAGCACGACGACTTCCTGGCGCAGCTCGACATCCGCCAGGCCGAGATCACCGAGGCGCTGGCAAGCCGCAAGCAGACCCTCGCCGACGCCCGCGCACGCCGCACCGAGCAACTCGCCGCCTCCGCGGGACGTGTCCTCGACACCGTCGCGCGGCGCGCCCGCACCCTGCCCGACGCGGACGCCGTCGCCGTCTTCTTCACGTCCGACGCGATGGTCGCCAAGGTCCGCTCCGTCGCCGACGAGCTGCGCGGACTCGGCGAACAGGTACGGGCCGAGGATCTGGCCGCCCGCCTGACCGCCGCCCGCCAGGAAGCCACCCGCGCACTGCGCGACCGCGCGGACCTGTACGACGCGGACGGCACCACGATCCGGCTCGGCGGCCACCGCTTCGCCGTCAACACCCAGTCCCTCGACCTGACCCTGGTCCCGGACGGCGACGGACTCGCCTGCGCGCTCACCGGCACCGACTACCGCTCCCCGGTGACCGACCCCGCGTTCGCCGACACCCGGCCCTACTGGAACCAGCACCTGCCCTCGGAGACGCCGGACGTCTACCGGGGCGAGCACCTCGCCGCCCGCCTCCTCACCGACCACGGCACGACCGCGCTCGCCGCCGCCGACGACCTGGCGGACCTCGTACGCCGGGCCGCGCAGGACGCGTACGACGAAGGCCACGAACGCGGCGTCCACGACCACGACGCCACCCTCATCCTCACCGCCCTCCTCCGGCTGCACGCGGAAGCCGGGGTCCTGCGCCACCAGCCGGCCGCCCGCGCCGCCGCCCAGGTCTTCTGGACGCACGGCACCACCGACGCCGCGCGGCACGCCTGGTCGGCGCGCGCCGTGTCGCTGGCCCGCGCCCGCGACACGTACGGCCTCGCCCCGGCCATCGCCGACCTGGAGGCGGAACTCGCCGCCGCCATCGCGGGCACCGCCGACGACGGGATGCCGATCGGCGGCCCGGCCGCCGCCTACCTCTTCGAAGAGCTGACCACCGGCCCCGACGGCTTCGTCCTGCCCGAAACCACCCGCGCCTTCCTCGACAAGTTCCGGCACAGCACCGGTAGTTCGGCGTACGCGGACGGACTCGCCGCCCTCCACGACGACCCGGCCGCCCGCCGCCAGCTCACCCACGCCTGGCTCACCGCCTACGCCACCTCCAGCGGCCAGGACCTGGACGACGGCGACCTGGCCGAGGCCGTCGCCGCCGAACTCTGCCCCCACCTGCCCCGGTACCCGCACACCGCCGACGTCTCCGCCACCGTGGAAGGGCTCCTCGGCTCTCATCCGCGCATCGCCCGCGACGGCACGCTCACCGTCCGCATCGACGAACTCCTCGCCCGCACCCACGAGTTCCGCACCGTCCGGGCACCGGGCTACCGCGCCTACCAATGCCGCCGCACCGCCTTCATGGCCACCGAACGCGAACGGCTGCGCCTCGACGAACTCCGGCCCCGCGCCCTGTCGTCCTTCGTCCGCGGCCGACTCGTCGACGAGGTGTACCTGCCCCTCGTCGGCGACAGCCTGGCCCGCCAGATCGGTACCGCCGGCGAGTCCCGCCGCCCCGACACCGGCGGCCTGCTGCTGCTCGTCTCCCCGCCCGGCTACGGCAAGACGACGCTCATGGAGTACGTCGCGCAACGCCTCGGCCTGCTCCTGGTCAAGGTCGACGGCCCGGCGCTCGGCCACCAGGTGACCTCCCTGGACCCGGCGCAGGCCCCCGACGCGACGTCCCGCCGTGAGGTGGAGAAGGTCAACTTCGCGCTGGCCGCGGGCAACAACACCCTCCTCTACCTCGACGACATCCAGCACACCTCACCGGAGTTCCTCCAGCGGTTCATCCCGCTGTGCGACGCCACCCGCCGCATCGACGGCGTCGTCGACGGGCGCCCGCGCACGTTCGACCTGCGCGGCAAGCGCTTCGCGGTGTGCATGGCGGGCAACCCCTACACCGAGTCCGGGGCCCGCTTCCGCGTACCCGACATGCTGGCCAACCGGGCCGACGTGTGGAACCTGGGCGACGTCCTGACCGGCAAGCAGGACGCGTTCGCACTCAGCTTCGTCGAGAACGCCCTCACCTCCCACCCCGACCTCGCCCCGCTCGCCGGCCGCACGCGACACGACCTGGAGACCCTGGTCGGACTCGCCGCCGACCACCCGGCCGCCCGCGCGGACACCCTCCAACACCCGTACAGCGCAGGAGAGTTGACGCGCGTGACGACACTCCTGCGGCATCTCCTCGCAGCCCGCGACACCGTCCTGGCCGTCAACGCCGCCTACATCGCTTCCGCCGCCCAGACCGACGCGACCCGCACCGAGCCGCCCTTCCGGCTCCAGGGCTCCTACCGCAACATGAACAAGATCACCCAACGGCTCGACCCGGCCATGGACGACGCGGAGCGCGACGCCGTCATCGACGACCACTACCGCGCCGAGGCCCAGACCCTCACCACCGGCACCGAGGCGAACCTGCTCAAACTGGCCGAACTGCGCGCCACCCTCACGCCCGAGCAGGGCGACCGCTGGACCGAGCTGAAGGCCGCGTACATACGTCACCAGGCCCTCGGTGCGGCCGACGGCGACCCGGCGGCCCGCGCCGTCGCCGCCCTCGGCCTCCTCGCCGACCGGGCGGCCGCGATCGAGAACGCCATCACGCGGGCCACCGACCCGAACCGGGCGCGGCACGCGGCACCGCCCGGCCAGTGACACCACCGGCAGGACGGAGTACGGCACCGAAGAAGCGCAACGACTGCCGGGACCGGGAAGTGCACGGGCCCGGTCGCGGCGCCACGATGGGCGGTGCCGAGAAGCGGCTCGGTGCGCTTCCGCGCCCCTGTCCCCTGTGCCCCTCTCAGTCCCTCTCAGTCCCTCGCATCGTCGCTCCAGAGCCCTCAGTCCAGGACCCCCACACCTATGCAGCGCAACGACTCCCCCCACGACGGCCCGTTCGCCCCGCGGCAACCGCAGGTACCGGGCAGCACCACGCAACCCCGGTGGCTCACCCTTCCCGCGCCTGCG
>NZ_JAMOLN010000031.1 GCF_024448165.1 Streptomyces longispororuber
ACGTGCCCAAACGGATCTTGATCGGGCGCGCTCTGCGCAGTGATCGGCTCGGAGAAACGCTCCTGCCGAAGCGCATCGCACTCCCCGTTTTCGCCTCCGACGCCCTGTCCTCCGTCGCCTACGCGCCCGGTGAGGTCCTGCTCGTCCTGTCCGTCGCGGGTGTGTCGGCCTACCACTTCAGCCCGTGGATCGCCCTGGCCGTCGTGGTGGTCATGTTCACCGTGGTGGCGTCGTACCGGCAGAACGTGCACGCCTACCCCAGCGGCGGCGGCGACTACGAGGTCGCCAACACCAACCTCGGCCCCAAGGCGGGCCTGACGGTCGCCAGCGCGCTGCTCGTGGACTACGTCCTCACCGTCGCCGTCTCCATCACCTCCGGCATCGAGAACCTGGGCTCGGCGATCCCGTTCGTGGTCGAGCACAAGGTGCTGTGCGCCGTCGCGGTGATCCTGCTGCTGACGCTGATGAACCTGCGCGGCGTCAAGGAGTCCGGATCGCTCTTCGCGATCCCGACGTACGTGTTCGTCGTGGGCGTCTTCATCATGATCGCGTGGGGCGCCTTCCGTGCCCTCGTGCTCGGCGACACCATGCGCGCGCCCACCGCGGACTTCCACATCGAGGCAGAGCACCAGGGTCTCGCGGGCTTCGCCCTCGTCTTCCTGCTGCTGCGCGCCTTCTCCTCCGGCTGTGCCGCGCTCACCGGCGTCGAGGCCGTCTCCAACGGCGTCCCGGCCTTCCGCAAGCCCAAGTCCAAGAACGCGGCGACCACGCTGGCGATGATGGGCGTGCTCGCCATCACCATGCTCGTCGGCATCATCGCCCTCGCCCTGGTCACCAAGGTCCGGATGGCCGAGAACCCGGGGCACGACCTGCTGAAGGGCGGCGTGCCGGTCGGCTCCGGCTACGTGCAGGACCCGGTCATCACACAGGTCGCCGAGGCCGTCTTCGGCAACGGCAGCTTCCTGTTCATCGTGCTCGCCGCGGCCACCGCCCTGGTGCTGTTCCTCGCGGCGAACACGGCGTACAACGGCTTCCCGGTGCTCGGCTCGATCCTCGCCCAGGACCGCTACCTGCCGCGCCAGCTGCACACCCGCGGCGACCGCCTCGCCTTCTCCAACGGCATCGTCCTGCTCGCCGGCGCCGCCGCGATGCTCGTCGTCATCTACGGCGCCGACTCGACCCGGCTGATCCAGCTCTACATCGTCGGCGTGTTCGTGTCCTTCACGCTCAGCCAGACCGGCATGGTCCGCCACTGGAACCGCCACCTGCGCACCGAGAAGAACGCCGACAAGCGCCGCCACATGATCCGCTCCCGCGCGATCAACGCCTTCGGCGGCTTCCTGACCGGCCTGGTCCTCGTGGTCGTCCTCGTCACCAAGTTCACGCACGGTGCCTGGGTCGCGCTGCTCGGCATGTGCATCTTCTACGCGACGATGACCGCGATCCGTAAGCACTACGACCGGGTCGCCGAGGAGATCGCCGCGCCGGAGACGCCGTCCGACGACAGCGTCCGCCCGTCCCGCGTCCACTCGATCGTCCTCGTCTCGAAGATCCACCGGCCGACGCTGCGCGCCCTCGCCTACGCGAAGCTCATGCGCACGGACACGCTCGAGGCACTCAGCGTCAACGTCGACCCGGTCGAGACGAAGGCCCTGCGGGAGGAGTGGGAGCGCCGCGGCGTCGACGTGCCGCTCAAGGTCCTCGACTCGCCCTACCGCGAGATCACCCGGCCGATCATCGAGTACGTGAAGGGCCTGCGCCGCGAGTCCCCGCGCGACGCGGTCAGCGTGATCATCCCCGAGTACGTGGTCGGCCACTGGTACGAGCACCTGCTGCACAACCAGAGCGCGCTGCGCCTCAAGGGCCGCCTGCTCTTCACGCCCGGGATCATGGTCACCTCCGTGCCCTACCAGCTGGAGTCCTCCGAGGCCGCCAAGAAGCGGGCCCGCAGGCGCTCCGAGTGGAGCGCGCCGGGTGCCGTGCGCCGGGGTCCGGTGGAGAAGCGCTCCAAGGAGCCCAGCAACAAGTAGCCGCGACGCAGCTTGATGAGCGACACGGTCCTGGTGAGCGGCCGGGCGACAGCCACGTAGACTGGTGGGCTGTTGTCCGGCCGCTCTCAGCTTTCCGGCCGTTTTCCCCTTGAGGTAGTGGAGCCCCCGCCATGCAGGCAGAACCGAAGACGTCACTGGTGGGGCAGGAGTACGAGGTCGAGGTCGGCCCCGTCGCGCACGGCGGCCACTGCATCGCGCGGACGTCGGAGGGCCAGGTCCTGTTCGTCCGGCACACGCTGCCCGGCGAGCGGGTCGTGGCCCGGGTGACCGAGGGCGAGGAGGGCGCGCGCTTCCTGCGGGCCGACGCCGTGCAGATCCTCGACGCCGCCAAGGACCGCGTCGAGGCCCCGTGCCCGTACGCCGGTCCCGGCCGCTGTGGCGGCTGCGACTGGCAGCACGCCAAGCCCGGTGCCCAGCGCCGTCTCAAGGGCGAGGTCATCGCCGAGCAGCTGCAGCGCCTCGCCGGCCTCACGCCCGAGGAGGCCGGCTGGGACGGCACGGTCATGCCGGCCGACGGCGACAAGCTCCCGGCGGGCGAGGTGCCGCAGTGGCGCACCCGCGTCCAGTACGCGGTCGACGCCGACGGCAACGCGGGCCTGCGCCGCCACCGCTCCCACGAGGTCGAGCCCGTCGAGCACTGCATGATCGCGGCCGAGGGCGTGTCCGAGCTGGGCATCGAGAAGCGCGACTGGTCCGGCATGGAGTCGGTCGAGGCAATCGCGGCGAGCGGCTCCCAGGACCGTCAGGTGATCCTGACCCCGAAGCCGGGCGCGCGGCTGCCCATCGTGGAGCTCGACAAGCCGGTGTCCGTGATGCGGGTGGGCGAGAAGGACGGCGGCGTGCACCGCGTGCACGGCCGGCCGTTCGTGCGCGAGCGCGCCGACGACCGCACGTACCGCGTCGGCAGCGGCGGTTTCTGGCAGGTCCACCCGAAGGCGGCGGACACGCTCATGCGCGCCGTCATGCAGGGCCTGCTGCCCCGCAAGGGCGACACGGCCCTCGACCTGTACTGCGGCGTCGGCCTCTTCGCGGGCGCGCTCGCGGACCGCATCGGCGAGAAGGGCGCGGTCCTCGGCATCGAGTCCGGCAAGCGCGCGGTGGAGGACGCCCGGCACAACCTGGCCTCTTTCGACCGCGTCCGGATCGAGCAGGGCAAGGTCGAGGCGGTGCTGCCGCGCACCGGCATCACCGAGGCCGACCTGATCGTCCTGGACCCGCCGCGCGCGGGCGCCGGCAAGAAGACGGTCGCCCACCTCACCACGCTGGGCGCCCGCCGCATCGCCTACGTGGCCTGCGACCCCGCCGCGCTGGCGCGGGACCTGGGGTACTTCCGGGAGGGCGGGTACCGGGTGCGGACGCTTCGGGCGTTCGATCTGTTTCCGATGACGCATCACGTGGAGTGTGTGGCGGTGCTTGAGCCGGTCGCGAAGGGTGCCTGACCTACTGCTTCATGTCTAGCCGCAATAGCGCAACCAGCGGTGAAATACACCGCAGCGGTCCAGATCTCTGATTTCTCTGTGCGGCAGGCGCAGATCGAACGTCCTTCAGGGGTTCGGCCTGGCGGAGAAGTGTTTTGGTTCCGACAAGACAGCGCGGGCGCCGTCGAAATCGGCGAGTCTCGCTGCGAGCGTGGTAATGGCCAGTCGATGGGGGAGGGCGGCCGAGAACTTGAGCCCGCGCACGGCACGCTGGTCGACGTCAGGGAGTACGAGTGCCGGTCCGTCCTGCGCAGCTTCGAGCGCGGTGCGCCACATCCTCGGGTCGAGGTCCTCTCGCAGTCGCAGATAGCAGTCCGTGGGACGCTGAACCGGATCGGCGATCGACGACAGTGTTGCGCCCAACGTGGCGTTGGCACGGTAACCCGCCCATGTCCACCAGCGGACATCGTTTCCGCGCCGAGCCACCAACGTCCCACCAGGATGAACCAGATGGGGAGCTTCCTCGTCACGCCATTCTTGGAGGCAGACCTTGGCGCGTCGGGTCAGGGAGGCTTGCGGGTCGGCGCCGAGGAGGACATCCCGCATCGCGCGTGCCAGCGCGTACGAAAGTCCGACGAGGGCGCCTCCCGACCACTTGGCGACCCCGCCGCTCTCAACCGACTCCACGAAGACCCGTTTCCGTCCCCAGTCGATGAACGTCACCTGCCAACTGCGGCCAGCCAACAGGAGGCGTCGTGGGCCTGGACGCTCCTCGGTCAGCACGGACGGATCCATGCGGCCGATCTCGGTGCGTCCGGACAGTACGGTGAACTGCGGGGGCGCGGTGAAGGAGGCGGTCAGCTCGATGAAGTGCCTCCGCCCGAAGCGGTGCTCGGCCTCCGGGCCGATGAACAGCATGCCGCCGTCGGTGTCCAGAAAGCCCTGTGCCCGCAGATGACGCAGGATGGGAGCGGCCGAACGGTCGAAGGGCGCGAGACCGTTCCACTGTTCCGGCCAGAGTTGGTCGCCCAGCTTGTGTTCCTGCAGTGTGGTGGCGAGCAGTTGCTGGGCGACGAGGTGACGTGGCTCGGGCGGTGGGACAACCGGTTCGACCCAGCCCCGGCCCCAGAGGAGCAGGAGCCCGGCAGCTTGCAGCAGGGTGTCTTTCTCCGTTGCCAGGAACAGGCAGTTGCGGGCACTTCCTGCACGGCGCCCGGTGCGGCCGACGCGCTGGAGGAACGAGGCGACGGTCCCAGGCGAATCGATTTGGACGACGCGATCCAGGTCGCCGACGTCGATGCCCAGTTCCAGGGTGGAGGTGGCGACGATGACGCAGTCGCGCGCCTCGGCGAAAGCCTGCTCGGACCGGGCCCGTTCGTCGGCAGAGAGCGAAGCATGTGACAAGAACACCGTGACGTCGCGCGCCCGGAGTGCGGCCCCGAGTTCCTCGACCTGCCGTCGCGAGTCACAGAACACCAGTCGTTTCTCGCCCTTGTGCAGGGCTGAAAGAATCTTCGCCGCGTTGGAAAGGGAGCCCACGTAGTCGAGTTCGATGTCTCCGGGTGGGGGCCCGGCGACACCGGCCGTCGGCACGTGTCCGGAAGGATTTGTAAGCCCTGGGGCGACGACTCGGCCCAGGCGTCGGCCGGAGCCCGACCCTTGTAGCCAGGTGAGCAGTTCGTGCGGATTCCCGATGGTCGCTGACAAGCCGATCCGCTGAATCGGCCGCTCCGTTACCCGCTGCAGACGCTCGAGCACTGCCAGGAGATGCCAGCCTCGGTCGTCGCTGGCGAATGCGTGCACCTCGTCGACGACGACGGCACGGATTCCGCCCAACAGGTGCGCGTGGTCGGTCTTTACACCGATCAGCATGGCTTCCAGAGACTCAGGCGTCGTCAGAAGGATGTCAGGCCTGTTGGTACGGATCCTCTGGCGCTGTAACTCCTTCGTGTCTCCATGCCATAGTGCCGCGCTGCGTCCGAGCCACTGCGCGTATCCGTCGATGCGGGTTACCAGATTGTTGAGAAGCGCTTTGAGCGGACAGAGGTAGAGAATCGATGTGCCGGTCCATCCCTGGGCGGACATGGCAGAGAGGACCGGAAAACAGGCTGCCTCGGTCTTGCCGCCGGCGGTGGGCGCGAGCAGCACGACGTCCTCACCGTCCATCACTGGGTCGATCGCAGCCCGTTGCAGGGGCCGCAGATCTGGCCAGCCGAGCGTGTTGACGACGTGGTGCAAGATAACGGGATCCAGCCGGTCGACGGGATCGGCGGTCGGCTCCATCACAGCTCCAAGTCGATGTCGTCGGCCGACGGCGATCCCGCCAGGTTCCGCTCTACATCGGTGAGTTCACTTCCACCAACCGTGAGTCGGTAGTGTTGCCGTGGGTCGAAATCCGGGAACTGGTCGATGCGGTCTAGGACATCGCCGACCAGTTTCTTGAGAAAGAGCCGGGGCGCGACCCCTACCTTGCCGCCGAGGGCTCCGCCCACCGCGCGGGCGAGATCGGCGACATAAGCGTCGTCCGCCAGAACTTTGATCCGGTCGGGGGAGTCTGCTCCGGACGCGTAGAGATCCCGGATGGTTATTCCGAGGTCTGTCAGCGACTCCAGGGTGAATCCGGGCAGGCGCAGCTGGATCGCCCGCGGATTGTCGAAGCGGAGATCGGTCGTGAAGTCGGTGGCGAGTCGTTGGGCGAGCGGCGGGAGTCGCTGCACGCCCTGCTGGCCGTCGTAGAAGGCGGGTGTGCCGGTGATGACCAGATAGAGGCCGGGGAACCGTCCCGAGTGGACTTCGTCGATCAGCTGGCGCAGCGCGTTGAGTGCCTTGTCTCGGGCATCAGACCGCACTCGTTGGAGGGTTTCGACCTCGTCCAGTACGACGAACAGCCCTCGGTGGCCGGAGTCCCGCAGGACGGTGAGCAACCCCTGCAAGAAGCCGAGAGCCCCGAAGTGGTCCAGGTTGCCGCGTACCCCCGCGGAACGGCGCGCCGTAGCCGCCACATGGGGCTGGCCGCCGAGCCAGGCGAGGATGGCCGCTGCCGTTGTCTCGTCGCCGTCGGCGAGTCCGGCCCGGTAGCCGCGCAGTGCTGTCGCGAAGGATGGTGCGTGCCGGGAAACTTCGGTAAGACGGGCGGTCAGCAGTTCCTCCACCGCGCCGCTGAGGTCGTCCTCGTCGGCACCGGCCGCGAGAGCGTCCTCCTCCAGGGCGTAGAACCATGCGTCCACCACGGGCCGCAAGGCACTAGGTGGAAAGCTTGAGGTGGACAGCTGCTCGGTGAGGCGCCGGTAGACGGTCTCCAGCTTGTGCAGCGGGGTTTCTGTCTCCGAGATCTGGATCTCGGAGACGGCGAAGTTGCGCTGCTTGGCACGCTCTCCGAGCCAGCGGGTGAAGAACGTCTTGCCGGATCCGTACTCACCTCGCACCGCTTTGAAGACCGAGGCACCCGAGGCGACCGCGTCGAGTTCCGCGTCGAGCGCGGACTCGAAACGGTCGAGGCCGGTGGCAAGAAGGTCCAGGCCGCTCTCGGGCACTGCACCGCGCCGGAGGGCGTCGAGGGCGGTGCGCCGCCGGGCGGCGGAGACGGGAGAAGGGCGAGGGTCGATCACTCGTTCATTGTCCCATCTGCGCCGGGCGGAGACCGGTCCTCTGGGGTCACCTGCGGCGGTGGCTGCCGTATCCGAGGTTGGTCGTGAGGTAGGAGACGAATTCGCTGCTCTTCGCGGTCTTGTCGGCCCCCGACCGGTTCTCCCGCTGGAACTTCTCGAACTGCTCCTGAAGAGACGACCACAAGGACTCGAGGCGGGTGCCGCTCGGAAAGACGTCTTCCCGAGCGGCGTTGTCCAGGGCCTCCGGCTTGCTGAACACGCGGCCCACGAGGTCGACGGCACCGAGCATGGCGAGGTGGAAGTGGAGGTTCGTGTGCAGTGAGCGTGAGATGGGATCCGATGTGGACTGCAGGAACTCGTCCACCTGGCGTTGCGCCTTGGCCAGCCACAGGTAGACGGGGAGTTCCGTCTTCGCCGAGAAGACGCGCCGGTAGTCGCCGTCGGACTTCAGCAGGCTCGAGGGGCGGGCGCGGGCATAGTCGGGCTGGCCAAGCGCCATGGCCATCACGGACTGCGCCAGCAGGGGAATGCTGACGATACGGTCGGCCGGCTTGCCCTGGTTCCGATAGAAGTTCTTGCGCCGGTCGTAGAACCAGTCGTGTTCCAGGAAGTACGACTCGATCTGGCGTTGAATGTCGTCTGTGGCCCGGAGAGAGGCGACCGGCACGCTCGTCTGCCGGTTGGTGGCGCGGATGACGGAGTCCCTGGCGGCCTGGTCCACGGTGACGAGAATGCGCACCTGCACGAGCCTGTCGAAGACGGGATCGGCCGGATCGGCCAAATAGAGGTCGTACAGCGTCTCGTGGAGGGTGTACGACGTCTGGAGACCGTTGACTATCTGCACGTCGGAGAGGCTGAGCCGCTTTCCGACGGAGGTCGCCTGCGAGCACACGATGGTGATGCCGTTGTTGAGCCACCAGAACTCCGGTGCCTCGGGGTTCTGGAGAGATGCCGTGATCTCCCGGTTCACCTCGACGTTGCCCTGATAGTCACGGACGTTCCAGTCGAAGATGTGAGATTTGATCGCCCCGCTCTCGTGGCTGAGGAAGTCGAGGTACTCGCCCAGCCCGACGAGCGCGATGTGGCTCGTGCCGTGGGTGATGCTCTCCCTGTAGGGCAGTTCCAGCGTGTACGAGGGGAGAGTGCTGGCACGCTGCCAGAGTTCCGAGGGGCCGAGGAACTCGACCTCGCCCGTAGAGATCGCGAAGGCTTTGGTGAACTGTGTCTCCAGGATCTTGGCTTTCGCCTGAACTTTGGGGTGCACCTCACTCGCCTCGCCGCGCGTCACGTACGAGAACTTGATGAGTACGGTCGGGTGCCGGGTGAGGAGCCGTGTCAACGCCGTTCTGAAAAGTCTGAAGCGGGCGAGGAGATCGGCGGTGTACAGCACCCCGACGGTGTCCTCGTCGACCTCCATGTTCAGCAGGTTCGCGCAGGTGGACGCCGCCTTGTCCAGAGCCGTTTCGGAGAAACCGGCGCTGGTCTTGGCCTGGATCAGCCAGAGCGTCAGCTGGCTGCCCTGCTCCACGTTGGAGACAGAGGAGTGCGGCTGGAAGATCTCGCTGTCCTCGTGCAGGAGCCGACCACCGAGGAAGACATAGGCCCCGTCGATGCCGCCGTCGTTGGCGCCTCCGATCACGCCGGCCTCGATCTCCTCCTCCGAGAGGCCGAAGCCGTGCAGCGCGTGTTCGCTCGCGAACCTCTCGAAGGCCGCGTCGAACGACAGAGGGACGGATCGAGTGGTGCGGCGCTCCTCGATCATCTGGTTGATTAACACACGGTCGTTGGCGCTCATGGCTCCTGGCTCATCGGTGGTGGTGTGGCGGCACGGGGAGAGTCAGCCCAGGTCGAACTGCATGCGGAGCAAGGAAAGATCGAGGCGAACGGTCCGCCCGTCCGGCAGTGTTTCCAGGACTTGCACTCCGTCGTAATTGAGGAGTTGGCGCAGGATCGCGGCGAAGCCATCCGCACGCGTCACCGGGTAGGACACGCGCTGCGCCAGCGCGGACACCGGCAGCGTGCCCCCGGCGTCGAGCAGGGCCCGAATTGCCCCTTTGACCTTGTCCATGGGCGGCTTTCGGGCGAGCAAGCCGGTCTGCCCTTGGAAGGCCTCTGAAGCGAAGAGAGCCGAGATGAGGGTGTCGTCGTGACCGACGAGGGTGGTGGTCACCAGTGTCCCCTCAGCATCGGGCGACGGGACCACTGTGACCTCGAACAACGAGTCGTGTGTACGGGCCACTTGGGCCTGAGCGTGGATCCGGGCCTTTGTCGGCTTCTGCCGCTTTGCTGGAGCTGCCGTGGCTTTCGGGGCGGGCGGCACATTGACAGGGGGAGGCGTGGAATCCTCCAGCAGCCACCAGGCCGGCCGCTGATCCGCAAGCTCCCGCCAGGCCGGAGGAGGGGTTGCTCCGAACGGCAGGAAGGCCAGCACCGGAATCGTGAACTCGGCGAGGGACGCACCACCGTGGTATCCAGCCTTGCGGGCCGTGTACCGCGAGTCGGCGTCCCACAGTGCGACGATCGATCCACCGGGCTCCGGCGCGATGACCCTATGGCCGTGCAGTGCGACCTCCGTCGTGCCCACCTCGCCGCCTGGTGCCCGGTGACGGGCGGACTGCGGTGAGCCGGTGTCCACCTTCGCCCCGCGCCGGTCCACGACATGCCCGTGGTCGCTGGTGACGATCACCGCCATCCCCTGCGAGGCGGCGATGCGCAGCAGATCCTGAAGGCCCGGGATGTACCCGGCCTGCCAGGTTCCGTCGCCCAGCTTCTGCTCCTTGGCGAGTCGGTCGTCGATCGCGTTGAGAACCACAGCCACATGTGTGCGGCCATCCATGAGCGCTTCGGTGAGCGAGGGGCCGAACGTGTCTCCCGCGCTGTCGGCTCGCAGGTCGTCCTTGTGGAAAACGGCCGCCGACGCCCCGCCCCAGAGCGGCAGAGCGGGGAACGACTGTGCCTCGTCCTTTTGCGATCCCTGCGTCAGCTTGCCTGCGAACAGCGAAGTACGGGAAACGGACGTGAGCGTGGGAAGAGCCGCCGCCATGGCGCGGCGGAGCGGAGCGCTCTGGGCGGCCAACGGATCGAACTCGGCCCAGGTGGAGCGCAGTTCATCGCCCAGCTCGGTGGCGATGGCCGCACTCATCCCATCGAGGACGATCAGCAGAACGCGTCGGTTGGGGGAGCTGTGGACCACAGGCTTCACCACCCGGTCCAGGAACGTCTCCACCGTCAGCATTCCACCGGGATCGGTGCCGGCCGCGGTCCAGATCGCCAGGACGCGCACGAATTCACGGTCGATCTCGTGGCGTCGCTCACGTACGCGCACGGCCAGTGCGTCGTACGCAGTCCTCAGCCGGTCGTCGGAATCCCCGCCCGCCTCGATGTGTTCCAGGGCGCGATCCACCCAAGCGGTCTCTTTGAGGTGGCGCTCTATGGCTCCGCCCACGTGGGACGTCTCGGTCTGCGGCTCGGTGGCCAGCCACCGGACGAGCCGCTGGGCCATGCGGGTCCGCTCGATCCGCGACTCAACCTCCGGCTCTTGTGCACGCCGGTGCCCGCTCAAGGAACGCACGGCGGCGTCGAGCGCTCCCGGCTCACCGGCTGTCAGAGCCTCCCCGACAGCCGTGAACCTGGCGTCCAGACCCGCTGACAGAAGCGGACTGGTCCTTGCGGCGGCTTCCGCGCCGAACTGGCGGACCAACAGCGAGGCACGCTCCAGCACTGTGTCGCTGGTCCGGCGGGCCTCGCGGGCCGTCTCTGAGCCTGTCGCACGTTCCCTGGCGGCTGCGGCCAGCAGTGTGCCTACATAGTCTTCCGAAGCCCGGCCGAAGGCGGTCACCATGGCGTCGAGCTGCTCCCCCTGGGCTGAAGGGCGCTCTCCGAACCAGCGCTCCGCGCGACCGCGTGCCGTGTAAACGGCGGCGTCCGGTTCGCCATGGCACCAGAGCACGGCGCAGACGAGTCCGAAGGCCACTGCGTCCGGCCCGTGCTCGGCCTCGACGAGGTCCAGAAGCGCTCGCCCCGCGAGTCCGGCGCGGTCGTCCTCGCCGAGGAACTGCGCCAGACCGCCGCGTTCGGGGCCGCGGAGCGCTAGGAAGTGCTCGGGACGTCCTGGGAGCAGGGACCAGCCCAACAGCGCGTGGGTGTCGAGGCGATCGGCGGAGTTGGTGTGGTCCTGACGTGCCGCCTCGTCCTCGTAACCGCCCAGCCTCAGGCGGCGCAACGCCAGCGCGGACAAGGCTGTGCCGCGCGACAGGATGCCGCCTCCCAGCCGGGGCCAGCCACCTCTCGGCGGCGCCGCGTCAAGTAGGGCCTCCGCAGCCCACTTGTCGTCCCTGAGCCGCTGGTCGACCTGATGTGCTCCGAACGCGTCCCGCACCACGTCCCAGCTGTCCACCGTGTCGATGCGCTTCTTGTGGGCACGGGCCAGGATGGCGGGGTCGAGCTCGTTCTGTTCGCGATCCGTCAGGACGACGAGCAGGGCGGGGCCGGTCGCCGTGTCCGACAGGTGGCCGAGCAGTAGTTCGTGCACGGCGAGTGGGGAGGGTGCCGCCACGATCCGCGTCGAGAGGCCGTCACCCCAGACGTGTTCGGCGGGCCCCTCCCACTGCGGTGCGGAGCGCAGCAGCACCGCCCTTCGCTGGTCCAGGCCCGCCAGAGTGTCGGCGAGAGAGCTCTGGGTCGTCAGGTACTGGGCGATCGTCGCGAGGTTCAGCCGCACGGCCACCCTGCTGGGCGCGGCCGTGCTCATCCTTCGACGGCCTTCCAAGTGATCTCGATCTCGATGCCGGGTTCGTGTGCCGCCAACTCGGCAATCTGCGACTGGAGTTCGGCCACTGCTCTGGAAGCGGTCGTCCGTCCGCCGCCGGAGCGCTTCACTCGTCCCCTTGCCGACGCGCCCGCGCCCGACGCCTGTGCGGGGATGGTCGGATGACTCGTCCGGGTGTCGAGGGGCACGTCATCGGGCCGTGGGGGCAGGGGAGAGGGCGACGGGTTCAGCGTCGCGCGGTTGCGCTTGACCAGCGCAAGCACCTCGCGCTGTGTTCCGACCAGGGCCTCCTTGAGATTGTTGGTCCGCTGGTCGCTCTGCGCGGCGTTGCGCAGGGACTCAAGGAGGGCCTCTCCCTCCGGCCCCTCAGAGGTGGCCAGGTCGAGGGTGGTCCAGGACGCCGAATCCAGCGCCTGCGCCACCACACGGGCCTGCGTGATGGAGGTTCCGAACCGATCGGCGCCGACCTGGCCGAAGTCGAAGGCAGCCAGGGTCTCGACGGTCTTCCGGGCCCCGGCAGCGCCCTGACCGGCCGAGCGCGTCAGCTCCTGGAGCAGTTCGACCGCCCGCCGCGCGAGGGCGAGGCGCCCGCCCTCGGCGGTTTCGTCGAGCTGGAGGAAGCTGGAGTGCCGCTCCAGCTGGGTCACCAGCTCGCGGGCCGCCTCGAGGTGGGCGCCCGCCTGCTGGGCGATCTGCCGGGCGATCTGGTTGACCATGCGACCGCGTCGCAGGGTGGGGGCAGGATCGCCGAAGACCGTGGAGAAACGCTCGCGAGCGGCCGCCCAGTCCTCCTCGGACGGCAGCGGCTGGCTGCGCAGCGCGTCATGGTCCTTGATCTCGTTCAGTTGAGGCGCTGGGTCGAGTGGCGTGCCCGCGCGTACCCACACCCGGTCGTCCATCTCCGCGAACGAGGCCACGACGAGGCGGGCGAGGAAGACCGGCAGGCCGCGCGGTGTCGGCCGGTCCGTCCAGTCGGTGAGGGTGATCAGGCTGAGGTCTCCGGTCACGCCCTGCCCCCTGGCGAGCTGCCGGAAGTGATCGGCCCAGTACTCCGACACCTCGAAGTACGCCTCCTTCTGCTGCCCAAGGCGCAGCGGAGCAGCTACGCGGCGCATCAGGTTCCGGTCGGGGGCGGTGACTTCGACGCGTCCGTCACGGGCCTCGGCGGCGGCTTGTACGTGCGTGAAGACCTTCTTGGCGTCGGCAGCCTTGACGACGGTGCCGGTGCCTTCGGGATCGAGGTTCGGGTGGTCCGGGTACTGGCTCGCGAGCAGCTTGCCGGCGATGTGCCGGATGCCTTCCCGCAGCGACTGGCCGAAGGACAGCGTCAGCCCATCGACCTCGCGCAGCGACTGCAGATGGTCGCCGAAGCCGAGTTCCACATCGGTGGCTTTCTTGTCGGCGAGGCCGTACGCCTGCTTGAAGGCCGCCTTCACGTTCTTGAGCAGCGACTCCCGCTGCGTCTCCAGGAGCCCCTTCGCACGGGCGCGGTTGTCGGGGCTCAGGTGGCTCGCGTACTGGCCATCGAACCGCTGGCTGTCGGACAGGGCCTTGTCGATGACGACGAGGCGACGGAAGTCGGCGTACCGCTGGCTGGAGAGGTGGGTGGGCAGCCAGGCGACGCTGCGGGACGGCTCGCCCTGCCGCTCGCGCAGCCGCTGCATCCGGATGGCGTCCTCGCGCGGGCCCCATTCGCTCTCGTCGAAGGGGAGGTCGATCACGAGCCGCCAGTGCCCGTCCTGCTGAGGCATGAGGTCGTGGTCCGGCAGCTCGTCCACGTCGGCGACGTTGCCGAACACCACCTCGACACTGCGCTCCGTGCCTCGCCACGCGAAGTGCAGCTGGTTGATCAACTGGTCCTGATCGACGCTCAGTTCCTCGACGAGAAGCCGCTTCGCGAGGGCCTCGCGGTTACCGGGGTTGTCGTTGACGTTGGCGTTGGCGATCACTGAGTCGACGTCGACGCCGGACAGTTCGAGCCGGACGCCCGGGTTGGCCTCGGTGCCGGTCTCCTTGATCTCCGGGAAGCGGCCCGCCCACTCGGCCACCTTGTTCTTCAGGATGCCGTATTCGCGGCCCGGGATCGGAGCTGTCACCGAGCCGTAGTTGAGCGCGGACAGACGGCGGATGGTCAGATCGGAAAGGGCCGGGACGCTCGGCGCGAGCGCCGAGAGCAGCAGTGTGCCGACGATGCGGTTGTCACCGATGAACTGATTGATACGTGTGAGCAGGTCCGGGTCGGTGATGCTGTCGGGCCGGTTGGCGTACTGCTCGATGACCTCCTCCGACACGTTGTGCGTCAGGAGGAGGTAGGGCCGCAGCTTCGTCCGGTACAGCTTGTCGGCTGCCTCGAATACCACTTTCAAGCTGTCGGTGAACGGCTTGTCGCCGCCCGCCGTGATCAGCGGATACAGATCGCCGACCGGTATCAGGTCGCCAAGGCGTAACTCGGCCCGGTGCTCGGCGAGCAGCTGCCCCATGAGCTTCATGCCGGTCCGGTTGCGCTGGAGCGCGGACGACACATGTACGAGGGTGTCCATGAAGGCAGGCGAGAAGGGGTACGTCAGCCGGAAGCTCTCCTCGTCCGCGCCGATGCCGTCGGCACCGCGGTCGGAGCCCAGAAGCGTGTCCCACACCTCCTGGCGGATCCTGCGGGTCTTCTCGAACTCCGCATCCACGAGGGCAGCGGCTTCGTTGTCCTTGGGTTTGAGCAGCCGGGCGTGCGCGACCTGCGGAAGGTTGCGGTCCTCGAGCGTGATCTTGTCGAATCGCCCTGAGGCCAGGTTGAGCGTGTCCTGAATGGAAGCCTCGGCCGCCCCCGATACCTCCTCGCCGACCAGCTCGCGCAGGTCACGCTGACGCGCGATGAATGAGATCACCGGTACGGCACGGCGGGCATCGCCGCCCTCTACGAAGTTGGTGATCTTTCCGGCTTCCCGGGCCACGAACTTCTGGTCGTGGATGAGGGTCGCGAGCCACAGGATCAGCTCGTCCATGAAGAGGATCAGTCCGTCGTAACCGAGCGCCTTGGCGTGCTCGGCGATCACGGACAGACCGGCGTCGAGCGAGACGAATCCGTGCTCGTCCTCGGTGGCGTTCTTCGCGAAGCCGGGCAGCAGGTGCGTGCTCGCGTCCTGGACAAGGCGCGCTCGCAGCTCGGCGGGTGTCGACGGGCTGACCAGGTTGAGAGCCTGGCCGCCCTCGTGGATCTCCTCGGCGGCGAGGGCGGTGTCGAGGAGCTGGGGCGTCCAGCCGAACGCTTCGCCCCACTCGTCCTCCTCGTCCGCGGTGCCGTCGCCGCCGTCCGCCGAGGTGAGGCCGCCGATCACCGCCTGGTCGCCCATGCGGGACCGCATCGCGCGGATGTCCTCGAACAAGGCGTCCGTCCGGTACACCTGCGGCGTCGGAGCCTCGGGGTGCAGCTTCTTGACGTGGCTTACGTACCCGCCGAGGATCCGCTGCTCCAGGGCCTTCGCTCCGAGCATGTGGTACGGCACGAGCAGGAATCGCTTCCGCTCCGTGCCGAGCCACTCGTGCTTGGTCAGTACGGGATCTAAGTCCGTCCGTGCACGGGCCGCCGGGGCCCCGCTGAGCAGTGCGTGGAGCACCGCCATGAAGTGCGACTTACCGGAACCGAACGACCCATGGAGGTAGGCGGCCTTCGACGTGTGTCCGTCGAGAGCGGCCCGGATAAGACCGAGCGCCTCGTCAAAGTTCTCCAGCAGTCGCTCCGTGACCACGTAATCTCGGAGAGCGCGTTCGGCGCCCTCCGGGGCCGTCGCCTCCGAGAGCTGGAGGACGAAGTCGGACGTGGATATGGACTCCTTGATGTCGATGACATCCCGGAGTAGGAGCGGCTGTTGGGCCATGAACGATCACTCCCCGACGGGCGGCTGCGCAGGTTCATCCGATCGTATGACTTTCTGCTGTCACCGGATGAACTCTTCTCGCATATGCCCGACTACACGAGGACGTTCGCCTCCGCCCCGGACGCCGGGCTCACGAGCGAGCGCAGCTTGTCGCGCGTCTCCGGGTCCGTCGAGTAGAGAATCGTGCCGACCATGCCCCGAGTCAGCAGCACCTTGTAGGTGTTGCGGATCAACCGGTCGATCTCGCTGTCAGGCGTCGCCTTCGTGAAGATCGGGTCCTTCGACGCTGACCGGTCCACGACCCAACGGTCCGTACGCCACACCAGATCGGGGCCGATGATCACGCCCGACCAGTCGTACTCGAAGCCCTGCGCGGTGTAGACGCAGCCGACCTGTCCAAAACCGTCCGGGTCGTTGGCCCACAAGGGCGCGGGCGGCGCACCGAGGACGGACCGTTCGCCGTACACGTTCCAGGGCCGCGCCCACTGCCCGATGACGACATCGGTGGGCAGCTCGGTCATGCCTGGGGTGACCTTGGTGGTCCATTTCCAGCAGTAGCCGGCCGACATCCGCGCGCCATAGCCGTCCGCCCGGCGGGCGATGAGGAAGTCCTCCAGCTCCTGAGGGCTTTCGGCAGTCCGCAACTCCAGCTTGCCGTCCGGCTCCCACGAGTCGGGTGAGCCGCCCTCAAGCCCGAGCAGGTTGACGACCCACTTCTCGTACGCGTCACTGCCGCCGCACCGGAACTGTCCATCCAGCTCCACGATCGTGCACTCCAGGTCCTGCGCGGCGGCGGCCCGCTGGATCTCCGCTTTGGTGCCCATCTCGCCGGGACGCACCACCTGGTGCTGGTCGAGCAGGAACACCGGCACCCGGGCCGCGTCGATCAGCTCCGCAACCTGCGGGCGGCCGGTACGCAGTTCCGCCTTGGTATAGCGATTGGCGGAGGTCTTGCGCAGCCGGTGGGCCTCGTCGCAGATCAAAACGTCGAGGTCGTTCGGCTCGGCGTCCATGAAGCTGTTGAAGTACATGAACAGCTTCTGCACGGCGGGCTTCCGCGCCCCGGCGACCTTGCGCATGGTCTTGGTGAACGACGCGGAACCGGTGGCGTGCAGGGCGGTCACCCCGCGCCGGTACAGCTCTCCGAGGATCGACAGGGCGACGACGCTCTTGCCGGAACCCGGACCGCCGGTCACCACGACGACCTGCTTGTGGTTGGACCGCTTGGCCTTGCGGACGGCGGACATCACCTTCTCGTAGGCGACCCGCTGCTCGGCGATGAGAATGAACTGCTCGCGGTCGCGGATCTCCGCCGCCGCGAGGGCCATCAGCTGCTTCGAGGGCCGGATCTTGCCGTCGAGCAGCAGGTCCGCCGCCTCCGCGCCGGGCTTCGCGGCGAGCCGCGAGCGCAGGAAGTCCAAAAAGGCGCCGCGCTGTTCGCCGGTGTACAGGCGGCCATGCTGGTTCTCCTCGACGCCCCGCAGGCCCGCGATACGGGTTTCAGCGGCGTTGTGCAGGAACGCGACCCCGGCCAGGGCCTTCGGCATCCGCTCAAGCGCGCCGTTGAACGACAGCAGGTACTCGCAGTAGCCCCGGACCTGTTCGATCGGATTGAGAACAGCCTCCGGGTACGCGTCGATCCGGCACAGCAGCGGCTCGTCCTCCTCCGGGTAGGCCGCACTCCACTGCTTCAGTTCGACGATGACGTATGACGGTTCACCTGTGGTGGGGTGTACGCCCGCGAGTACGGCGTCCGCGCGCTTGCTGGTGAGCGGCAGGCTGTACTCGATGAGGACTTCGACGTCGTCGAGCCCGGCTTCGATGAGGGCATTGACGAGAGCCGGCAGGCTGCGTTCCCAGGACCTGACTTCCGACTGCCCGGCGTTGCGGCCGTGCAGATGGCGGAAGTTCTCGGTCAGATGCAGCGCCAGCGACCCTTCGTGGATGCGAGCGGCCACGGACGCCGCGGACTCACGGAACAGCAAGGACATGCCCCCAGGCAGCACGAAGAAGACTCGTGCGGGTGGGGGCATGTCCTTCGTGGTCCGCCGTGCGCCCTCGCGAGGCGGATCAGGAAGCCCGTCGGGCCGCTGAGATTGGTTCTCGCCATCCTAGGTGAGGGGGTTGATCACGGGGAGGGATCGGTGGGAGTCGGCTATGACGGGCCGTGCCGTTGGTGTCATCTGGGTTGCCTGCTGCGGGCGTTCGCCTCGGAAACGAGGGCGCTCAGTAGCTCAGTGGGGGTGAGGGGACGAATGTGGCCGGGGTCTGCGTCCCATTCGCGGCCACCGGTGAGTGGGCGGAGTTGGATGTACGGCCCCTCGTGGCCCATGACGCGTCCGACGCGGTCGCGTGCGCTGTCGTGGACGGCATCGCCGACGGCGGGGCTGCTGTCGGCGCTCTCCGTCACCCGGAGAGACCCTTCGTGATCACGTCCGCGAGCAGCAGGGCGATGGGGGCTGAGCACACGCCCAAGTGGACGAGGGCGTACTGGGCTTCCGCCTTGCGGTCGTCCGCCCAGGGGGTACGGATGTCCATCGCGGGGAGCTGGATGCCGGCCTGGGAGAGGGCGGTGGCGAGGGCGTCGCGGGCTTGGACGGCTTCCTCGATCTTCGGAGTGTGGGGAGCGTGGAGGAGGTGGGGAGAGTGGGAGGCGGGGTTCATGTGGGTCCTCGTGGGTGCGGCTAGCGGTGAGTGGGGGTGCGGTTCCGCTGATTCCATGACGCTGAGTAGTCCAATCGCTACGAGGATGCGCCGGGCTGTGGGCGACCGGGTTGTGGCCGGGGTGGTGGTTCCCCGTCGCGCGGAGGTGGTTCCACAGGTTCCACGTCGGTCTCGCGAGCGCCCCGGAGGGAGCGGTATGTCGCAACGGAGCGTCCTCACCGGTCGCAGTCAGGAACCCCGTCAGCGGTTCGCGGAGGAGTTGCGGAGGTTGCGGGCCGCTAGCGGAATGAGCCTGCGGGCGCTCGGTGAACGGCTCGGCTGGGACTACTCGTTGTTCGGCAAGATGGAGAAGGGCGAGACGATCGGCAGCCCGTAGTACGTATCCATGCGCTGGATACGTACTACGGGACGCCGGGACTGCTGCTGGCGCTGTGGGAGTTGGCAGCCGGGGACCATACGCAGTTCCGGGAGCGGTACCGGCGGTACATGGCGCTGGAGGCGGAGGCGGGGAGCTTGTGGCACTTCGCGGTGAGCGTGCTGCCGGGGCTATTGCAGACGCCGGGCTATGCGCGTGAGGTGCTCGCGGCGGGCGGGCTCAAGGGGAAGGAACTTGAGCAGCAGGTGGAGGCTCGGATGGGGCGGCGGGAGTTGTTGACGGGGGAGGATGCGCCGCCGTTCCGGACCATCTTGTCGGAGGCGGTGCTGCGGACGCCGTTGCGGGATGTGGGGGAGTGGCGGGGGCAGTTGCAGTATCTGGTGGAGGTTGCGGAGCGTTCGAACCTGAAGATGCAGGTGCTTCCGCTGAGCGCGGGCATGCATGGCCTGGATAGCACCGCACTGATGTTCCTTCGGCTTCCGGGCGGCCTTACCGTTGCGTATACGGAGAACGCACACCGTGGCGAACTCATTGAGGCAGACGGGCCAGTTGAGCGACTTCAGCGTGCGTACGATGCGATGCGCGACATGGCGCTGCCCTCGGCCGAGTCGCTGAAGTCTGTCCTGGCCCTTTTTGGAGGAAGTACCGTGCGAGGCATCGACCTGAGTGCCGCTAGTTGGCGCAAGAGTTCATACAGCAACTCGGATGGTGGCGAGTGCGTCGAGGTGTCCGACGACTTCGCTGGTGTCGTCCCGGTACGGGACAGCAAGGTTCCGCACGGCCCAGCTCTTGTGTTCCAGGCTCCGGGCTGGGTCTCCTTTGTTTCGGCAATCAGCGGCGGGCAGTTGAGTAGCTGAACCTGCAAGACAACGGCCCCGCGATCTGTTGGGATCGCGGGGCCGTTGACGTTCTCTGACGGGCTACTTCGTGGTGGCGCGGCGTCCTCTGGTCGCGGCGGCCGGGCGCCAGGCGCGCAGGTCGTCGTCGGTGAGGCCGTGCTTGCCCTGCTCCATCTGCCGGTCACCCTCGAAGAACTTGGCGGGCGTCGGGGAGAAGAGTGGGTCGGGTTCGTTGTGCCACTGGGTCAGCCACGGCTGGAGTTCGAGTAGCCCAGCGAGCAGCGGGGTGACCTCTTCGGTTGTCAGACCCTCGTGGGTGGCGATGTACGTGTCGAGGGCGATCGCCTGCTCGCGGTGGTCCCAGCCTGCCCAGCCGTACAGGTCGGGGGTAGCCACATTGGCCCGCGCGTACGAGATGAACCGCTCCTTCGGCACGTCCAGCTTGCCGCGTGCCCGCCAGTAAGAAGGGCGCAGGAAGTCGGCCGACGTGTACTTAGGCGGTACGGGTATGGAGTCCCGGATTTTTCGCTTGGCCAACTCGTCCGGAGCGGCGTCCTCCTGGCGTTGGAGATCCCAGACTCGCTCCCAATCTGCGCGTTTCTTGAGAGCAGCAGGCCTGTAGCGTAGTGCGGAGAGGAAGGGCACGTGCTCGTTGGTCAGTAACTCAGCTACGACGGCGGGCAGTTCTTTGTAGGGCGAATAGACTTTGGCGACGGAGACGAAGTCCTCGTCACGGGAAAGGTTATCGGTGAGGCGAGAGAGCGTGACGAGGGCAGGCATCCCGTTCTCGTCGAACCAGTGTGCACGGCCCTCGATCCGGTTAAGCAACCAACTCCGCAGGGCCTTCTCTTGGAGGGAGTCCCACCCTTCGGTGGCCCAGCGTCGCTTGTACTCGGGCCGCTCGACCATGCCGATGGCGCGGGACGACTCGATGGCATCGATCCGCTTCTGGACAACGTCGCGGTAAGCGGCAGGCCAGTGAGCGGGTATCTCGGTGATTGGCGTGGCTCCATGACGCTTGAACCACTCATCGCTGACCTCACCTGCGGCAACCCGACGCGCGAAGACAATTTCGAACGCGCGCTCACCGGGGGAAATCTCCGGGATATCGGCGGAGTCTGGATCCTCTGATGCACGTAGATCTTCGGGGTGCAGATTGTAGAGCGAGTAGACCTGCCAGTCCAGCTCTTCCTGGAGGGTTACCAATCGCGCACGGGTGGAGTGCCATTTTGCCCGCTCTTCACGGAGGGCAAGAGCGGAAGGGAAGGCCTTCTGGGTGAGAGTATTGGGACTGGCAGCGGTTGTCTGGTGGGCGACGGCATCAAGAGCGCTGGCTAGGGCGGTGGGGCGCTTTGCTGGAAGAGGGAAATCGAGCAACTTGGTGCCTGTGAACTCGTAAAATTGCTCCCACGCTTCGGTCTTAATGCCCGACTGGTGCCCTTCGGTCCCTTTGCTGTGGCTTACCATCTTGAGCCAGAAAGCGGCGGTGGAGCTGTTGAGGAGCCCAAGCAGCTGTAGGTATTCCTCCTCGCTGGCTCCGGTCCGCAGCTTGATCACTGGGGCCGTCTGTTTAAATACTTTCCCGCCCCGGGTCAGTGCGAAATGATTGTGCGTAGCGACAAACGGAAAGGAAATGCCGAGCGGTATTGAAAAGCGCTCCGGGTGCCATCGGCTCCACTCGTACCAAGTGAGACCAATCTCCTCGTGGGTGCCGCCAGGCTCTCGCCGTTTGCGCAATATGGGACGATAGCGCCAGAGTAGGGGAGCTAGGTCGTGAGTCAGTTCGGGGCGTAGTTCGGATCCGTACGGGAAGATCGATTCTGTATCGGAGGTGATGTTCCAATCGCGAACGGCATCGCCGCCAACTAGCGGCACTGTGTGGGAAGTGGTCACACCGTAACGCTGCAAGGTTCTGCTCGGTGCGAAGTAGGCTTCGTCGCTACCGGTGTGTGCATAGCGGCCGATGGCTCTTCTGACTTCAGCCAGTACTTGAACCTTCGACGCCTGGATCTGCTCATTCAACTCTAGGCCGCCGTCGGTCAGAATCCATGGCTGCTTGCCGAAATACCGGTACCGATCGAGGTCGTCGACAGATACCCACTGGCTTACAGACCCTGGCTGATCGATTTGGTCGACGATTGCCTTCCAGACAAAACCTTCTTCAGCCTTCTCGGGCGCAGCAGGTTCACCCTGAACGCTCCGCACCGTGCGAATCGTCGTCGATCGCGCACGTCCGCCCCGCCGTTGTCCTACCAGAATGACCGTCGGTGTGCCGTGCCCAGGAATATATGCACCAGATGTATCGATGACTTCCGTCAACTCTACCTCGTGGCCGAAGTATGCGCCAATTAGTCGTGTGCCAAACTCGCGCTTCATGAAAGAGTTCGCCGTGATCTGGCCGACTAGCCCATACCCGAAACCGCTCTCTGTGTCTCCAATTTTTGCCAACTCGAAGAAGCGCTGAGCAAAAGGAACCGATAATGCGTACTGGAGTGCACAAGCGTCGTACAGCCCCTTGTATAAATCGTTGAGTTTCGTGTCCTTCACTGTAATGTACGGCGGATTCCCTGCTACCACGTGGTATCGTCCCGGCAGCAGAATGTCAGGGTGCTCGTCTAAATCTTCAGTCTCGTACTTGAAGTCGGCCAGCTCATCGGCCCCCTCTTCCTGTAATCCGTCAAACAGGTTTCCCTGCTTGTGTCGGTTTCTGATGAGCGAGTCTCCCACTGCAAGATGGATTGGCCAGTCGTACTTGGCCGCCTTTGCCAGCGTCCGGACCTCGCTTGCCGCCATAGCTGCCACCAGCAATCGGAAACGAGCTATAGCAACTGCGAACGCATTCAGGTCCACCCCATGCACAGAGTCCAGGGCCTCTTTGACTCGCTCGTGCAAGTCCTTTCCCGGCCGCCCGTCTCCCCACAACCGCACCAGCCGACGAAATGCCCCCAACACAAAGTGCCCCGACCCACACGTGGGGTCGATCATCTTGAGGCCCTCGTACCCAAACTCTCGTACCGCCGGATCCATAGCCCGGTCGAGGATGAACTCCTCCACAAACTCCGGCGTCTGCAGCAGCGCGTACGCCTTCCGAGCAGCCTCGCTCAGGTCCTGATACAGGTCACCCAGGAACCGCGTATCCCACCCCTGCGTACCGTCCCCGTCTTCCTCCAGCGGATCCGTGAAGTCGTGGACGAGGAAACCGCCCTCATCCCGCCCCCGCCAGAAGTCCACCAAATCCCGCGCCCCGTCATGCGACAACGGAATGTGGAACAACGGATTGTGCCGCCGGTCAAACAACAACCGCCCCGCCTGCCCCGCCCCCAGCTCCGCGAACGCCTGCTCAAGCCAGCCCCGGTACGTCGGGTCCTCGGACCCCGCGACGTACTCCTCGAACCGAGCCAGCGCCAGATCCCGCCGATCGGCCTCCGGAGCCGTCAGATACGGCTCCGGTATCAGCCCGTTGTCCTCGCAGAACCGCACGAAGACGGTGCCCAACACCCACGCCACAGCGACCTGCGTGACCCGGTCGTCCAGCCACGAATTCCACGTAGCCGCCGTACGACCCAGCTTGCGCGCCCGCTCGTACTCAGCGCGTAACTTCTCGCCTTCCGGCACCACCTTGACCTGCTTGCCGAGGTCGACCTCGACCGCCTTGACCTGCTGCTTCAAATCATCTAACAGGGCTTTGCGGTCGATCACTTGTCTTCTCCCTCGTCACTGTTCACGATCACGTTCACGTTTGAGCCCGCAGCACCGGTAGCACCCGCAGCACCTGCGGCACGGGCATCCGTCACACCCGAGAGATAGTCCTTCTTCACCCACGAGTCAGGCAGGTCGATCCACTCGCCCAGACCCGCCTGATACGCCACCGCCGTATGCCCCAACTTCGGCTCACGCGCCGGGTCCGCCTGCGGCACCAGCAACCACAACCCCCGCCCGCCCTGCCGAGCCGCCTCTGCCAGCCGATCGAGGACGCCCATGCCGTCGTATCGGGAGAACACACCTGCCTCGGTCAGTAGAACCGGCCCGGAACCGGCCCCCGGCGCCAACAACTCCCGCACCTGCGGCTCCAACGAGCCCCACGCGGTCCGCGCGTACTCGCTGAACTTCAGCGCACCCCGCGAGCCCGGCTCCGCCACGTCCGCCTTCAGTAGCGTCTCCCACGTCGGCTTTGTCCCCGGAGGGACGAGCGCGTGCATCGACGACAGGAACAGCTCGGTCACGGACACCGCCCGTGCCCCGATGCGCTGCCCCGCCAGCCTCCGTACGGCCTCGACCGTACGGGCGTGGTGCACGGTCAGGACCCGATAGCCGTCCCGCCGGGCCGAGGCGAGGAGCCGCTCGTCCGCGCGGACACCACCGGCGACCAGCGGGTCGTCGGAGTAGCGCGTCACCGCGCCGGCCTCCGTCGACTGACGCCACTCCGCGACCGTCAGATAGGTGGACGCGCTGTCCATCCGCGTCGGTAGATAGCGGAGAGTCTTCGTGTCCTCGCGTGTCGACAGGGTGAGGTCGAAACCGGCGTCGCGCAGCGCCTTAGTCAGCGGCCCGCCGGTCGGCAGTTCGTGCGTGCTCGCGCCGCGGCCGTCCTTGATGACCAGCTCGGGGAAGCGCGCGCGCACCCGATCATTGACGTCCTCGCCCGTCAGACCGGGCTGCCGGGCTTCCGGTACGCCTGGGATCAGCCGTACCAGACCGGCCTGGGTGAGGCGCAGGGCCCGAACCAGGGGCAGGTCGCGCGCATAGATCTCCAAGCGAGGCGTGGCCGCCGCGTTCACGGAGGCGGCGGCGGCCAGTACGACCAGTCGCCGTTCGTCCCAGTCCACGACACCGGGCGGCGGGGTCAGCGCACCCAGCTCGCTCAGGACGGTCGTGGCCGTCGGTAAGGTGTCCAGCCGGGTCAGGCGGTCGGCTGTCTTGCCCAGTCGGGTCGCGTAGTCGAGGAGACCCGGAGCGGTCGGGGTGTCCGGAGCGTCGACCTCACGCACGTCCAGCGCGAGCAGACCCGCCGCCAGCACGTCCTCCGTCGCCCTTCGGTTCGGTTGGTGCTGGAACTCCGCTTCCTCCGGTTGGAGTTGCTCCACCTCTACGACAGCCCGCACCGCGGCCAGAGCCAGCGCTCGACGCTGCTCGCGCCCCGGCAACTGCGTTCCGCGTCGGACAGCGAGGGCGTCGGCGATCTCCACGGCGGGGGCGACCCGGCCGAGGCCCGCCAGCAGGCCGACGATCTCGTCCCGCAGTGCCTGGACTGCAGGGAGCTTCTTCCAGCGCTTGCGCTCCTCCTTCAGCATCTGCGGAATGCGCCCGGCGGAAAGGCCGAGCGCTTCGGCGATGTCCTTCTGCTTGGGCCAGACACCGATGCCGGGCAGGTTTCCGCGCTCGTCGGGAAGGCGCAGCAACAGCCTTACCATCTCGACCTTGTTGCTGTTGGAGCGGTTGTTGTTCAGCTCGGGCACGAAGAGGGTGGCGAGAGTGTCCAGGCTCACCGAGCGCAGGACAGTCTCCGTCAGGCGAGCCGAGCCTTCGTCCGTGGCCAGCGCTCCGGCCGCCGCCGACCCGCTGGCCTTGAGCTGAGCGAGCTCCTCCTTCGCCTCCGCACGCCCTTTCGGGGTGAGCGGCGAGAGCGATGCCTCGCGCAGCAGCTTCCCCCACTGGCGCTGGCGGCGCTGTACCTCGGTACGGGTCTTGGTGCCGAGGCCCGGCGCGTTGAGGAGCTTGCTGCGGCTGTAGTCGAGGAGGCCCCCGACGGTCGTGATGTCGAGGCCATAGAGGAAGGACTCCGCGGCCGGAGTGAGACCGGCGGCGGACAGGTGGGTGTCGCGGGTGACCGCCGCCGCTAGTCGCTCGCGCTGCTCGTCCGCGGTGAGCGGCTCCGCGTCCGCGATCGCCGCCGCGTGCTCGCCCGCCGCGGTCTCCTGCGGTGCGGGCTCGGGGGGGCGGGAACGGTGACTGGACGGGACGGTCTGCGTGGCGTCGAGGAAGATCTTCCGCCAGGCGTCCCGCATCGGCTTCAGCTCGGCGAACCGCTTCGCCGCGTCCCGGTGGAGCGCCTTGCGGAAGAAGGCGACCAGGCTGTCCCGGACTGCGGGTTCGAAGGCGTCGGCCTGGACGGTCGGGTACGGGAAGTCCTTCGCGTCCATCATCCTCGGCGGGAGCGAGCCGTCGCCCCACTTGGGTAATTCGCCCGAGGCCATCTGGTGGAGGGTGACGGCTATCGCGTACCGCTCGGCGTGCGAGTCGTACGCGGTGCGGGTCAGGCTGCCGATGAACGGGTCGAGGTATCCGTCGGTGCCCGCCTCGTAGTCCTTCGCCGGGTAGCCCGCGAGGGAGAAGTCTATGAGGACCAGTTCGCGGGTGCGGTTGGGGCGGATGCGTATGGCGATGTTGTCCGGCTTGATGTCGCGGTGCCAGACGCTCTCGCCCTCCAGGAAGTCCACGGCTCCAAAGAGATAGTCGCCGTACGCCTCCAACTGGTCCATCTTCAAGCGGCCGTGCTCGCGCAACTGGCGCGCGACCGTCTCCTCGCGGCGGCGGGTGCGCGTGTTGGTGCTTGTGCCGGTGCTGGATTCGGAGGTCTCGGCGTCCGGCTCGGTGGCCTCGCGCTCGTCGCCGACGTACTCCAGGGCGAGGACGGTGCGCGAGCCGATGTGCAGGGGTTGCGGTTCGACGAGCCGGATCACGCGGGAGTCGGGACGCAGCCGGTTCATCACCTCGGCTTCGTGGACCAGGACTTGGCCCCTGCTGTCCGAGAGGGCCACCTTCAGGACGGCAAGGGGCCGGGTCTTGCGTGCCTCGGCCTCCAGGTCGCGTACGAGAAAGGCCCGGCTGGTGGAGCCGGTCCCGAGGCGGCGCCGGACCTCCCAGCGCCCGCCGAGCACATCGCCGGCCACCGCATCGAGGGGGTCCTTCTCGGGGCCCTCGGCCGGTTCGGGATCGGGCAGTGAGGTCGGGGCGGTCAGACCGTCCTCGACGATCTCCAGCATCTCCAGGAACTCGTCCACCGAGGACAGGCGTTGACCGGGCCGGTAGGCGGTCGCCGCCTGCACCAGGAAGTCGATGTCCTCGGAGAGGTCGTCGACCAACGAACTGGGGCGCAGGCCCTCGCCCGCCTCGAGCCGTGCAAGGAGTTCGGCCTGGCTCGCAGCCGGGGCCCTGCCCGTAACGAGGAGGTACGTGAGGACGCCGAGGCCGTACACGTCCAGGTAGACCGGGTCGGCCTTGAGAGCGGTCAACTCCGGGGCGAAATAAGGGTCGGAGCCCTCCGCCAGGTGCATGGCTGAGAGCGCGGTCGGCGCGAAGCGGGTCATGCCCTGCCCGTTGTCGCCGTCCGTGCCGGAGGCACGCTGGGTGGCGATCTGCCAGTCCGATATCTCCAGGCGGGGGGTGAGCCAGGCAGCGTCCTCCCCGACGGCGCGACCGCGGCGGCCCCGGTCTCGGGGGATCACATGAACGGCGCGGGCAGCCAGCGCCCGGTGGTGGATGCGGGCGGAGTGCGCGGAACGCATCGTCTCGGCGAGCTGGCGGACCAGAGCCATGCGGCCGAGGATGTCGAGGCCCTTGCCGTGCTGGAGCAGATACTCGTCCAGGCGCAGCGTGCGCGGGTCCCAGTCGAAGATCAGGGAAGGGCCCGCGGAGTGCCCGGACGGGTAGTACTGCTTGAGCTGGACCACGCCTGGGTGCCTAAAGCGCTGCAGTACGGCCGCTTCACGGCGGGCTGCGTTCTCCACCGACCGCCGGATCGACGTGTCCGATCCGCGTTCGCTGAGGTAGACGCGGACCCGGGCCACCTCGGGCAGCTCGCTGTGCCTTGCTTCGTAATCGGACCAAGTCGGTCCGGAATCCAAGGACTTGCGGTCCAGCTGATACGGGCCGACGTTGTACTCGGCGTCACTGCGCCGGATGCCGATCCGTTCGAGCTTGGCCTTGATCTCACGGGATTCGACGGCGTTGATGCGGCGCCGCTCGTCGCGCGGCGGCTGCTTCAGCATGGTGACCAGCTCGTCGACCGTGTGGACGCCGTTCTGATCGTGCGCGGGCAGGCGGACACGTAAGCCGCTGTCGGTGAAGCAGACGGCCTCGCCGACCCAGACTCGCCGGCCGTTCTGGCTCAGCAGCGTGGCCAGTTCCTTCGCCTTCTTGTTGACGAGGTGGAGCGGGTTGCCGTGCGGGCGACGGTGGCCACCGGGGGTGGTCTGCACCCAGGTGCCGTTCTCGCTGGTCACGGAACCGTGCCAGTTCTTGAGTTCGATCATGTAGACGCCGCTGGGCGCGACGACGAGGAGGTCGACCTCGCGGACGTGCCCGGTGTGGGCGGTGAAGGTGAAGTTCGACCATGCGCGCCAGGGATCGGCGTCGGCCAGCCTCTCCCGGATGGCTTCCAGACCACGGTGTTCATGGTCGAACTCGGACTCGGTGACCGTGGTCCACCGGCCTTGCCGCATACGCTGTACCCGCCCCTTGAATCTGCCGCCAGCCACTGCCCGTCGGTGTCTTTACATGCTGTTTCCGCCACGTCACGGGCCCGGTGAATCCTAGCCGTGGCTGACGAAGGTGGGTAAGTCGTGCGTTCGACCGCATCCGTCGATCTTGGGGGCGCGTGCAAAGGAAACGCACGGAAAGTTGGCGTCGACGCTCCCGTGCGCCCCCAATTCGGCCAGCTCGGCCGAAGAAGTACTGGTCGGGATGCACGGCTTCCCGAATACTCGTGAGGCATAGGCGGGGGACGGGGGATCTGATGCTGCTCGCCATGGCATCACTGGTGATCGGTGGCACCGCGCCGGTGTCGCGTTGCGGCGGTCCGACAGCCTTCCACCGGCCGTGTCGCCGAAGGCGCAGGGGGCTGTTTGCACGCTGCCGCGACCGCACCTTCACGTTGGTCACGATCACCGATCTGGCAGGCCTCGCGCTGTTCGGGCTGGCCGGTGGCATGCTTGCACTCTTCGGCCCGGCCGTGTGATGCGGCGCAGGCGGAGCCAAGGAGGGTGGGCGGCAATTCCCTGGTGGGCGTGGGGGACAGGGGCCTTGGCCGGAATCGCCGGTCTGTGGCAGGCCGCCGAGCAGTGGCCGGTGCGGACGGGCATCGTGCTGGCCGCCGCAGTATTGGGACTGGGCCTGAAGCCGGGACGGCTGGCCCTGCGGAGATGGAGTGCACGCTCGGCGCATCCTGCTGGACCCGTGCGATATTCGCTGCTGCATCTTGATGCCCTGGATCCCCGGGGGTTCGAGCTGGCGGTCTGTTCCTTGCTGCGCCGGGACGGCCTGACTGCGGAGCATGTGGGCAGAGCCGGGGACAAGGGCGCCGACGTACTAGTCGTCGACCGTTCGCGACGACGGGTCGTCGTGCAGTGCAAGCGGCTGCGGCCGGACCGCAGGGTCGGGGACCAGGACGTACAGCGAGTCAACGGCACGTATCGCCACGACCACGGTGCTCACTTCGCGGTGATCGTCACCACCGGAGGATTTACGGCGGCCGCGAGGGCCAGCGGTCCACGCTATGGGATCCACCTGGTGGACCGGGATGCGCTGGAGAGGTGGGCGGACATGGGCGAGCCGCTGTACAGAATCCTGCGGATTGCGGACGTGGACGCACGGCGCAGGCGCTGGGTGACCGGCACATGGCGACGGGAAAGATCAATAGGCTGACGGATCATCAGTAGCGCGGGTAATTCCGTTCGCGAGTAGGCGAGTTGGCGGTACGAGGGAGAACATGTCCGACGAGATCGAGTCCGCGCAGATCCAGGTCTTTGGTGCCGACCCGCGGCATGCGGAGCTCGAAGCACGAGAGCTCCGCGATGCTCTGCGCCAACTGGACGGCGCCCAGGTGCGCTTCGCCTCTTCTGAAGAGCAGCGAAACGCGGCGGGTGCGAAGGGGACGGAACTGCTGACCCCGGAGGTCGTACTCATCCTCACCACGGGCACCTTCGCGCTGGCGCGAACTGCCATCAAGGCGTGGGTCGACGTCCGTAAGAGCCGCAGGGTGCGTGTCGTGCACTCCGACGGCACGGTCACGGAGCTGCAGGGCGGAGTGTCCGGGCGTGAGGTGAGGGCGCTGCGGGACGGCCAGGGCGGACAGAGTGACGGGCCGGGCGGCAGCGGTCCGGGAGGCGAGCGATGAGCCGTCAGCACGCCTTGCTCGTCGGCACCGCTGTCTATGAGGACGTGAAATTTTCCGCCTTGCCCTCCGTACGTGCGGATGTTCACTACTTGAGCCAGATCCTGGAGATGCCTTCGGTCGGCAGGTACGAGAAGTGCATACGGGTCGAAGACTCGTCGAAGGCGGCGATCAAGCAGGCCGTCGAGGCATTTCTCAGGGACCGGGAGCCGGACGAACTGGTCGTGCTCTATCTGAGCGGCCACGGGGCGTACGACCGTGAGGACGGTCAGCTCTACTACGTCACCACGGACACCGAGGCTGACCGGCTCCAGCAGACTGCACTCGAAGCTTCGTACGTGACAGACCAGTTGGAGAAATGCGCTGCGCGGCGCAAGGTCCTGTTGCTCGACTGCTGTTTCAGCGGCAGCGCGGTGCAGGGATTTCGCAGCAAGGGGGCCACTCACTCGTCCACCGCACCGGTGGTCGAGGCCAGCGGTGTGTACGTCATCACCGCGTCGCAACACTGGGAGCAGGCCTTCACCACCGATGCGGACAAGCCCTCACAATTCACCAAAGCGATGATCGAAGGCCTGCACTCGGGACAAGCGGACCTGGACGGTGACGGGAAGGTCTCGGCGAACGACCTGTTCCGGTACATCAGCCGTGACCTGCGGAAAACACCTGACAGACGCCGGCAGACACCGACACAGTCCAGTCTTCAGGTGACCGGCGACATCTATCTCGCCACCGCCGCCACCGGCCGTCAGATCCCTGCCCTCAAACCATTGCCTGCCGGCCTCACCGCGGTTCCCGACGGATCGAGAGGCGTGACACCGGCACCGGTCAAGGCTGCCGAGGCAGCGCACGACGACTCCGCCTTCACCGACGCCGACTGGAGTCGGCTGCTGGCCTACTACCAGCACTGCCTGGAGGCGGAGAACTCCACCGACGAACTGCTGCCGCTGGTGGGCAGCGACCCTCCACGCGCGGTCTGGCCCGCCGGGGAGGAAGTTCTGCTCTCCGGTACGGAAACCACGGTACAAGCGCCGCAACGCGTCGTGGACCTCGCCGAGCGTGCGCAGAAGGACGGCGCAGACCTTTGGTACGGATACCCCGCCGCTGTCCTCTACGACGGCAAACGGCAGATGTGCGCGCCGCTCGCGATGCGTCAGATCGAGGTCGAACGCGATCCTCAGGGACGCAGCGTGGTGACGCCCACAGGGCCGATCGTCCTGCATCCCCAACTCGTTCTCGACCGGCTGGGCAAGGATGAAGGCAAGGAGCTGCTCGCCGCCTACCAGCCCAACTGGCGTCCGGGCTTCCGGGAAGACATGGTCCGTGACCTGCGCAGTCTGCTGCAGGAACTGGGGCTGCCCGACACCGAGCACCTGGATCCCGGATCGCTCGGCGACGGCAGCTCGCTCTACGCCGCGCATGAGGGCGCCCGCAATGTGGCGATCGTTTTCGCCGCACGGTCGGACTCGGCGGCCACCGCACAGCTGATGAAGGACTACAAGACGCTGCAGAAGAGCGTCGGGCAGTTCCCGGACACCGCGCTCGGGGCGCTCACCGCGAGAGCGGACCATGCGGTGGACGAGAGCGCCGAGCAGGAGGTGCAGGTCGTCGCACCGCTGGAACTGAACGAGGGGCAGGAGGCGGTCATCCGGGCCGCCATGGTCCGCCCGCTCACCGTCGCGACCGGCCCGCCCGGCACCGGGAAAAGCCAGCTCATCGTCAACGCGGTTGCCACGGCCAGAGCGGCCGGCCAGACCGTGCTCGTCGCCTCGACCAACAACAAGGCGGTGGACGAGGTCTGGGAGCGCTGCGAATCCCTGGCTCCGGGCCTTCTCGTACGTACGGGCAACCAGACAGCCGTCGAAGAAGAGCTGCGGACGCTGGAGAAGCTGACTCGTGTCGCTCGGCCTCACCAGTCATCCCAGATACACCGCGGTGAACTGAGGAACCATCTTCGCGAGCAGAGGGCGCTGCGCCGCAAATTCACGGAGGTCGCCGGCCTGGAGCGGGAGCTTGCCGACCTCGGACGACTCCGCTTCTCCTACGCCGAACAACACCATGGCGACCCCGAGACACTCGCTGCGGCTCTCGGCGACGATGTCTCCCTCGGCCGGTGGCTGCGCCGGGCCCGTACGGCCGCCCGCCTCGGAATCTTCGGAGGATGGCTGCGCGGCCGGTGCGTGCGCAGGCTCGGCCCTGTGCCGGTCCAGGTCGCGGGCCGTCAGAACTTCGCCGAACTGCTGATGTTCGCCGAAGCGGAAGCCGACTGGCGTCGGATGCGCACCGCAGCCGAAGCGGCGCCCGACGACGCCCAGCTCCACGCCACGCGCCAGGATGCCGACCGGCGAGTCCGTGAGGCCGCGACAGCATTGCTGCAGTCGTCGGTGGCGGAGCAGGCGATGACCGCCCGCGCTGCCATCCATGAGCGCATCGAGGCCGTGCGGGCACGATCATCGAGGCAGTGGTCGACCCTGGACCGCATCCTGCCGCAGGTCTCGGGCTGGGCAGTCACCGCGCGGTCTGCACGGCGGTTCCGGGACCGGGCCGCCCTCTTCGACCTGGTGATCGTGGACGAAGCCAGTCAGTGCTCCGCGCCGGATGTGCTGCCGCTGCTCTTCCGCGCCCGGCGTGCCCTGGTGATCGGCGACCCCATGCAGCTACAGCACATCACCACACTGCAGCCACGCCAGGAGGCGGAGGCGCACCGGGGAGCAGGACTGCGGGCGAGCTGGCTCGACGAGCACCGGCTCGAGCACCGCCGCTACTCCTCCTTCCATGCGGCAGCCCACGCGGCAGGTGAGACGTTGCTGCTCGACGAACACTTCCGCTGCCACCCGGACATCGTCGGCATCGCGAACCGGCACTGCTACGGCGGCCGGCTGACCGTCCTCACCGACCCCCGATCGCTGCGGCGCATCGATGGAGTCGACGCCGTGCAGTGGCTCGACGTGAAGGGGACGGCGCGTAGGGGCCGTAACGGGTCGTGGCTGAACCAGGACGAGGCCGACCGCGTTCATCTCTCGGTGGAACGCCTGCTCAAGCGGCTTCCGCACGGTTCGACCGTAGGCGTCGTCACTCCATTCCGGGCGCAGAAGGACCTGATCGCCGGCCGCTGGCAGCACGAACCACGGGTCAGGGTCGGGACGGTGCACACCTTCCAAGGAGGACAGCAGGATGTGATCCTGCTGTCCCTCGTCGCGTCCGACCGGATGCGTCCGAGCGCGGTCAACTGGCTTTCCCGCGAGGTCAACCTCTGGAACGTGGCCATCACACGGGCCCGTTCGCATCTCATCGTGTTCGGCGACCGAGACTTCTGGTCGGTCCGGCCCGGCATGCCGCACGCACTCCTCGACGCGGCCGAGGCCAAGGACGGCCTCCCTTCGCTCGGCATTCACCCGGAACATTCCGACGAAGACGTCGGAGACCGGCTGCAGTACCTGCTGACGGACGCAATTCCGGGAGTCCTGATTGACCGGAATACCACAGTGGACGGCTATCCCTACGACTTCGACGTCCGCCGCAGCTCAAAGAGCGTTCGGATCCGACTCGACCATGGTGCGTCCACCGGGGCAGAGGCCGCACGTCACCTGAGACTCGCACTCGGCCGAACGGCACTGCTGCCCAACGGCGTTCGGATCCCTGCCTGGCAAGTGTGGGACGGGCGGACGGAACGGGTGGTGGGACGACTCGACAATTGAAATGCGCAGGGAGGGGCGGGCAGCGCTGCAGAACGCACCGGGATGAGCGCGAAGCGCGATACGACTGCGACGGACAAAGCCTGTCCCTATCATTGGACCGGGGGATCTCGGTGTCCCGGCCCGCACGCCGGAGACCGCTGCGTCGGCATGCCGTACGAGCTTCTCCGACGACCGGTTTCTTCTTATTCCGCCAGGAGTTCACCGTGCCGTACACGGCAGAGATCAGCCGCTCCAACCCGACGAGCATCATCTTCCTCGTCGACCAGTCGACCTCCATGAGCGATCCCATCGGTGGTGAAGTACCGCAGCAGAAGGCCGATGTCGTCGCCGACGCGATTAATCGCCTGCTCACCGAACTCTCCGTCAAGTGCGCGAAGGAAGAGGGCGTACGCGACTACTTCCACGTCGCGGTCATCGGCTACGGAGCCACCGTGGGCTCGGCGCTCGCGGGGCCGCTCGAAGGACGGGACCTCGTTCCCCTGAGCGAGGTGGCAGACAATCCGGCCCGCATCGACGAGCGGAGTAAGAAGGTTTCCGACGGTGCCGGGGGACTGGTGGAGACCGCCGTCAACTTCCCTCTGTGGATGGATCCGGTCGCCCATGGCGGGACCCCGATGAACCGTGCGTTGCAGTACGCGGAGGGACTCGTCGCAGGCTGGACCGAGCGGTATCCGGCTGGATTCCCGCCCATCGTCATCAACCTGACGGACGGCGAGTCGACCGACGGCGACCCCACCGCGGCCGCCGACGCCGTCACCTCCCACGCCACAGCGGACGGAGCGGCACTGCTGTTCAACCTGCATGTGTCCGCGGCAGGCGGCACACCGACCGCGTTCCCCGACTCTGCGGACACCCTTCCGGACAGCTACGCCCGGACCCTGTTCGGCATGTCCAGCCCGCTGCCGAGCCACATGCGCTCGTACGCGGCCTCGCAGGGGCAGCGGGTCAGCGAGACCACTCGTGGTTTCGTCTACAACGCTGACATCACCACGGTCGTCCAGTTCCTCGACATCGGTACCCGGGCCACCGAACTGCGGTGATGACCTCCACTTCCTGCGTGTACGTCACGCACCTGGTGGCCCCCAAGAAAGGAAGCACGGCAGCGGAATGCGAAGACGCCGTCGCCGTGCTTCCCGGGCATCCGCACGATCACATGCTGCGGGAGCCATTCGCGGCAGGCGTCTGCGACGGAGCCACGGAAAGCGCACTGGCCAAGGACTGGGCCATGCTGCTGTCCCGCGCCGCGGCCGAACACGCCATGGCGCTGCCGGACGCGCTTGTGGGCGGAACCGCCTTCGAGCAGTTCGCAGCATCCGTGGTGGCCCAGTGGGATCCCTGGCTGGCCGACTACACACTGACTCGCCAGGCAGAAGGGCGTCCGCTGAAGTGGTACGAGCACACCAAGCTCGCGGAGGGTGCCTACGCGACGCTGCTCACGGTGCGCGTCGACCCGGAGAGCGGTGCCCACGACGGCGAAGCGGCACCGTCCTGGCGGTGGCGTGCCGCTGCGTTGGGGGACAGCTGCCTGTTCCACCTGCGCGACAACCAGTTGATACAGACGTTCCCGGTGTCGGCCGTCGAGGAATTCGGCACCACGCCCGATCTCTTCGGCAGCCGCAACCGTGATGCCGCGCTCCTTGCCGACCGCACGAGATTCACCAGAGGGAACTGTCGGCCGGGAGACCGCCTGCTCCTGATGACGGACGCCCTGGCCGCTTGGCTCATGTCGGCCCCGGACCAGGCCGACGCTGTCGGCCAGCTCCTCGAGTACGCCGGGCCCGACGACCTGGACGATTTCAACAACTGGCTGAACGGGCTACGGGACAGCCGGCAGTTGCGCAATGACGACGTGGCATTCGTACGGATCGATTTCGAGGGACGGTGAACATGGGCCCGGCCACCGGTTCGCAGCGCCGGTTCCCCAGCGGCGCCGAGTATGCGGAAGCCCTGCAGCACACCCAGTTGTGCTTCCATCATCCAGAACTCAGAGGCGCCCGGCCCGAGCTGACCGGACTCGGCCTGCCGCGCCCCATCTCCGGTGCCTTCGCCAGTGTCTTTTCCCTGACCTCGCCTTCATCGGGCCGCCGGTACGCAGTCAAATGCTTCACCCGCCACGTCCCGGACCAGGAGCGTCGGTACGAGGCCATCAGCTCCCGACTCGCCCTGCTCGATCCGGCGGAGCTCTCCCAGCCGTGGAACCTCGGCTTCGAGTACCTTCCCGACGCCATCAGCGTCGGGCGGGAACGCTACCCGGTCCTCAAGATGGAGTGGGCCGAGGCCGTCACCCTGTCCTCATGGCTCGACGACAACCATGCGGACCGGATCGCCGTCGATCGCCTGGCCGATCGGTTCGAGGAACTGACCCGGGACCTGGCGGACCACCAGATCGCCCATGGCGATCTGCAGCACGGCAACCTGCTCGTTGCGAGCGACGACACCTTGCGGCTGGTCGACTACGACGGCATGTACGTCCCGGCACTGGCCGGCCTGGGAGGGACCGAGCGAGGGCACCGGAACTATCAGTCGCCCCTGCGGGGGAACGACGACTTCGGAGTGGATCTTGACCGGTTCTCCACCTGGGTCATCTTCCTCTCGTTGAAGGCGATCGCCTCGGAACCGGCCCTGTGGTCCCGATTGCACGAACCCAGCGGCGAATTCCTCCTGCTCACCGAGGACGATTTCACGAGCCCGGCCGGGTCCGCACGACTGCAGACACTGCTCACCCACCCCGACCGCATGGTGAGCGGACTCGCCGACCAGGTGCGGACCCTGGCCTGCCAGCCCCTGGACATGCTGCCGCCGCTCACCCTGGCGGTGCCCAGGCAGCGCGCAACCGCAACGGTGATCACGGACACCACTGCTCACAGCGCGGCCGCCGCCCCGGGTACGGGTGGTCTGCCCAGCTGGATGACCGGACACGTCGCCTCTGCGGCGTCGCAGACGCAGCCCGCGCCCTCGGTCGCCTCACCGGACAGATTCCAGTTCAGGACGCCACTGGATGCCGCCGTAGCCGTCGTCTGGCCCGTGATGCTGGCAGTGACCGTGCTGGCCCTTGCCATGGGCCTCTCGACAGCGCTGTTCGGTCCGGCAGTCCCGATGCTCGCCGCCGCCGCGTTCTCGGTGTTCGGGCGGGCCCGCCGCACGGAGCGGGCTCAGACACGGGCCGTTCTCTCCGGGCTCACAGCAGAACTGGACCAGCTCGACGACCCGGTCAAGGCCGAGCGGAAGCTACGCAAGGACCGGGCGAAGTTCGACGCCGCAGAGACGAAGCGCACCGCGGACCACCCACGAGAACAGAGCAAGCTCACCGCGAGCTACCACGGCGAGCTCCAGCAGATCGAGAAGCGCAGGATCCGTAAGCGGCAGGAGCTGGACAAGAAGATCGCCGGGCTTTCGGCGGAGCGAGGGAAAGCATTACGAACGGCGCTTACCACCCGGCAGTCCGCCTACGTGAGGGACCGTCTCGGACGACAGCTGATCGCCCAGAATCCGCCATACGGCATCGGACCGAAGCTGGCCGCGCGACTTGCGGCAGCAGGAGTCCGTACCGCAGCCGACTTCACCGGATACCGAACCGTGCACAATGCGCACTACAACAGTGTCGGTGCCCAACTGGTGCTCAGCAACGGCCGCCGTATAGACGTCCAGGGCATCGGTGAGACCAAGGCCATCGCGCTCGATGCCTGGCGCAGACAACTGGTCGCCGCTGCCGAAGCTCGTCAGCCCACCGCGCTCACGGCACAGGAACGACAGTCGATCGACCAGGGCATCGAGGTTCGGCGCACCCGCCTCACCGCTGAGCTCCTCTCCGTGGACGCGGCAGCTGAAGCCTCACGGACGAAGGCACAGAAGGAGTTGGAGGATGGCCAGGCGCGGCTCACTCGGGAGAACACCCTGGCCGGCGAGCGGGCCCGGCAACAGCGACAGGAGTTCAGTCGGCGCGCGGTTACGCTCCAGCAGAACAGTGCCCGCCATGCGGCGCTGAGTTCTGCTGCCGAGACTGCTGAGGCACATCGGCGCAGGCTGTCCCTCCTGCGATACCTGCGATTCCTCTACACCGGTCGCTGAACCGCGCCCCTGGAATGAGTGATGTCGCATCCACGGCCGACCTCGTGCTTCATACGGTCGAAGGCGCCCATCGCTCCGGACGCAGGATCGCCGTATCTCCGACCGTGGAGGAGCGCACAGTGATGTCCGCTAGATCGGCAGGGTGGGTGGTGGCGAAGTCGAGCTCCTGGCTCGGGCGGTGGACGATGCCGTGGGCCCGGACCGCGTAGCTCCCCTTGAGGGCCAACCCGCAGGGGAGTCCCAGGTCGAGGGTGTCGCCGAAGAGCCGCCTGTGATGATCGGGCAGATCGGGCAGGCTCTGCAGAGTTACGCAGCGGCCTCGGTGAAGTTGGTGTACAGGCCGGGAACGGTTTCCTCCCATGTGGTACGGATGCCGCGGCCGACCATCTTCTGTGGCCGGGGCCAGGAGCGGGCAAGCCGGTCGCTGTCGAGGTAACGGACGTAGTCTTCGTACAGGGCGATGCGGTACATGTCGAGCCGCAGATTCTCGTCCGGGAGGGCGAACGTATGCAGGCCGGAACAGGCGAGGGGCAGGGCGAGGCTCACGGTGCCGCTGGTGGGTTCGGTCAGTTCGGACAGGGCGGCCGGCAGCTGATTGGGTCGGGGCCCCGCCGCGACGTCGGACTCGGCCTGTCGGAGTCCGCTCCGCTCTCCCGCATGGAGTGGTCCTGGACCGTGCGTGTTCATGGGACCCCGATAGGGCGGTGCAGGACTGGGGCCGGCGCAGGGTTGAGACGGACGGAGCCTGGACCCGCGACGCTCGTTTGACGCTCGCACCCCTTCGAGGCGTGTCGGGGGATGGTGTAAATGTTGCCTGAGCTGCAGTTTCTCAAGGTGTCCTCTGATAGGACGTCTTCCCGATGACGCATCACGTGGAGTGCGTGGCGATCCTGGAGCCGGCCGACAAGGGCGAGAAGGCCGAGAAGGGGCGCTGACCGCAGGCGGGTAGGGTCCGTCGTGCTGCCGGGGTGAGAAGGGGGGCGGGGCGACATTCGCGCGAGGTCGAAGTCGAAGGCGACGTCGAAGGTGACGTCGAAGTCGAAGGTGAAGGCGGCCTCGGAGGCGAAGTCGTCCGTCATAGCCGCTCCCGGGATGCCCCACCTGATCCTCCTCGCGGGCTTCTGTCTCGCCGGGTTCGCGCTGCTGTTGCCCGTCTCGCCCGAGTGGGCCGTGCATGGTGGCGCCGACGAGTTCGGGGCCGGGCTCGTCACCGCCACGCTCATGGCCACCACCGTGCTGGCCCAACTGTTCGTCAGGGCCGTTCTGCGCAGGGCGGGTTGGCCGCGGACGCTCGCCCTGGGGGCCCTGCTGCTCGGGCTGCCCGCGCCGGTGCAGGCGGTCAGCGACAGCTTGTGGGTGATCCTGCTCAGCACCGGGCTGCGCGGGCTCGGCTTCGGCATCGTCACCGTGTGCGGGTCCACCGCCGCCGCGACCCTCGCACCTGCCGGGCGCCAGGGCGCGGCCATCGGGCTGTACGGGCTTGCGCTCGCCGTGCCCCAGATGGTGCTGACCCCGGCCGCCCCGGCCCTCGCAGCGGCCCTCGGCCTTCCGGTGATCATCGCTTGCGGTGTCCTGCCCGTTCTCGCCCTGCCGTTCGCCCGCGGGCTTGGGCGGGCCGTCGACGCGCGTACCCGGGAGTCCGGGGCGGAGCAGGCCGGTGCGGACGCCTCGCCCACGGCCACTGTGCTCCGTCGCATCCGGCTGCCGCTGGTCACCCTGTTGCTGGTGACCGCGGCCGGCGGGGCCGTGCTGACCTTCACGCCCCAGTTCGCCGGCCGGCCCGCCGTGGCCGCGGCGGCGCTGCTCCTCTTCACCGCCACCGCCGCGGGCAGCCGGTGGGGCTGCGGGGTCCTCGTGGACCGCTTCGCGCCCCGCCCGCTGACCTGCGCCCTTCTGGTCACCGGCTGCGCCGGGCTCGCCCTCGTCGCCGTCGCCGTCCGCTCCGGGCAGCCCTCGATCGCCGTGCTGGCGGCCGGTCTCCTGCTGCTCGGGACCGCGTACGGCGGGCTGCAGAGCATCACCTTCGTACAGGCCTTCAGCCAGGCCGGAGCCGGAAACCGGCACACCACCTCCGTCGCCTGGAACATCGGCTACGACTCCGGTACCGGACTCGGCTCCCTGCTGCTCGGCCTCGCCGCCCGGGCCGCGACCTTCTCCACCGGATTCGTCGCGTTGTCCGTGGCCATGGCCGTTGTCGCGGGCGTGGTCGTGGCGGCAGGCCGTCGGCCGTCACAACCCGTGTCCGCCGCACCCTCGACCGGGGCGGCGGGGCGCGACGCACGGGCTTCGGTCAACGACCGGCTCTGAAAGCCTCCAGGATGCGTTCCGCGGCCAGCGTCGCCGTCAACTCGCCCTGCCTCACCCGCTGTTCGAGACCGGGGGCGAGGGAGCGGACCTCGGGGTCGGCCCGCAGCCGGCCCAGCAGTTCGTCGCGGACCATCGTCCAGGTCCAGTCGACCTGCTGATCGCGGCGCCGCGCGTCGAGCCGGCCCGAGGAGTCGAGGAGGGCGCGGTGCTGCTCCAGCCGCTGCCAGACCACGTCGAGCCCGGTCGACTCGCGGGCGCTGCAACTGAGCACGGGCGGCGCCCAGAAGGCGTCCTTGCCGTGCATGAGCCGGAGCGCTCCCGCCAGTTCCCGTGCGGCCGCCTGCGCGTCCCGCTCGTGCGGGCCGTCGGCCTTGTTCACGGCGATCACGTCGGCCAGCTCCAGGACGCCCTTCTTGATGCCCTGCAACTGGTCGCCGGTCCTGGCCAGCGTCAGCAGCAGGAAGGAGTCGACCATGTCGGCGACCGCCGTCTCCGACTGGCCCACGCCGACCGTCTCGACCAGCACCACGTCGTAGCCGGCCGCCTCCATGACCACGATCGACTCACGGGTCGCCTTCGCGACCCCGCCGAGCGTGCCCGCCGTGGGGGAGGGCCGGACGAACGCCGCGGGATCGACCGCGAGCCGCTCCATCCGGGTCTTGTCGCCCAGGATCGACCCGCCGGTCCGGGTGGACGACGGATCGACCGCGAGGACGGCGACCCGGTGCCCGAGACCGGTCAGCATCGTGCCGAAGGCGTCGATGAACGTCGACTTGCCCACCCCCGGCACCCCGCTGATGCCGATGCGCCGCGCCCGGCCGCTGTACGGCAGCAGCCGGGTGAGCAACTCCTGGGCCAGCGCGCGGTGTTGCGGGCGCGTGGACTCGACGAGGGTGATCGCCCGGGCGACGATCGCCCGCTTCCCGTCGAGGACGCCCTTGACGTACGTGTCGAGATCGATGGCCATGGTCGCGGTCACCGGCTCACAGGTCGTCGTGCCCGAGGTCGGCGGCCAGCCGCGCCACCAGGTCGTGGGCCGCGTCCGGGATCACCGTGCCGGGCGGGAAGACGGCGGCTGCGCCCATCTCCAGGAGCGTCGGCACGTCGGCCGGCGGGATCACTCCGCCGACCACGACCATGATGTCGTCGCGCCCCTCCTCGGCCAGGGCCTCGCGCAGCGCCGGCACGAGGGTGAGGTGTCCGGCCGCGAGCGACGACACCCCCACGATGTGCACGTCCGCCTCGACGGCCTGGCGCGCCACCTCGCCCGGGGTCTGGAACAGCGGGCCGACGTCGACGTCGAAGCCGAGGTCGGCGAAGGCGGTCGCGATCACCTTCTGGCCGCGGTCGTGACCGTCCTGGCCCATCTTGGCGACGAGGATGCGCGGCCGGCGGCCCTCGGCCTCGGCGAACGCGTCCACCTGGGCCCGGGTGCGGTCCACCGACGGCGACTGGCCTGCTTCGTTGCGGTACACGCCGGCGATCGTACGGATCTGCCCGGCATGCCGCCCGTACACCTTCTCCAGGGCGTCGGAGATCTCGCCGACGGTCGCCTTCGCGCGCGCCGCGTGCACGGCGAGCTCCAGCAGGTTGCCGTCGCCGCCCGCGGCCCGGGTGAGCGCGTCGAGCGCGTCCTGGCAGACCCGTTCGTCGCGCTCCTCGCGCAGCCGCCGCAGCTTGGCGATCTGCTGGGCGCGCACCGAGGAGTTGTCGACCTTGAGGACCTCGATCTGCTCGTCGCTGTCGACCCGGTACTTGTTCACCCCGATCACCGGCTGCCGGCCGGAGTCGATGCGGGCCTGGGTGCGGGCCGCGGCCTCCTCCACGCGCAGCTTGGGGATGCCCGCGTCGATGGCCTGCGCCATGCCGCCCGCCTGCTCGACCTCCTGGATGTGCTGCCAGGCGCGCCGGGCGAGGTCGTGGGTCAGCTTCTCGACGTAGGCGCTGCCGCCCCACGGGTCGATGACCCGGGTCGTACCGGACTCCTGCTGGAGCAGCAGCTGGGTGTTGCGGGCGATGCGGGCGGAGAAGTCGGTGGGCAGTGCGAGCGCCTCGTCGAGCGCGTTCGTGTGCAGCGACTGGGTGTGGCCCTGCGTCGCCGCCATCGCCTCCACGCACGTGCGCGTCACGTTGTTGAACACGTCCTGCGCCGTCAGCGACCAGCCCGACGTCTGCGAATGGGTGCGCAGCGACAGGGACTTGGCGTTCTTCGGGTCGAACTGCTTCACCAGCTTCGCCCACAGCAGGCGCGCCGCGCGGAGCTTGGCGACCTCCATGAAGAAGTTCATGCCGATCGCCCAGAAGAAGCTGAGGCGCGGCGCGAACGCGTCCACGTCCAGGCCCGCCTCGCGGCCCGCCCTGATGTACTCCACGCCGTCCGCGAGGGTGTACGCCAGCTCCAGGTCGGCCGTCGCGCCCGCCTCCTGGATGTGGTAGCCGGAGATGGAGATCGAGTTGTAGCGCGGCATCCGCTGCGAGGTGTACGCGAAGATGTCGGAGATGATCCGCATCGAGGGCTTGGGCGGATAGATGTAGGTGTTGCGGACCATGAACTCCTTGAGGATGTCGTTCTGGATGGTCCCCGCGAGCTTCTCGGGCGGTACGCCCTGTTCCTCGGCCGCCACGATGTAGAGCGCGAGGATCGGCAGCACCGCGCCGTTCATCGTCATCGACACCGTCATCTTGTCCAGCGGGATGCCGTCGAAGAGCTGGCGCATGTCGTAGATCGAGTCGATGGCCACGCCCGCCATGCCGACGTCACCGGTGACGCGCGGGTGGTCGCTGTCGTAGCCGCGGTGGGTCGGCAGGTCGAAGGCGACCGACAGGCCCTTCTGACCGGCCGCCAGATTGCGCCGGTAGAAGGCGTTCGACTCCTCGGCCGTGGAGAAGCCCGCGTACTGCCGGATCGTCCAGGGCTGGTTCACGTACATCGTCGGATAGGGGCCGCGCAGGTACGGCGCGACGCCCGGATACGTGTCCAGGAAGTCGAGGCCCTCCAGGTCACGGCCGGTGTACAGCGGCTCGACGGCGATTCCCTCGGGGGTCTCCCACCGGAGGTCGTTGCCGTCCGTGGCCCGCTTCAGCGCGGCGCGCCACTCGTCGGTGCCGGGGGCGCCCGCCGGGGCGCCGAGATCGATCGCCGAGAAGTCGGGGACGGTCATCGGGACACTCCCATGCGGTCGAGCGAGGCGGAGAGCACGGCCACGGCGTCGCAGCCGGCGTAGACGTAGGTGTCGATGCCCCCGGACTGGTCGGTCTGGGCCGACTGGTCGGACCGGGCCGGCCGGCCGGCGAGGAGGACGTGCTCGGCGCCGGCCGCCCGCAACTGCCGGACGGTGGCGTCGGCCTGCTCCGCGTACACCTCGTCGCTGGAGCACAGGCACACCTCGCGCGCCCCGCTCTCCTCGAAGGTGCCGTCGCTGACGGGCTCGATGCCGCCCGCCTGGAACAGATTGGCGGCGAAGGCGAGCCGGGCGGTGTGGGCGCCGGCCGGGCCGAGCGCGGCGAGGAACACCCGGGGGCGGGCTCCGGTGGCTTCGAGATGGGCGTCGGAGCGGGCCCGCAGCACCTCGAAGGCCTCGTCGCGGCGGACCCGCGGCAGACCGCCGGACGGGGGCTCGGGCGCCGGGGCGCGCCGCACCGGCTTCTCGTCGAGGTGCGGGAACTCGCTGACACCGGTGATCGGTTCACGCCGCTGGGCGAGGCGGGCGCTGCGCGCCGCCCAGGTCTCGGCGAGCCGGTCGCGGACCAGGCCGGAGCGCAGGGCGGCCGCCTGCCCGCCGGCCCGCTCGATCAGCTGGAAGAACTCCCAGCCCGCGTGGGCGAGTTCGTCGGTGAGCCGCTCCACGTACCCGGAGCCGCCGGCCGGGTCGATGACCCGCGCCAGGTGCGACTCCTCGATGAGGATCGTCGAGGTGTTGCGGGCGATCCGCCGCGCGAACGCGTCCGGCAGGCCCAGCGCGTCGTCGAAGGGCAGCACCGTCACGGAGTCGGCGCCGCCGACGCCCGCCGCCAGCGTGGCGATGGTGGTCCGCAGCATGTTCACCCACGGGTCGCGGCGCGTCGTCATCACCGACGAGGTCACCGCGTGCTGGCGCTGCGCACCCGCGTCGGCCGCCCCGCAGGCCTCGGCGACGCGCGCCCACAGCCGGCGCGCCGCCCGGAACTTGGCGATGGTCAGGAACTGGTCGGCGGTCGCCGCGTACCGGAACTCCAGCTGTGCCAGCGCCTGCCGGACCGTCAGCCCGGCCGCCGTCAGCAGGCGCAGATAGGCGACCCCGGTCGCGAGCGACGCACCCAGCTCCTGCGCGGCCGAACCGCCCGCCTCGTGGTACGGCAGGGCGTCCACGGTCAGTGCCCGCAGGCCGGGATGGCGTGCGATGCACCGGCGGGCGAGCTCGACGACGGCCTCGTCGTCGTACCCGGTCCCGGTGCGCGCCTCGTGGCCCAGCGGGTCCGCGCCCAGGTTGCCGCGCGCGGCGTCGTCGGCGACGCCCGCGTCCGCGTACAGACGCAGCAGCCGGTCGGCGGCGGCCGCGGTCTCGGCGCCCGCGTCCAGGACGATCGGGGCGAGGTCCAGCAGGACGCCGTCGAGCGCCGTGGGCAGGGCCTCGACGGGGATCCCGCCGGAGCCGCCCACGGTCAGCCACAGTGACGTGACACCGTTCTCCAGGTCCGCGAGGACGGCCGTGGCGTCGGCGACGGCGTGCCGCTGGCGCACGTCCCAGCCGCCCACGACATTGCCCTCGGCCCGGCCGCCGCGCACGAACGGCGCGAAACCGGGCAGGCCGGAGGCGACCGTGGTCGCGTCCCCGGAGGTGTACAGCGGGCGGGCGCGCAGCCCGTCCTCGAGCGGAGTGGACAAGGCGTCTTCCGCCTCGGCCGCCGAGAGTTCCTTGCCCGACTTGCGCAGGACACCAGCGACCAGGTGCTGCCACTGCTCGTGCGTCGCGTCGGGGAACTCGGCCGCCAAGGAAAGCCCGTCGTCTGGCAGGACCGTCATGCTCGGATGCTAGGGGAGATGACTACAGCGACAGCAGAGCCGACCCGTGTGACCTTGTTCGCCTTGGCTTCCCGGCCGGTTGCGACTATGAGCGGTCCCCGGGCCCCGCGCGCCCCCGGCCGCCGTCCGCACGGTCTTGGCCATGGACGCGTCACACGGTAGCGTCATGTCGTTATCGACGACGGTCGACGGAAGCCGGTGAGAGTCCGGCACGGTCGCGCCACTGTGAACGACGAGCCCCCGGGCTCCTCGTGAGTCAGACCCGTGACGGTCGTCATGTGCACCAACGAAACGGGACGCGAACTCCCAAGGAGGCACTGCCATGGCGCAGCCTGTCGCCCAGCCGACCGCCACCACGCCGGTCCTGCCGGCCAAACTCCCGCTGAAGGTCATCGCCCCCTGGGCCGCCTTCTTCGGCATCCTGATGCTGGTCCTGCTGTACTTCGTCGGCGCCGAACAGGGCGCCACCTCCGTGTTCAGTGGCGCGGGGGTCCATGAATGGGTGCACGACGCACGCCACCTGCTCGGCTTCCCCTGCCACTGATCCAGAGGGACGTCGCGCGCTCATGAACTCAACCACCGTACGCAACCTGCTCGTTCGGGGCATGCTCGCCGGCCTGGCGGCCGGCGTGCTCGCCCTGGTCATCGCCTACTGGCTCGGCGAGCCGAGCGTCGATGGCGCCATCGGCTTCGAGGAGGCCCACGCGGCCCACTCGCACGGCGGCGAGGAGGCCGAACTCGTCTCCCGGAGCCTGCAGTCCACAGCCGGCCTCGCCACCGGCATGCTCGTCTACGGCGTCGCCTTCGGCGGCATCGCCGCCCTCGCCTACTGCTTCGCCCTCGGCCGCGTCGGCCGTTTCGGCCCGCGAGCCACCGCGCTGCTGCTGTCCGGCTGCGCGCTGCTGGCCGTGTACGTCGTGCCGTACCTGAAGTACCCGGCCACTCCGCCCGCCGTCGGCAACCCCGACACCATCGGCAAGCGGACCACCCTCTACTTCCTGATGATCGTGCTCAGCGTGCTCCTCGCGACCGGCGCCACCGTCCTCGGCAAGCGGCTCGCCCCGCGGATCGGGACGTACTACGCCACGCTGGCCGGCGTGCTGGGCTTCGTCGTCGTGATGGGCGTCGCCTTCGCCGTCCTGCCCGTGGTCAACGACGTGCCCGAGCACTTCCCCGCCACCCTGCTGTGGCGCTTCCGGCTCTCCGCGCTGGCCATCCAGGTCACCCTGTGGAGCGGATTCGGCCTGATCTTCGGGGAGTTGGCCCAGCGCCTGCTCCAGCCGAAGCCGGCCGCGGTCCCGGCCGCACCGGCGGTACCGGCCGGCCGGTGATCAGTCCGACGGATCCGCGGGGCTGAGCGGTCCTCCGAGGCGCACGTTCCAGCGTGCGCCCCGGCCGCTCAGCCCGGTGGCCGTCAGCGGTGCGACGTCGCAGCGCCAGAACGCCGACACGGGCGCGCCCAGCGCGTGCACCACGGCGGCGCGCACCACCTCGGGCTCCACGACGGCGACCACCTGCGCGTCGTCCGCCAGCGCGTCGAGCCACCACGCCACCCGGGCGCACACACCGGCCACCGACTCCCCGCCACCGGGCGCGAACTCCGGATCGTCGAGCCACCGCGCGACGTCCAGCGGCTCGGCCCCGGTCACCTCCGCGAGCGTCCTGCCCCGCCAGCGCCCCATGTCCTGGGCGGCCAGCCCGTCCGGCGCGGCCGACGCGTCGAGACCGAGGGCCTCGGCGGTCTCGCGGCAGCGCCTGCTGCCCGACGTGACGGCCAGCGCGCCCACGCCCGTCACCAGCGCTCCGGCCGCCGCCCGCGCGGCGGCCCGCCCCGACGCGTCGAGCGCGGCTCCGTCGTCGAAGCGCGCCTGGCGCAGCGTGGCGTTCATGGCGGGGGAGACGAACAGGACGCGTCGGGTCACGAAGGACTCCTCGGGGACGGGGACGGGGACGGGGCCGGCGGGTGGACGGGTGCCGGGCCCGGCCAGTCGAGGAGGCGGGCGCCGATCACCGCGGTCTGCAGCGCGTAGCGGTGCACCGGGTCGGCCGGGTCGGCGCCGGTGAGCTGGTGGATGCGGGCCAGGCGGTAGGTGAACGCGCGCACGCTCAGGGCCAGCCGGCGGGCGGCCTCGGCGGACACGCAGCCGGAGTCGAAGTAGGCCGTGAGTGTGTCGAGCAGTGGCTGCGCCCCGCCCCGCGCCCCGCGCAGCGGGCCGAGCGTGTGCTGGACGAGGTCGGCCATCGCCTGCCGGTCGCGGGTCAGCACCGGGTAGACGAGCAGGTCGGCGGCGCGCAGCAGCGGGGCGTCCAGATCGAGGCGGGCGGCCAGGTCCAGCGCGTTGAGCGCCTCCTCGTACGACTGGACGACGCCGCCGGGGCCCGACTGCGGGCGGCCGACGGCGACCTGGCCGCCCTCGCCCGCCGCGCACGCCTGCTCGGCGAAGTAGGCGAGGACCTCCTGCTGGTCGCCGGGGGCGATGCAGACCAGCCGGCCGTCCTTGGCGGTCAGCAGGATGTGCCGGTTGCCGAAGCGGGTGATCACCGCCCGCTCGACCTCGCGGGGGACCGCGCCGCCCTCCTCGTACGCGACCGGGCCGCGGGCCACCGCGACGGCGTGCCCGGACGACAGCCGCAGCCCGAACCGCTCGGCGCGCTCGGCGAGTTGGCCCAGGTCGCTGCGGCCGTAGAGCAGATCGTCGATGAAGTCGCGGCGGGCCGCCTCCTCCTGCCGCATGGTGAGCCGCTGCGCCCGCTCGTAGCCCTCGGCGAACGCGTCGAGCGCCTGGGCGCCGACCGTGACGACGCCGTCGAGCCCGGCGCGGGCGCCGACCGTGTCCGTGCGCAGCTGCGCCAGGTGCGCGGCCACCAGATCGCGCAGGCCGAGCCCCTTCTCCGCGGCCCGCTCGCCCAGCGCGCGGCGCCCGTCGAGCTCGTCCCGGGTCAGCCGCCGGCCGGTGGCCGAGGCGTCCGCCACCACCCGGGCGTACCCGTCCAGGAACTCCGCGGGGACGTCCTGCTGCGGCGCCATCTCCACTCCTGTCGTCGTCCTGGTCCTGACGTCGTCTGCCGTCGTCCAGCCGTCGTCCAGCCGTCGTCCTGACGTCTTCTTAGCCGATGCGCCACGGGCGGCCACCGGCGGGGGGCACCATGATCCCTGTGTCGTTACCTCATCAGCCCCAGCGGCCCTCCCTGCCCGGCCACATGATCGTCTGTGGCGACGACGCGCTCGCCGAGCGGCTGGCCGCCGAACTGCGCGACCTGTACCGCTCGCAGGTCACCATCGTCGTCCCGGCCGCGGGCACCGCCGCCGAGCCCGAGCCCGCCGTGACCGGCCGGCTGCGCGCGGCGGCGCTGCTCGGCCGGGTGCAGGCCGCGATGAACCGGGCCGTGCCCGCCGCCGACGACTCGCTGCCCGGCCAGGCGCCGCGCGTCATGGAGGCGCCGGTGCTCGACGAGGACGCGCTGCTGGAGGCGGGTGTGCTGCGCGCGGACGCGCTGGCGCTCGTGCACGACGACGACGAGACGAACATCCGTGCCGCCCTGGCCGCCCGGCGCCTCAACCCCCGGCTGCGCCTGGTGATCCGGCTCTACGACCGCCGCCTCGGCCAGCACCTCGCCCAACTCCTCGACCAGGCCGCGGTGCTGGCGCAGCCCGGACTCGACCCGGACGCCCTGGACACCTCCACGACCGTCCTGTCGGACGCCGACACCGCCGCGCCCGCCCTCGCCGCGACCGCCGTGGCCGGGACGAGCAAGGTGGTCCAGGCCGACGGACTGCTGCTGCGCGCCGTGGAGCGCCACCCGCCCGGCCACGGCGAGGTCGCCGACCCCGGGATCTGCACGCTCGCGCTGCTGTCGTCCACCACCAACGACCCGGCGGGGGCGGAGGGTTCGGACGCGTCGGGGCGGGACGGGCCGCTGCTGCTGCCCGACGACCGGACCGTCGCCGCCTCCACCGGGCGCGGCACCGTCGTCCTCGACACCGTGACCCCGGCGGGTCCCGTGCTGCCGCCGCGCCGGCTGTCGGGGCGGGCGCTGCCGTTCGGCTCGCTCTTCTCCCGGCGGCTGCGCTGGTCGCTCGCCGGTCTGGTGATCTGCGTCCTCGGCCTGGCCCTCGCCACCTGGGCCACCACCGAGAACCATCCGCTGCGCGCCGGCTATCTCACCCTCCTCGACCTGTTCGCCATCGACGACCCCGCGATCGGCGAGCCGGCCGCCCGGCAGATCCTCCAACTGCTCACCGGCCTGGCCGGGTTGCTGCTGCTGCCGGTGCTGCTGGCCGCCGTCCTGGAGGCGCTCGGCACGTTCCGCACCGCGTCCGCGCTGCGCCGCCCGCCGCGCGGCCTGTCCGGTCACGTGGTGCTGCTCGGCCTCGGCAAGGTGGGCACCCGCGTCCTGGCCCGCCTGCACGAACTGGGCATCCCCGTGGTGTGCGTGGAGGAGAACCCCGACGCCCGCGGCATCCCGCTCGCCCGCAGGCTGCGCGTGCCGACCGTCCTCGGCGACGTACGCGACGAAGGCGTCCTGGAGGCCACGAAAGTCCACCGCGCGCACGCCCTGCTCGCCCTCACCAGCCACGACACCACCAACCTCGAAGCCGTCCTGTACGCCCGCTCCGTCAAGGCCGACCTGCGGGTCTCGCTGCGGCTGTACGACGACGCGTTCGCCACCGCCGTCTACCGCACGCTGCGCTCCGCCCACCCCCGCGCCCTGACCCGCAGCCGCAGCGTCACCTCGCTCGCCGCGCCCGCCTTCGCCGGGGCGATGATGGGCCGCCGGGTGCTGGGCGCCGTCCCCGTCGAGCGCCGGGTGCTGCTGTTCGCGGCCTTCGACGTCGCCGGGCAGCCGCAGCTGGAGGGGCGCACCGTCGCCGAATCGTTCCGGCCCGGGGCGTGGCGGGTGCTGGCCATCGACTCCACCGCGCCGCACGAACGGCGGCCCGACCTCACCGCCGCCCCCGACGAGGAGCGCACCACGGCGGCGCCGACCGGTCTCGTCTGGCGGCTGCACCCCGGCTACGTGCTGCGCCCCACCGACCGGGTCGTCGTCGCCGCCACCCGGCAGGGCCTGGCCGAACTGCTCGGACACCGGCCGGGGACCCGGGACGCGGCCAGGCATTAAGAACGCGTAAAGATTGCCGGAAACCGGCAGTTCGCCCGGCCCGTCGATCGTGACAGCATCGCGGCAGGCACACGACAAAGCGCTGGCAGGGGGGTCGACGACATGACCTGGTTTCTCGGTCTCGGCATCGTCGGCGTGGTCCTGCTCGTGCTGTCACTGGTGCTCGACGGGGTCCTGGAAGGGCTCTTCGACGGGTCCGGCGTCCTCGACGGACTCTTCGACGGACTGCTCTCGCTGCCGGTGATCGCGGGCTTCCTGTCGATGCTCGGCTTCGGCGGCGCGATCGTCCTCGGCACCACCGGACTCGGCGCCGCGCCCGCCACCCTCGTCGGGGCCGGGGCGGGCGTCGCCACCGGCTGGCTGACCTGGAAGGCGACCCGCGCCCTGATGCGGGACGACACGGCCGGCACCCCGCGCGGCGACGACCTCGTCGGCACCGCGGGCACCGTCGTCACGGCCGTGCCGGCCGACGGGTACGGCGAGGTGCTGCTCCGACTGGCGGGCCAGCCCGCGAAGTTCGCGGCCAGGAGTCAGGTCGCCGTCGCCCGCGGCACCGAGGTGTGGGTGACCGGCCTGCTCTCGGCGACCTCGGTCGAGGTCCGCCCCGTCGAGCGCTGACCGCTGACCGCACCCGCGCTCCACCCGTGTGCCCATCGCCCATGATCCGGGCGGCCCCGGCCGTCCGCTCCGTCCAACGACTGCCGTCTCCCGGGAGGCAGAGGGGGAACCCACCATGAGCCCTGTCACCATCGCCGTCGCCGGAGTTGTCGTACTCCTGGTCCTGCTGGCGCTCGTCGTCGTCACCCGGTACAAGGTCGCCGGGCCCAGCGAGGCATTCATCGTCACCGGCCGCCGGGGCAAGAAGTCCACCGACCCCGAGACCGGCCGGGTCTTCACCGACAACAGCGGCCAGAAGGTCGTGGTCGGCGGCGGCGTCTTCGTCGTCCCGTTCGTCCAGCAGAAGTTCACCCTCGACCTCTCCTCGCGGCACATCCCGGTCGCGGTGCGCGGCGCCGTCACCCTGCGCGGGGTGAAGGCGCACCTGGAGGGCGTCGCCATCGTCAAGGTCGGCGGCACCGAGGACTCGATCCGCGCCGCCGCGCAGCGCTTCCTGATGCAGCAGGACGGCATCGTCGGCTTCACCCAGGAAGTGCTCTCCGGCGCGCTCCGCTCGATCGTGGGCCGGATGTCCGTGGAGGACGTCATCCGTGACCGGGCCGCGTTCGCCGGACAGGTCGCCGAGGAGGCCGAGGCGTCGCTGTCCGGGCAGGGACTCGTCCTCGACGCCTTCCAGATCCAGGACATCACCACCGAGGGCTCCTACCTGGAGGACCTGGGGCGGCCCGAGGCGGCCCGCGCCCGGCAGGAGGCCGACATCGCCGAGGCCGTCGCGCGCCGCGCCTCCGAGCAGGCACGCCTGAAGGCCGAGGAGGAGATCGCGATCGCGCAGCGCACCTTCGCGCTGAAGCAGGCCGAGATCAAGGCCGAGACCGACCGGGCCGCCGCGCAGGCGAACGCGGCGGGACCGCTCGCCGAGGCCGCCCGCCGCCAGGAGGTGCTGTCCGAGCAGGAGAAGGTCGCCGAGCGCCAAGCCGCCCTGACCGACCGGGAGCTGGACACCCAGGTCCGCAAGCCCGCCGACGCCGCCCGCTACCAGGCCGAGCAGGAGGCGGAGGCCCGCCGGATCGGCCTGGTCAAGCAGGCCGAGGCGGACGCCGAGCGGGCCCGCCTCACCGGTGAGGGCGAGAAGGCGCAGCGCGCCGCGCTCGCCGACGCCGTACGCCTGGAGGGCGAGGCGGAGGCCGCCGCGATCGGCGCGAAGGGCGCCGCGGAGGCCGAGGCCATGCAGAAGAAGGCCGACGCGTTCGCGCAGTACGGCGACGCGGCTGTGCTGCAGATGCTCGTCGAGGTGCTGCCGCAGGTCGTCGCCAAGGCGTCCGAGCCGCTGGCCGCCGTCGACAAGATGACGGTGATCTCCACGGACGGCGCGAGCCGGCTGACGCGTACGGTCGCCGACAACGTGGCCCAGGGCGTGGAACTCCTCAACTCCACGGCCGGCGTCGACCTCGCGGGCCTGCTGAAGAACATCACCGCGGGCGGCAAGGGCCTCGTGCCCGCCCCGACGGGCACCACTCCGGCCGGTGCCGCCCCGGCCGACGGGCGGATCGAGATCAGCGACTGACAGCACCGCACCCAGGCACACCCACGGCCCCGGCCCCCTGGCCGGGGCCGTCGCCGTCCGGCCCTCGGATACGTTGGTCACCGGCCCACCAGCAGCGTTGGTCGTCGGCCCACCAGCGAAGGGGAAGCACCACTTGTCCACCGGCAGTTACTTCGAGCGCATCGACGCCCACCGCTACAAGCCCACCGCGCACGCGGGCGGCGCCTGGGCCACCGACGAGATCCACTTCAGCCCGCTCGGCGGCCTCGTCGTGCACGCGATCGACCGGCACCTCGCCGAGCGCCCGGTGACCGGCGGGCCGGCCGCCGCGCTCTCCCGGATCAGTTTCGACATCCTCGGGCGGCTCGCCCTCGACGAGTGCGAGATCCGGGTGGAGACCCTCCGGCCCGGCCGCACCATCGAACTCGTCGAAGCCGTCGTCCGGATAGCCGGAAGGGCCGTGGTCCGGGCCCGCGCCTGGCTGCTCGCCTCCGGGGACACCACCGACGTCGCCGGTGGCGCCCCCGAACCGCTCACCGCGCCCGACGGGCTCGACCCGTGGCCGATGGCCGAGCACTGGCCCGGCGGATACATCGCCTCGATCGACGTGCGCCCCGTCGCCCCGCCGACGCCGGGCCGCACGACCGCGTGGATCTCCACCCCGCTGGACCTCGTCGCCGGCGAGCCGAGCAGTCCGCTCGCGTCGTTCGTCGCACTCGTCGACACCGCCAACGGCATCGCGGTCCGCCAGTCGCCGGCCGAGTGGATGTTCCCCAACGTCGACCTCACCGTGCACCTCCACCGGCAGCCGCGCGGCAGCTGGACGGGGCTCGACACCACGGTGACGTTCGGGCCCGCCGGGCACGGGGTCACCAGCACGGTGCTGCACGACACGGACGGGGCCGTCGGACACGCCCAGCAGATCCTCACGGTGCGGCCCCAGCCGGGGAACTAGGGCCTGTCTCCCGCGTGCCCCGCGGCGGGTCGTCCGCGCTCCGTGCCGGGCGCGCCCGCCGCTGCCGCAGCACCCGCGCCACGAACACCACGGCGACGGCGATCGCCGCACCGTGCGCCGCGCCGACCACCGACAGCGGCGAGAAGGCGTCGAGGGCGGCCGCGACCACGATCATGCCGACGCCGAAGCCGAGGTTCTCGACGGTCGCCGAGAGCCCGAAGGCGTGGGTGCGCAGACCGGCCGGGAGCGTCTGCAGGTGCGAGCTGTACGACACCTCGGTGACGCCGTCGGCCGCACCCGCCAGCAGCGCCACGGACACGGTCACCGGCCACGGGAGACCGGCGAACGCCAGGACGAAGGCCGCCGACATCATGATGGTGCCGAGACCGAACCCGAGCGCCCCCACCGACCGCCCCGACCGCTTCACGTACCGCTGGAGCACCTGCTGCACCAGCACGTTGCCCAGCGCCCACGTGCACCAGAAGACGCTGACGAACACCGCGGGCCGGCCGGCGTCCAGCTGCGTCGAGTACACCGGCAGCGCCGCGTTGTGCGAGGACGAGCCGAGGGCGTCGACCCCGCGCAGGGCGACCATGAGCGCGACGACCGGGGCGGCACCGAGCGCGACCAGGGCCCCCGGCGCGCGCCGCCCGCGGGAATCGCCCGCCGGGTCCTCCCCGCCGTCCCGCTCCCCGCGCATCGCCGGCGGCAGCAGCGCCACCGCGGCCGCGCACACCAGGAAGGTCGCCATGTCGACGAGGAACGCCGCGGTGTAGCCGAGCAGCGAGACGACGACGCCCGACGACGCGAACCCGACGACCATCGCCGCCGAACGGCCGCTCACCATCAGGGAGTTGGCCCAGGTGTGGCGCCCCTCGTCCACCATGTCGGGGATCGAGCTGCGGAACGCGACCAGGAAGAACGTGCCGGACGCGCCGGCCACCGCGGAGACGAGGAACAGCGCCGCCGTGCGGAGCCCGTCGGGCGCGCACACGAGCAGCAGCAGCGCGCCGGCCTGCACCACGTTGGCCCACAGCATCACGGGCTTCGCCGCCCACCGGGACAGCAGTGCGGCGGCGCCGAGCCCCGCGAGGAACCCGGCCGCGAGCCGCACGGCCATGAAGACGCCGACCGCGAGGGCCCGGTCCGTGACCGCGTACACGTACAGGTTCAGCGCGACGAGGTTCAGGTACGTGCCGTAGGACGAGATCGCGTAACCGGTCACCAGGAGGCGGTACCGGCGTTCCTTCATGGGCGGTCCCTCCGCGAACGGGTGCATGGGGCACGGACGTTCCAGACCCTAGGCGGCCGGAGCGGCCCCCGCAGCAAGGTCGTCGATCTCGTCCGGCACCCCCCGCGTCGTCAGCGCAGCCCCGACACCTGGAACACGGTCCGCGCCAGCTCCCCGTCGACCTGCCGCGCGAGCCGCCGCAGCGCTGTCCCGCCGCACAGCAGCAGCCCGCGCTCCACGGACACCCGGGCCGCCTCGTCCAGCAGCCGCCACAACGGGGGATTGGCCACCAGGACCGCCGGATCGATCTCGACCCGGCCGCCCAGATCGTCCCTGAGCACCAGCCGGTGGGCGACCCCGTCCACGCAGCGCACCGCCACGAGCCGGTCGGTCCGCACGCTGCGCTCCCGCCACAGCCCCCGCGCGGTGAGCCGGTCCGCCGTCGCGCCGACCCGCGCGGGCAGCAGCACGAGCCCGAGCGCGGCCCCGAGCCCCGCCCACGACACGACCCGCCACGGCGCGAGTTGACCGGTGAGCGCGTCGATCCCGAGCAGCAGCGCGAACAGCACGGCCGCGTACAGCACGGCACTGCGCGCCTCGCCGGCCCAGCGTTCGTCCCGGGCGCAGAAGGTGTCTGGCATGGCGCCGACGGTAGGCAGGCCGCCGGCGCGCGTCCGTGTTCTTGACGCGGCCGGAACGGAACTCCGCACGGCTTCTTGACGGGCCGCGCTCCCGGCCGCCGTCAACAACCCGTCAGGGTCGGCCGCTTCGCCGCGAAGAACGCGCTAGGAGCGGCGGCCCCGGCCGGGCGCAGACCCCAGCCTGAGCAGGCCGGTTCGTTCCCGTGCCCCCTGCGTCACGAAGGGGCGGGGACCGTGCGACCGGCCACGACGGACCGTCGCCCGCCCCCGGGCGACCGGCCACCACCCACGGCGAGAAGGCCACCCACATGACCACCCGGACCACGCGACCAGGCCCCGGCCACACTTCCGGCCCCACCACCGAGGAACCCCCCGACCCCCGCGACGCCCAGGCCGAGAAGCACCGCCTCACCACCCTCACGGGCCTCGCCGCGCTCTCCCTGGACGCGATGGCGTCGGTGGCCTACGGACCGGAGGCCATCGTGCTGGTCCTGGCCGCCGCCGGCGGCCACGGCCTGGGCTTCACCCTCCCGGTCACCCTCGCCATCGCCGCACTCCTGGCCGTACTCGTCGCCTCCTACCGGCAGGTCATCGCCGCGTTCCCGGACGGCGGCGGCTCCTACGCCGTGGCGAAGAGACACCTGGGCCCCCGCACCAGCCTCGTGGCGGCGGCGTCCCTCGTCCTCGACTACGTCCTGAACGTCGCCGTCGCGGTCACCGCGGGCGTCGCCGCCCTCACCTCCGCCTTCCCGGGGCTTTACGGCGACCGGCTGCTGATCTGCCTCGCCGTCCTCGTCGTCATCACCGGCGTGAACCTGCGCGGCATCGTCGACTCGGCCCGCGCCTTCATCGTGCCGACGGCCGTCTTCGTCGCCTCGATCCTGATCCTCATCGCCGTCGGCCTGTTCCGCGACGCGCCCGTCTCCACGGCCGCCGCCGCGGGCCACGCCTCCGCCCTCGCGGACGACGCCACCACCGTCGGCGCGCTGCTCCTGCTCAAGGCGTTCGCCTCCGGCTGCTCCGCGCTCACCGGCGTCGAGGCCATCGCCAACGCCGTGCCGTCCTTCCGCGCCCCGCGCGCCCGCCGCGCCCAGCGCGCCGAGGTCGCCCTCGGCGCCGTCCTCGGCGTGATGCTGATCGGCCTGAGCGTGCTGATCTCCCGGTTCCACCTCCAGCCGGTCGAGGGCGTCACCGTCCTCGCCCAGCTCGCCGACGCCTCCCTCGGCCACAACTGGGCCTTCTACGTCGTGCAGTTCGCGACGATGATCCTGCTGGCGCTCTCCGCGAACACGTCCTTCGGCGGCCTCCCGGTCCTGCTCAAGCTGCTCGCCCGGGACAACTACCTGCCGCACGTCTTCGCCCTCAAGGCCGACCGCCAGGTCCACCGGTACGGTGTCCTCACCCTCGCCGGGATCTCCGCCGCCCTGCTCGTGTTCTCCGGCGGCGACACCAACACCCTCGTACCGCTCTTCGCCATCGGCGTCTTCATCGGCTTCACCATCGCCCAGGTCGGCATGGTGATCCACTGGCGCGGAGTGCCGGGATCACTGGGCAAGACGCTCCTGAACGGGCTCGGCGCCCTGCTCACCGGTGTCTCCGCGATCGTCGTCACCGCCACCAAGTTCCACGACGGCGCCTGGCTGATCGTGGTCGCGCTGCCCCTGCTCGTCCTCGCGTTCCAGGCCGTGCACCGCGCGTACGCCCGGATCGGCGAACGCCTCGGCCTCGGCCGCGTCCCGGACTGCCCGACCCACGCCAGGTCCCTGGTCGTCGTCCCCGTCTCCGGCATCTCCCGGCTCACCAGCGAGGCACTGACCGCAGCGATCTCCCTCGGCGACGAGGTGCGCGCCGTCACCGTCTGCCACTTCGACCCGGAGGACCGGGCGCAGACGGAGGCCCTGACCCGCGACTGGGCGCTGTGGAACCCCGGCGTCGACCTCGTCCACATCCCGTCCGAGCGGCGCACGATCGGCAGGCCCGTCGCCGCGTACGTGCGCGACGTGGCGGCCATGGAGCCCGGCACCCGGGTCACCGTCCTCATCCCGGAGGCCGAGCCGGGCCGCGCCTGGCAGCGCATCCTGCAGAACCAGCGCGGCGCCGTCGTCGCCCACGCGGTGCGCCGCGACACCGACGCGGTCATCTGCCGACTGCGGTTCCGGCTCACCTGACGTACCCGACGTAAGGGACGCGTCAAAGGCGCGTACGCCCCCGTATGGGAGCCGTCAAGGGGGATCGAAACCGGCCATGGCCGGGGGTTTCCTCAAGGTGTCAGTCCCCGTCAGTACTCGTCAGTACCCGCAGTACCCGCAGTACCCGCAGTACCCGCAGTACCCGCAGTACCCGCAGTACCCGCAGTACCCGCAGTACCCGCAGTACCCGCAGTACCCGCAGTACCCGCAGTTCCTATCCGAATCCTCATCCAGGGAGCTCACGATGGCCGACCTGGCCTTCGTCGTCACCACGATCGCGGTCTTCGCGCTGGTGGCACTCGTCGCCAAGGGGGTGACGAAGCTGTGACCGCCGAGAACATCGTCGGCCTCGTCGTGGCCGTCGCCCTGCTGGGCTATCTCGTCCTCGCCCTCATCTACCCGGAGAGGTTCTGAGCACAGATATGAGCCCCGTACTTGCCGGAGTGCTCCAGGTGCTCGCGCTGATCGCGGCGCTGGCACTGGCCTACCGTCCCCTCGGCGACTACATGGCCCGGGTCTACTCCTCCGAGAAGCACCTCCGGGTGGAGAAGTGGATCTACAAGGGCATCGGCGCGAACCCCAACGCGGAGATGCGCTGGACCGCCTACCTCCGCGGCGTCCTCGCCTTCTCCGCCGTGAGCGTCCTCTTCCTCTACCTGATGCAGCGGGTGCAGGGCAGCCTGCCCGGCTCGCTCGGCTTCCGGTCGATCGACCCCGACCAGGCCTTCAACACGGCCGCGTCCTTCGTCGCCAACACCAACTGGCAGTCGTACTACGGCGAACAGGCCATGGGCCACGTCGTGCAGACCGGCGGCCTCGCCGTGCAGAACTTCGTCTCGGCGGCGGTGGGGATCGCCGTGGCGGTCGCCCTCGTCCGCGGCTTCGCCCGCTCCCGCACCGGTGAGCTGGGCAACTTCTGGGCCGACCTGGTCCGCGGCACCGTCCGCATCCTGATCCCGATAGCCGTCGTCGGCGCGCTCGTCCTGGTCGCCTGCGGCGCGATCCAGAACTTCGCCGGCATCCACGAGGTCGGTCAGTTCACCGGCGGCACCCAGCAGTGGAACGGCGGCGCCGTCGCCTCCCAGGAGGCCATCAAGGAGCTGGGCACCAACGGCGGCGGCTACTTCAACGCCAACTCGGCCCACCCCTTCGAGAACCCCAACGCCTTCTCCAACCTCTTCGAGGTCTTCCTGATCCTCGTCATCCCGTTCGCGCTGACCCGCACGTTCGGCAAGATGGTCGGCTCGATCAAGCAGGGCTACGCGATCCTCGCCACGATGGCGACGATCTGGGTGGGCTTCATCGCGCTGATGATGTGGACCGAGTTCGCCCACCACGGCCCCGCGTTCGACCTCGCCGGCGGCGCCATGGAAGGCAAGGAGAACCGCTTCGGCATCGGCGGCACGTCGATCTTCGCGGTCTCCACGACCCTCACCTCGACCGGCGCGGTCGACGGGTTCCACTCCTCGCTCACCGGACTCGGCGGCGGCATCACGATGCTGGGCATGCAGCTCGGCGAGATCGCGCCCGGCGGCACCGGCTCCGGCCTCTACGGCATGCTGATCATGGCGATCATCGCGGTGTTCATCGCGGGTCTGATGGTCGGCCGCACGCCCGAGTACCTCGGCAAGAAGATCGGCACCCGCGAGATCAAGTTCGCGGCCTGCTACATCCTCATCACGCCGGCGCTCGTCCTCGTCTTCACGGCCCTCTCGATGGCCCTGCCGACGCCGAAGGACTCGATGCTCAACGGCGGCGCGCACGGATTCTCCGAGATCCTCTACGCGTTCACGTCCGGCGCCAACAACAACGGCAGCGCCTTCGCGGGGCTGAGCGCCGACACGAACTGGTTCAACACCACGATCGGCCTCGCGATGCTGCTCGGCCGGTTCCTGCCGATGGTGTTCGTGCTCGCGCTGGCCGGTTCGCTGGCCGAGCAGAAGCCGATCCCGGAGACCGCGGGCACCCTGCGGACCCAGAAGCCCCTGTTCACGGGCCTGTTGGTCGGCACGATCCTGATCATCACCGGCCTGACCTACTTCCCGGCGCTCGCGCTCGGCCCGCTCGCCGAGGGGCTGGCCTGATGAGTACCGACACCCAGAAGACGAAGAATTCAGAGGACGCCATGTCCACAGTCACACCCACCCGGGCGCCGCACCAGGACGTGCCGACCGGTCACAAGCCCGGCCAGGACGGCGAGGGCAAGGTCGGCGCGGGTCTCTTCGACCCGAAGCAGCTGATCAGGTCGCTGCCGGACGCCTGCCGCAAGCTCGACCCGCGCATCATGGTCAAGTCGCCCGTGATGTTCGTGGTGCTGATCGGCTCGGTCCTGACGACGGTGTTCTCCTTCAAGGACCCGTCCGACTGGTTCGGCTGGGTCATCAGCGCCTGGCTGTGGCTCACGGTGATCTTCGCCAACCTGGCGGAGGCCGTGGCCGAGGGCCGCGGCAAGGCCCAGGCCGACACCCTGCGCAAGGCCAAGACGGACACCGTCGCGCGCCGCATCGTGGGCGACCGCGAGGAGCAGGTCCCCGGTACGGAGCTGAAGGTCGGCGACCTCGTCGTCTGCGAGGCCGGCGACGTGATCCCCGGCGACGGCGACGTCGTCGAGGGCGTGGCCTCCGTCGACGAGTCGGCCATCACCGGCGAGTCGGCCCCGGTCATCCGCGAGTCCGGCGGCGACCGCTCGGCCGTCACCGGCGGTACCAAGGTGCTCTCCGACCGCATCGTCATCAAGATCACGACGAAGCCCGGCGAGACCTTCATCGACCGCATGATCAACCTGGTCGAGGGCGCTGCCCGGCAGAAGACGCCGAACGAGATCGCGCTCAACATCCTGCTCGCCTCGCTGACGATCGTCTTCCTGCTGGCCGTGGCCACGCTGCCGCCGTTCGCGGACTACGCGGGCAAGCACCTCAGCATGGTCGTGCTCGTCGCGCTCCTGGTGTGCCTCATCCCGACCACCATCGGCGCCCTGCTCTCCGCGATCGGCATCGCCGGCATGGACCGGCTCGTGCAGCGCAACGTGCTCGCCATGTCCGGACGGGCGGTCGAGGCGGCCGGCGACGTGTCGACGCTGCTGCTCGACAAGACCGGCACCATCACCCTCGGCAACCGCCAGGCCGCCGAGTTCGTGCCGGTGCGCGGGGTCACCGAGGCCCAGCTCGCCGACGCGGCCCAGCTCTCCTCGCTGTCCGACGAGACCCCCGAGGGCCGCTCCGTCGTCGTCCTCGCCAAGGAGAAGTACGGCCTGCGCGAGCGCCACCAGGGCGAGCTCGTCGGCGCCGAGTGGATCGAGTTCACCGCGCAGACCCGGATGTCCGGCGTCGACGTCGACGGCCGCAGGATCCGCAAGGGCGCCACGGGTTCCGTGATCGCCTGGGTCGAGCAGCAGGGCGGCGCCGTGGCCGCGGACGCCCGCGAGGTGACCGACCGGATCTCGCAGGCCGGCGGCACGCCGCTGCTCGTCGCGGTGGAGGACGCCCAGGGCGCCCGCGTGCTCGGCGTCGTCCACCTCAAGGACGTCGTCAAGGACGGCATGCGCGAGCGGTTCGACGAGCTGCGCCGCATGGGCATCAAGACCGTCATGATCACCGGCGACAACCCGCTGACGGCCAAGGCGATCGCCGAGGAGGCGGGCGTCGACGACTTCCTCGCGGAGGCCACCCCCGAGGACAAGATGGCCCTCATCAAGCGGGAGCAGGCGGGCGGCAAGCTCGTCGCGATGACCGGCGACGGCACCAACGACGCCCCGGCCCTGGCCCAGGCGGACGTCGGCGTCGCGATGAACACCGGCACGTCGGCCGCGAAGGAGGCCGGCAACATGGTCGACCTCGACTCGAACCCGACCAAGCTCATCGAGATCGTCGAGATCGGCAAGCAACTCCTCATCACCCGGGGCGCGTTGACGACGTTCTCCATCGCCAACGACGTCGCGAAGTACTTCGCGATCATCCCGGCGCTGTTCGCGGCGGTCTACCCGGGCCTCAAGACGCTGAACATCATGCAGCTGTCGAGCCCGGACTCCGCGATCCTGTCCGCGGTCATCTTCAACGCGCTCATCATCATCGCGCTGGTCCCGCTCGCCCTGAAGGGCGTCCAGTACCGGCCGGTCAGCGCCGACAAGCTGCTCCGCCGCAACCTCGGGATCTACGGTCTGGGCGGTCTGATCGCCCCCTTCGTCGGCATCAAGATCATCGACCTGCTCATCTCCCTCATCCCCGGAATCGGTTAAGGCCATGAACAACTCCGTAGGAAACACCGGCCGGTTGCTCTGGGCGGGCTTCCGGGCCCTGATCCTCCTCACCGTCGTCTGCGGCGTGCTCTACCCGCTCGCGGTGACCGGCGTCGCCCAGGTCGCCTTCCACGACAAGGCCAACGGCTCCGAGACCGAGAACGCCGACGGCAAGGTCGTCGGCTCCTCCCTCATCGGCCAGACGTACCTGACCAAGGACGGCAAGCCGGACCTCACGTGGTTCCAGCCGCGCCCCTCGAACGGCCTCGGCGAGAACAGCGTCAACACGCAGTACAAGCTGATCCTGTCCGGCGCCACCAACCTCGCGGGCGACAACCCCGAACTGGTCAAGCAGATCAAGCAGGCGCGGGCCGCCGTCATCAAGGACAACTCCACGGCGACGTACAAGGTCCGGCCGGCGAGCATCCCCGCCGACGCCGTCACCTCGTCGGGATCGGGTCTGGACCCGGCGATCTCCCCGGAGTACGCCGACCTCCAGGTCCACCGCGTCGCGGAGCGCAACCACCTCTCCGTCGCACAGGTCCAGAAGCTCGTCGACGGCCACAAGGACGGCCGGATCCTCGGATTCATGGGGGAACCGACGGTCAACGTGCTCGAACTCAACATCGCCCTCCAGCAGTTGACCACCAAGAGCTGATGACCCGGGTACTGGTGGTGGAGGACGACCCCCAGCTCGTCCGTGCCCTGGTCATCAACATGCAGGCCCGCAGGTTCGGGGTCGACGCGGCGCCGGACGGAGCCACCGCGCTCCGGCTGGCCGCCGCCCGCCGGCCCGACGTGGTCGTCCTCGACCTGGGCCTGCCCGACATGGACGGCGTCGACGTCATCCGGGCGCTGCGCGGCTGGACCCGCGTACCGATCATGGTGCTGTCCGCGCGGCGCGCCTCCGAGGAGAAGGTCGAGGCCCTCGACGCGGGGGCCGACGACTACGTGACCAAGCCGTTCAGCATGGACGAACTGCTCGCCCGGCTGCGGGCGGCGGTGCGCCGCACCGAGTCGGCGCCCGTCGCCCCGGACACCGTCGTCGTCACGACGGACGACTTCACCGTCGACCTCGTGGCGAAGAAGGCCGTCCGGGGCGGGCGGGACGTCCGGCTGACCCCGACGGAGTGGCACCTGCTGGAGATCCTGGTGGGCAACCCGGGCCGCCTGATCAGCCAGAAGCAGCTGCTGCACGAGGTCTGGGGGGCCTCGCAGAGCACCAAGACGAACTACCTCCGCGTCTACATGGCCCAGTTGCGCCGCAAGCTGGAGGCGGACCCCTCCCATCCGCGCTATCTGATCACCGAGCCCGGCATGGGCTACCGCTTCGAGAACCCAGGGCACTGAGGGGAACACACAGGCTGATGGCGCGCGGCAAGCTCAGGATCTATCTCGGCAGCGCACCGGGCGTCGGCAAGACGTACGCGATGCTCTCCGAGGCCCACCGCCGCGTCGAGCGCGGCACCGACTGCGTGGTCGCGTTCGTCGAGCACCACGACCGGCCGCGCACCGAGGTCATGCTGCACGGCCTCGAACAGGTCGAGCGGCAGCAACTCGACTACCGGGGAACGCAGTTCACCGAGATGGACGTGGCCGCGGTCCTCGCCCGCCGGCCACAGGTCGCCATGGTCGACGAACTGCCGCACACGAACGTGCCGGGCTCCCGCAACGCCAAGCGCTGGCAGGACGTCGAGGAGCTGCTCGCGGCGGGCATCGACGTCGTGTCCACGGTCAACATCCAGCACCTGGAGTCCCTCGGCGACGTCGTGGAGTCGATCACCGGGGTGCGCCAGCAGGAGACCGTGCCCGACGAGGTGGTGCGCAGGGCCGACCAGATCGAGCTGGTCGACATGTCGCCCCAGGCGCTGCGCCGCCGGATGGCCCACGGCAACATCTACAAGTCCGACAAGGTCGACGCGGCGCTCTCGAACTACTTCCGCCCCGGCAACCTCACCGCGCTGCGCGAACTGGCCCTGCTCTGGGTCGCCGACCGCGCCGACGAGTACCTCCAGGCGTACCGCAGCGAACACCGGGTCTCGAAGATCTGGGCCTCGCGT
>NZ_JAMOLN010000310.1 GCF_024448165.1 Streptomyces longispororuber
GAAGGCATGCGCTGCGCGCAGCCTTCCCCTGAGCGAGCGGAGCTCGCTTCAGGGGCGCGGGGAACTGCGCGACCAGCCACGACGAGACCCGCACCCGCCTCCGACGAGAACCCGGCAGACGCGACAGCGCGACAACAACGGGAACGACCTTGAGGGGGAAGTGAGATGACGCACCCAGAAGCCGGCGGAGCCGAGCGACTGAGGCGCTGGCGCCTCGTGCTGGGCGGCGACGCCGCGGACGGCACCGGCTGCCAACTGGCGGGCCAGGACGCGGCGATGGACGGCGCCCTGACCGCGCTGTACGGCTCGGGCCAGGGAAAGAACCAGCCGACCGGCGGCAGCCGGTCCGCCGGGCTCGGCGCCTCCGCCCCCTCGGTCGCCCGCTGGCTCGGCGACATCCGCACGTACTTCCCGTCCTCCGTCGTCCAGGTCATGCAGCGCGACGCGATCGACCGCCTGGGCCTCTCCGCGCTCCTCCTGGAGCCGGAGATGCTGGAGGCGCTCGACGCGGACGTGCACCTGGTCGGCACGCTCCTCTCGCTCAACAAGGCGATGCCGGAGACGACCAAGGAGACGGCCCGCGCCGTCGTCCGCAAGGTCGTCGACGACCTGGAGAAGAAGCTCGCCACGCGCACCCGGGCGACGCTCACCGGCGCCCTCGACCGCAGCGCCCGGATCAGCCGCCCGCGCCACCACGACATCGACTGGAACCGCACGATCGCGGCCAACCTCAAGCACTACCTGCCGGAGTACCGCACGATCGTGCCCGAGCGGCTCATCGGATACGGGCGGGCCTCGCAGTCGGTGAAGAAGGAGGTCATCCTCTGCATCGACCAGTCGGGCTCGATGGCCGCGTCCGTCGTCTACGCCTCCGTGTTCGGCGCGGTGCTCGCCTCCATGCGCTCCATCCAGACCCGACTCGTCGTCTTCGACACGGCCGTGGTCGACCTCACCGACCAGCTGGACGACCCGGTCGACGTCCTCTTCGGCACCCAGCTCGGCGGCGGCACCGACATCAACCGGGCGCTCGCGTACTGCCAGTCGCAGATCACCCGGCCCGCGGAGACCGTCGTCGTCCTCATCTCGGACCTCTACGAGGGCGGGATACGCAACGAGATGCTGAAGCGGGTCGCCGCGATGAAGGCGTCCGGGGTGCAGTTCGTGACGCTGCTCGCGCTCTCCGACGAGGGCGCGCCCGCCTACGACCGGGAACACGCGGCGGCGCTCGCCGGACTCGGGGCGCCGGCGTTCGCCTGCACGCCCGACCTGTTTCCCGACGTCATGGCCGCGGCGATCGAGAAGCGGCCGTTGCCGATACCGGACGCGGCGGCGGAAACCGGGGGAGCAGTGGCGAACCGGATATGAGTACCCATCGGTAACACGGGGCTTGCGCAGCCGCCCGCGTCCCGTGCGAGGATCGGCGCACCGTGACTTCCCCGATGGCCCTTCCCGCCCCCGCCGAGCGCCTGCCGCGCTCGACGGGCGGTCGGCGTGCGCTGCAACTGGCGCTGCTGCTCGGCGGGTTGATCGCCCTCGGTTTCCTCTGCGGCGGCCGGGCCCACGCGGACGCGTCCGCCGACAGCCTCGTACCGCACACCGCGGCGGTACGGGACGCGGCGTCCGATGCCGTGCGCGGGGTGCGTGAGCGGGTGGTGGAGCCGGTGCGCGAGCGCGTGGCCGAGCCCGCTGCCGAGCCGGTCCGCGAGCACCTCGCCGAGCCGGTCCAGGAGCATGTCACCGAGCCCGTTCGGCGCCAGGTCACCGACCCCGTGCGCGGCCGGGTGGTCGACCCCGTGCGCGAGCAGGTGGCCGACCGGGCCACCGAACCGGTTCGGGAGCACGTCGTCGATCCGGTGAACGACCGGGTCCTGCGGCCCGTCCTGCACACGGTGGGCGACGTCGTGAGGCCGGTCGGCGAGTTGACCGGGGCGGTCGTCGGGGGGCTCGCCGATGCGGCGCCCCGGCCGCTGCCGTCCGGTCCGCCGTCGTGGCCGGGGCTCCCGGGGCTCCCGGGCCTGCCCGGCGTGTCCGACCCGGCGCCGCAGCCGCCCACCGCGGGCGTACCGCAGCAGCCGGGCACCGACGCGGTCCCGGCCGGCACCGAGAAGCGGCCCGCCCGGCCGGACACCAAGTCCCCGGCGGGGCGAACGGCTCACGCGGTCGTGGACCAGGGCACCGGATACGTGTACGGATACGGGCCCGCCGGACACCGGGCGGCTCCCGTCGCACGGGCCGCAGGGCAGCCCGGCGCGCCCGCCGCGCCGCCGCGCCCCGACGGTGTGCCCTCGGCCGGCACGGCCGCGGGTGACGGCGGTTCGCCCCGGCACGGTGATCTGCACGCGGCGGCGTTCGGCGGGCGCCTGCCCGTACTCCTGGTGCCCGGCGCCCTCGCGCCCGGCACCGCATCGCCGGTGGCCGACCGGCATCGCGACATTCCCGAATTCCCCGGCTAGGGCGGCCAGTTCCCCGCTCGACCTGCCGCGCGGGGGCGGAACAGGTCTGCCCGACACCCCGGAGTCCCTCCGGAACCAGCCGGAATTCGAAGGAATCACGCACTCATGAACAAGAACATCCGCCGCTCCATCGTCATAGCCGCGGGCGTCTCCGGCGCCTGGGCCCTCGGCTCGGCCGTGGCCAGCGCCGACGAGCTGCCCGCCCACTCGGTCTCCGTACCGGACGTGGCCGGTGACGCCGTCGCAGACGTCCAGGACACGGCCGCGCACGTGACGGACCAGGTCACCGGCAAGGCGACCGGCAGCAGCGCCGCCGACCGGGTCACCGATCAGGTCACCGACAAGGTCGCCGCCACGAAGGCCGCCGCCAAGGCCGCGCCCGCCGCCAAGGCCACCGCCGCCAAGGCCACGGCCCACGCCACCGCCGCCGCCGAGCAGGCCCGCCAGTACGTCGAGGGCGCGCACACGGCGGTCACCGACAAGGCCGCCCCGTCGGTCCCCTCCGTGGCGGACGCCCAGCAGGACGTCGACTACCTCTTCGGCCCGCTCGCCTCCTTCGCCCCCGAGCTCCAGCAGGAGCTGTCGCGGGCGGCCGCCCAGGACCCCGGCTACGTGCTGGACCAGACGCGCGAGCAGGTCCAGGACCAGGTGACGACCACCGCGCAGTTCGCGCAGGTCCACGCGCAGAACCTGGTCGACCAGGTGCGCGTCGACCAGGTACGCGCGACCGCGACCCCGGTCGTCGACGAGACCGCCACCGCCGTCCTGCCGCCCGTCGCCGCCACCGCGGTGCACGGCGTGCTGCCGGTCGTGGACCAGGCGCTCGGCGACGTCACGGTGCTCGCGGGCGGTGCCGTCGGGGACGTGACGCCGTTCGCCCGGACCGTCGTCGGCGACAACGTCGCGCCCTTCGCCGCCGGCGTCACCGGGCAGGTCCAGCCGCTGGCCACCGGGGTCACCGGCGAGGTCACCCCGTTCGCGCAGGCGGTCGTCGGGGACGACGTCCAGCCGTTCGCCGGCGGCGTCGTCGGCGCCGTGCAGCCGCTCGTGCAGACGGTCGTCGACCACGTGCGGCCGGTCGTGCAGGGCGTCGGCACCAGCGCCTACGGCTTGGCGCAGGGCGTGACCGGCGACGTGACGCCGTTCGCGTACGGCGTGGTCGGCGAGAACGTCGCGCCGTTCGCGCAGACCGTGGTCGGCGACAACGTGGCGCCGCTGGCGGGCGGCGTGGTCGGCGAGGTCGCCCCGTTCGCCCAGGACCTCACGGGCACCGTCACCGCCGACGTCCAGCCGCTCGCGGGCAACGCCGTCAGCGGCGTGCAGGGCGTCGCGTCCGCCGTCGCGCCCAGCTACGTCCAGGGCATCTGACCGACGCCGCGACGCCCGGACGGCCGAACGCCATCGGTCGGACCGGGCGGACAGCCGGCGTACGGGCGGGTGGCCCCGTGGGGACGGGACCGCCCGCCCAGGGCTCCGGTGTGAACTTCCGGCGCCCATCGGGTGGCCTCACCGTGCGTACCCCCGCACGGTGAGGCCTCGCACAGCCGCAGAGAAGCGGCGAACGGCGGCAAACAGCGGCACAAACGGGACGCTCTGTGACCACTATCACCGCTCAGGTGTGATCTGCGATTTAGAAGCCGTCGCTGAGCGGCGATAACCTGCGAGACGGACATGCCGCGTACCCGGCCACTGTGTACGCCTCGTACGCCTCCCTTGTGACAGCGGAGTCACGTTGCCCATCGCGGCACGCCCACGCAGGAAATCGAACCGCGAGATCACTGATAGGGACGGACGCGCGTGGACCTGTTCGAGTACCAGGCGAGGGACCTCTTCGCCAAGCACGGTGTACCGGTGCTGGCCGGTGAAGTCATCGACACGCCTGAGGCAGCCCGCGAGGCGACCGAGCGTCTTGGCGGCAAGTCTGTCGTCAAGGCCCAGGTGAAGGTCGGCGGCCGCGGCAAGGCGGGCGGCGTCAAGCTGGCCGCGAACGCCGACGAGGCCGTGGCCCGGGCCACCGACATCCTCGGTATGGACATCAAGGGCCACACGGTCCACAAGGTGATGATCGCCGAGCTGTCTCCGGAGATCGAGGCGGAGTACTACGTCTCGTACCTCCTCGACCGCACCAACCGCACCTTCCTGGCCATGGCCTCGGTGCAGGGCGGCATGGACATCGAGGAGGTCGCGGAGAAGACCCCCGAGGCCCTCGCGAAGGTCCCGGTCAACGCCGTGGACGGCGTGGACATCGCCAAGGCTCGCGAGATCGTCGCCCAGGCGAAGTTCCCGGCCGACGTGGCCGAGGGCGTCGCCGAGGCCCTGGTCACCCTGTGGGACACCTTCGTCGCCGAGGACGCGCTCCTCGTCGAGGTGAACCCGCTGGTCAAGACCAAGGACGGCCGCATCCTGGCGCTCGACGGCAAGGTGTCCCTGGACGCCAACGCCGACTTCCGCCAGCCGGAGCACGAGGCCCTCGAGGACAAGGACGCAGCCAACCCGCTCGAGGCTGCTGCCAAGGCCAAGGGCCTCAACTACGTCAAGCTCGACGGCGAGGTCGGCATCATCGGCAACGGTGCCGGTCTGGTCATGTCGACGCTGGACGTCGTCGCGTACGCCGGTGAGAACCACGGCGGCGTGAAGCCGGCCAACTTCCTCGACATCGGCGGCGGCGCCTCGGCCGCGGTCATGGCGAACGGCCTGGAGATCATCCTCGGCGACCCGGACGTCAAGTCCGTGTTCGTCAACGTCTTCGGCGGCATCACCGCCTGTGACGAGGTCGCCAACGGCATCGTCCAGGCGCTGGCCCTCCTCGAGGAGAAGGGCGAGAAGGTCGAGAAGCCCCTCGTCGTCCGCCTCGACGGCAACAACGCCGAGCTGGGTCGCAAGATCCTCTCCGACGCCAACCACCCGCTGGTGCAGCGCGTGGACACCATGGACGGCGCGGCCGACAAGGCCGCCGAGCTCGCGGCTGCGAAGTAAGGGACGAGGGACTAAACAGCCATGGCTATCTTCCTCAACAAGGACTCCAAGGTCATCGTCCAGGGCATGACCGGTGCCACGGGCATGAAGCACACCAAGCTCATGCTGGCCGACGGCACGAACATCGTCGGTGGCGTCAACCCGCGCAAGGCGGGCACGTCCGTCGACTTCGACGGCACCGAGGTCCCGGTCTTCGGCTCGGTCGCCGAGGCGATCGAGAAGACGGGCGCCAACGTGTCCGTCCTCTTCGTCCCGCCGGCCTTCTCCAAGGCCGCCGTGGTCGAGGCGATCGACGCCGAGATCCCCCTCGCCGTCGTCATCACCGAGGGCATCGCCGTCCACGACTCCGCCGCCTTCTGGGCGTACGCGCAGTCGAAGGGCAACAAGACCCGCATCATCGGCCCGAACTGCCCCGGCCTCATCACGCCGGGCCAGTCGAACGCCGGCATCATCCCGGGCGACATCACGAAGCCGGGCCGCATCGGCCTGGTCTCGAAGTCCGGCACGCTGACGTACCAGATGATGTACGAGCTCCGTGACATCGGCTTCTCGTCGGCCGTCGGCATCGGTGGCGACCCGGTCATCGGCACCACGCACATCGACGCGCTCGCCGCGTTCGAGGCCGACCCCGAGACCGACCTGATCGTCATGATCGGTGAGATCGGCGGCGACGCCGAGGAGCGCGCGGCCGACTTCATCAAGGCCAACGTGACGAAGCCGGTCGTCGGCTACGTCGCCGGCTTCACGGCGCCCGAGGGCAAGACCATGGGCCACGCCGGCGCCATCGTCTCCGGCTCCTCCGGCACCGCGCAGGCGAAGAAGGAGGCCCTCGAGGCCGCCGGCGTCAAGGTCGGCAAGACGCCGACCGAGACGGCGAAGCTGGCCCGCGAGCTCCTCTCGTAACCAGCAGCTGTACACAGATCAGTGGGCCCGCACCGGTGACGGTACGGGCCCACTGATCGTTTCCGGCTACTCGGCGGCGGGGGCGAGCCGCTCGGGACCGCCGCTCAGCTCGCCGCGCAGCTGCCTGCGCAGCTCCAGGTCGCCCTCCGTCAGCCGGTCGGGGCCGGTCAGGGGCGGTACGCCGCTGATGGGTGCGCCGGGCGCCGGCACCGGCTCGTAGTGCGTCGGCGCGACCCGGACGGTGAGTGCCGTGGCGCCGACGATCAGCACGGTGACGGCGATCGCGGCCCGGGTCCAGAACCGGGTGCGCTTCTCACCGCCGCTGCGCACCAGGGTCGAACCGGGCGCGTCGAGCTTCTCCGCGCCCGCCAGCTCCGTCAGCCGCCGGTGCAGCTGCCCGGGCACGGCGAGGTCGGGCAGCTGCTCGGCGACGGCCTCGCGGGCGTGCAGGATCCGGTTGGCGGCGGCCGGGGTGCTGGCCTCCGTCTCCGCGGCGGTCTCCGGCAGGTCGAGACCCACCCCGTCGTAGAGCAGCAGGGTGCGCCGGTAGGCGGGCGGCAGGCTCAGGAGTACGTCGAGGAGCTTGCGGTCGTCCGGGTCGGCGGGCGGCGCGTCCGGGTGACGGTGGGCCGGGCGCATCCGGTGCCAGGGCGACATCGCGTACTCGTACGCCGCGGCCCGCACCCAGCCCGCCGGATCGGGGTCGACCGCGACCTCCGGCCAGCGCTGCCAGGCCTGCTGGAAGGCGCGTTCCACGGACTCCCGGGCGAGCGTGCGGCGGCCGGTGAGCAGATAGGTCTGGCGCACCAGGTGCGGTGCGCAGTGGGTGTAGAGCGCGTCGAAGGCCTCGGCCGCGGACTTGAGGGGGGTCCGTTCGGTGGGGCGGGGCTCCGGGGACGTCGTCTTCGCCAGGTCCACCGAAGGGGTGGCGTTCGCCGCGCCGACCGCGGCCAGCTCCGGCTCCTGCACCGGCGCCGGTTGCGGTGCCGGTGTTCCGGCGAGCTCCGTGAGGAGCTTCGCGTAGGCGACTCTCTTACGGCCTCTGGGGGACGTACGGCCCGATTCCCAGGAACGGACCGTTTCGCGTGTCACGCCGACCGTCGCGGCGACCTGAGCCTGTGTCAGGGACTTCGCCTCGCGGAGCCTGCGGCGCTCCTTCGGCGTCGGCAGTGGGGTGGCAGGGCCCTGCGTCATGGTGAACTCCACACACCCTTTCGCGCGAAAAAGTACATAAACGTATCTTGAGCGACACATCCGGACTTCGCCTGTTGCAGGGGGAAAGCGCGTGTCGTTGGGAGCATGGCCCGGTGACCCAAATGACCGGCCGTGGACTGTCGTTGCCCCTGCTGCTGACCCGGGTGCGGGAACGATCGCCGGGCCCCGCCTCCGGGGTGTTCGGCGGGGCGGTGGCGGCGGGGCTCGGGCTCGGGGCGTGCGCGGTGCTCGTGATGGTGCTGTGGATCAGCTCGCCGTACCCGGACAGCGGCCCCGGCGGCGCCCTGCACACCGCCGCCGCGCTGTGGCTGCTGGCGCACGGCGCCGAGGTGGTCAGGACGGACACGCTCTCCGGGGTGCCCGCGCCGATGGGCGTGACGCCGTTGCTGCTCCTCGCCCTGCCGGTGTGGCTGGTGCACCGGGCGGCGCGGGACGCCGCGGAGACCGCGGAGGGCGAGCCCGCGGCGTCCGCGGCCGGGGCGTGGGGCGGGGTGGCGCTCGGCTATCTGCTGGTCGGCTCCGCGGCGGCGTACTACGCGTCGGGCGGTGAGCTGCGGCCCTCCTGGGTGAGCTGCGGGGCCCATCTGCTGGTGGTAGCCGTCGCGGCGGCCGGGGCCGGGGTGTGGACCGCGCACGGGCGGCCGCGGGGGCCGGTGCCCGGGGTGCTGCGGCGGTGCGCCGAGGTGCTGCCGGAGTCGTTCGTACGGGAGGTGCTGCCGGTCGCCGCGCGGGCGGCGGCCGCCGGGGTGCTGGTGCTGGTGGCCGGGGGCGCGCTGGTGGTGGCCGCGGGGCTGGTCTGGCACGGGGCGGCGGTGCGGGAGTCGTTCCTGCAGCTGACGGCGGCGTGGTCGGGGCGGTTCGCGGTGCTGCTGCTCTGCTTCGCGCTGGTTCCGAACGCCGTGATCTGGGGTGCCGCGTACGCGCTCGGGCCCGGGGTCGTGCTCGGTGCGGGGCACGCCGTGGGGCCGCTCGGCGGGTCGGGC
>NZ_JAMOLN010000311.1 GCF_024448165.1 Streptomyces longispororuber
TGAAGGCCCCTGCCGTCGCTGTCCTGCTGCTCGCCGCGTCGCTCGGCGCGGCGCCGCCCGTCTCCGCCGCCCCCGCACCGCGGCCGCTGCCCACCGTGTCCCCGACGCCCCAGCACATCGCCCGCGCCGGCGCCGACGTGCCGCTGCCCGCCCGCGCCGAACTCGTCACCGGCACCACCACCGACCCGGCCGCCCGCACCCTCGTCACCCGGCTCCTCAAGGACCACGGGGTGCGCGTCGACGTCCGCACGAAGGCATCCGGACACGCCCCGCTCACCGTCCTGCTCGGCCCCGGCACCCGCCCCGACATCGCCCGCGCCCTGCGCGGCACCGACCTCCCCGACCACGCCGAGGGCTACGCCCTGCGTGCGGCCGGCCGCACCGTCGCCCTCGGCGGCACCGACGCGACCGGACAGTTCTACGCCGCCCAGACCCTGCGCCAGCTCGTCACCCGGCACGGCATCGCGGGCGCCACCGTCTCCGACTTCCCGTCGATGCGGCTGCGCGGCTCCATCGAGGGCTTCTACGGACCGCCGTGGACCACCGACGAACGCCTCGACCAGATGGACTTCCTCGGCGAGGTGAAGTCCAACACGTACGTGTACGCGCCCAAGGACGACCCCTACCACCGCGACAAGTGGCGCGACCCCTACCCCGACGACAAGCTGAAGGAGCTGGGCGCGCTCGTCGACCGGGCCGCCGCCAACCACGTCCGCTTCACGTTCGCCGTGTCGCCCGGCGGCTCGATCTGCTACTCCGACCCGGCCGACGTCAAGGCCCTCACCGGCAAGCTCCAGGCCCTGTACGACCTGGGCGTGCGCTCCTTCTCGATCCCGCTCGACGACATCAGCTACACGAAGTGGAACTGCGCGGGCGACCAGACGGAGTTCGGCGCACCGGGACGCGGCCCCGCGGCCCGGGCCCAGGTCGGCCTCCTGAACGCGGTGCAGAAGGAGTTCATCGCCACGCACGACGGCGCCAACCCGCTCCAGATGGTGCCCACCGAGTACGGCGACCTCACCGACACGGCGTACAAGCAGGAGCTCCGCGGCCACCTCGACCCGGCCGTCGAAGTGATGTGGACCGGCACCGACGTCGTCCCGCCCGAGATCACCAACTCCCAGGCACAGCAGGCTTCTCAGCTGTTCGGCCGGAAGGTCTTCGTCTGGGACAACTATCCCGTCAACGACTTCGGCCGCACCGCCGGACGCCTCCTCCTCGCCCCCTACGACAAGCGCGAGGCGGGACTCTCCGACAACCTCAGCGGCCTCGTCTCCAACCCGATGAACCAGGAAGCGGCCAGCAAGCTCGCCGTCTTCACCATGTCCGACTTCGCGTGGAACGACCGCGGCTACGACCGCGCCACCTCCGCCCGCCAGTCGGCCCTCCACCTGGCGGGCGGCGACCCGCGCGTCGCCGACGCCGTACAGGTCTTCGTCGACCTCAACCACATGGCCCCCACCTTCGGCGCCACCCCCTGGCAGCCCCAGTCGCCGCGCCTGAGCGCCGAGCTGGCGACGTTCTGGACGGCCTACGCGAAGGACCCCGGCGCGGCGATCCGTGCCTTCGCGCCCACCGCCGCCACCATCGAGCGCACCCCCGCGGTGCTCCGCGACGGCGTCCCCGACCGGCTCTTCCTGCACGACGCCGACCGCTGGCTCACCGCCACCGAACACTGGGGCGCGGCCCTGCGCCACGGACTCGCCGCGCTGAAGGCGATCGACGCCCACGACGAGGACGCCGCGGCCACGGCGCGCAAGGCGATGGACGCGGCCGCCGACACCGCCGCGCACATCACCGTCGACCCGGCCGAACACCACCAGCTCGGCCCCGTGAAGATCGCCGACCCCTACCTCCAGGACTTCGTGACGCAGGTCGACGCCGCCCACGACACCTCCCTCGGCCTCCAGCCCCTGCGCCAACTCGCCCTGAACAAGAAGGCCGTTCAGATCTCCGACTACGACGCGGGCGGCACCACCCCGTACGGCGCTGCCAAGGCCGTCGACGGCGACCGCTTCGACTTCTCCACCACCAGCGGCAAGGAGGCCCGGCCCTGGTGGCAGGTCGACCTCGGCGCCGTCTCCGACCTGGAGCGCATCGACCTGTACAACCGCACCGACTGCTGCGCCGACCGCACCAAGGACTACTACGTCCTGGTCTCCGACGAGCCCTTCACCGGCACCCTCGCCGAGCAGCTGACGAAGCCGGGCGTATGGGCGCACCACGAGACGGCGCAGGCGGGCGGCCCGACCTCCGTCGCCGTCGACCGGCCCGGCCGCTACGTCCGGGTCTGGCTGGCGAGCGAGCGGCCCGTCGAACTCAACATCGCCGAAGTGGAGGTGTACGGCCGGGCGGCCTCCGGCTGACGGGACGACGCGGCGCGCATGCTGTGATTGCGCTGTAAGTAACGTCAACTCTCTTGTGTGCCAAGGGCATTGACCCCTTAAGGTGCGGGCTCTACTTTCCCGCTGAGCACCCGGGGGGATCCATGCGCTGCACACGCCGCACCTTCACCGTCCTCGCCGTCGTGGCCCTGCTCGCCGCCACGGCGGCCTGCGGCGGCTCCGACGACAACGGCAAACCCTCCGCGTCCGGCAGCGGAGGCACCACCACCGTCAAACTCGGCCTCATCCCCATCGTCGACGTGGCACCCGTCTACCTCGGCCAGAAGAAGGGGTTCTACGAGAAACAGGGCCTCAAGCTGGCCTTCACCCAGGCGCAGGGCGGCGCGGCGATCGTGCCGGGCGTTGTCAGCGGCCAGTTCCAGTTCGGCTTCTCCAACGCCACGTCCCTGATGGTCGCCCAGTCCAAGGGCGTCCCCGTGAAGGCCGTCGCCAACGGCGTCGGCTCCACCGGCAAGGACGGCGCGGACTTCGGCGCCGTCGTCGTCAAGAAGGGCAGCCCGATCAAGACGGCCAAGGACCTGGAGGGCAAGAGCGTCGCCGTCAACACGCTCAAGAACATCAACGACACCACCGTCAGGGAGTCCGTGCGCAAGGCCGGCGGAGACCCCGACAAGGTCAAGTTCGTCGAGCTCGCCTTCGACCAGATGCCCGCCGCCCTCGACAAGGGCCAGATCGACGCGGCCCAGGTCGTCGAACCCGCCCTCGCCACCGTCAAGGCACAGGGCGGCACCGTGATCGCCTCCAACTTCGTCGACACGGCCCCAGACCTCACGGTCGCCCTCTACTTCACCGCCGCGCAGTACGCCCAGCAACACCCGGACATCGTCAAGAAGTTCGCCGCCGCCACCGAGGAGTCCCTGACGTACGCGAATAGCCACCCCGACGAGGTCCGGCAGATCGTCACCTCCTACACCAAGATCCCGCAGGCCACCCTCGACAAGGTCGTCCTGCCCGCCTGGCCCGCCGAACCGAACCGGGCCTCCCTCGACCGGCTCGCCCAACTCGGCCAGGGCGACGGCCTGTTCGCCAAGACCCCCGACCTCGACACGCTCCTGCCGTGATCCCCGGAGCGCTCGGCCTGCTCGTCTGCGCGGCACTGTGGGAGGCGGTGCCGCGCCTCGGCCTGGTCTCCTCCGCCTACCTGCCGCCGTTCACCACCACCCTCGACGCCCTCGGCGGCGAGCTGACGGACCCCGCCTTCTGGTCGGCGCTCGGCGACACCCTGACCGGCTGGGCGCTCGGCCTCGCCCTCGCCACGGCGGGCGGCGTACTGGCAGGACTCGTCATCGCCACGGTCCCGTACCTGCGCGAACTCACCTCGTCCACCGTCGAGTTCCTCCGCCCCATCCCGTCCGTCGCCCTCATCCCGCTGGCGATCCTGCTCTTCGGCACCGAACTCCGCTCGGTGCTCCTCCTCGTCGTCTACGCCGCGTTCTGGCAGGTCCTCGTGCAGGTCCTGTACGGCGTCCAGGACGTCGACCCCGTCGCGGAGGACACCGCCCGCGCCTTCGGCCTCGGCCCCTGGGCCCGCATCAGGCACGTCGTGTGGCCGACGGCCCTCCCGTACGTCATGACCGGCGTCCGGCTCGCCGCGGCGGTCGCCCTGATCCTCGCCGTCACCGTCGAACTCGTCATCGGGGCACCCGGCCTCGGCCACCGCATCAACGTCGCACAGACCTCGCAGGCCGTCCCCGACATGTACGCCCTCATCCTGGTCGCCGGCTGCCTCGGCGTGCTCATCAACACCGGCGCGCGCCTCGTGGAACGCCGCGCCCTGTCCTGGCACCGGTCGGTCCGGACGGAGGCCCCCGCGTGAGGCGCACCGGGCGCGTGCTGCGGGCGGCCGCCCTCGCCCTGGCACTGCCCTGCCTGCTGGTCGCGGTGTGGTGGCTGGCGTCCGACTCCAGCACCAGCTTCTACGCGCCGCCCCTGCGCACCATCCTCGGCCGCTTCGACGACACCTGGACCCCCGACCGGCTCCGGGACGACGTCCTGCCGAGCGTGCTGCGGCTCCTCGCGGGCTACGCGGTGGCGGGCGTGGCGGGCGTCGGGCTCGGCATCGTCATCGGCGCCTCACGGCGCACCCGGGCGGTCTGCGAACCGGCCCTGGAGTTCCTGCGCGCGGTCCCGCCGCCGGTCCTGGTCCCCGTCATCATGCTGTTCGCCGGCATCGGCGACACCATGAAGATCACCGTGATCGCGTCGGGCTGCGTCTGGCCGGTGCTGCTCAACACGGCGGCGGGCGTCCGGGCGGTCGACGAGGTCGCCGCCGACACGGCCCGCTCGTACGGCGTGACGGGCCCGGCCCGGCTGCGCCATCTGGTGCTCCCGGCGGCGAGCCCACAGATCTTCGCGGGCCTGCGCCAGGCCCTGTCCATCGGCGTCATCCTCATGGTCATCAGCGAGATGTACGCCTCCAGCAGCGGCCTCGGCTTCGCCGTCGTCGAGTTCCAACGCTCCTTCGCCGTACCGGAGATGTGGACCGGCATCCTGGTGCTCGGCCTGCTGGGAGTGGCTCTCTCGGTGCTGTTCCGGATCGTCGAGCGGCGAGCCCTCGGCTGGTACCACGGATCGCGCGGCGCGCGACGGAAGGCGGGTGGCGGCGGTGCTTGAGGTCAAAGGGCTGCGCAAGGTCTACGAAGGGTCGGGACGCCGGGTGGAGGCGCTGCGCGACCTCACCTTCCGCCTCGACGCGGGGGAGCTGGTGTGCGTCGTCGGCCCCTCCGGCTGCGGCAAGACGACGCTCCTGAAGTGCGTGGCCGGACTCCTGGCGCCGACGGAGGGCTCCGTCACGCTGGACGGCGTCCCGGTGACCGGCCCCCGCCCCGGCCTCGCGGTCGTCTTCCAGGAGTACGGGCGGAGCCTGTTCCCCTGGATGCGGGTGACGGAGAACGTCGAACTCCCGCTTCGGCAGCGCAAGATGCCGAGGGACGCGCGGCGCGCCCGCGTGTCCGAGGCGCTCGACGCGGTCGGCCTGGGCGACGTCGGCCGGGCCTACCCCTGGGAACTCTCCGGCGGCATGCAGCAGCGCGTCGCCATCGCCCGCGCACTGGCCTACGAACCCGACGTGCTCCTGATGGACGAGCCGTTCGCCGCGGTCGACGCCCAGACCCGCGCCGACCTGGAGGACCTGGTGCGCGGCCTGTGGCGCCGGCGCGGCATGACGGTCCTGTTCGTCACCCACGACATCGACGAGGCGGTGTACCTGGGGGAGCGGGTCCTGGTCCTGAGCCCGTCGCCGACGGTGGTCCGCGAGGAGGTCGTCGTCGAACTCCCGGCGGAGCGGGATCAGTTGACGACTCGGGCGGATGTGCGGTTCACGGGGTTGCGGAGTCGGGTGCTGGGGCTGATCCGGGACGGGGGTGGGGCGGCGGACCAGGTCAGTAAGGCCGGTCGATCCGGCTCAGGATCTGACTCCTGAGCCGCTCCCGCACCGCGTCGCCGAGCCGGGCCCTGTCCCGCTCGTGCGCGGTGAGCAGCGCCTGCACGACCCGGCCGAAGTTGTGCCAGTCGTGCGGCATCAGGGCCAGGCCGCGCACCACCCGCTCGTAGCGGGCGATCAGGTCCGGGTCGGACAGTTCCGAGGTGTCGTCGAGGAGCAGTCGCAGCAGGTCGTGCGCCAGCGACGTCGCGCGTTCGCCGCCCACCGGGACGAACGTGGTCAGGGCCGGGCCCAGACTGTCCAGGACGGGTTCCAGGGCCAGGCGCAGGATCGAGTCGGGCGTCGACCCGGTCACGGACATCTTGTGCCACAGCTCGTCCCAGTACGACCGCTGCCACACCGGGCCGTCGTGGCCCTCCTCGAAGCCGAACAGCCAGTTCGCGTCCACCTGTTGCGGGGCGCGGACCGGCCCCTGGCGCAGCGCGATCGACAGTGCGCGGCGACCGTGCCCGTCCCAGGTGCGCCGCGTCGTGAAGGTGAGCGCGAAGTCCGTCCACTGCTCCTCGTCCATCGACGAGCGCCACAGCATGCAGTGCCGGTGCCAGGAGTGGACGGGGTCGACCCGGTCGGGGAAGAGCTGGGCGGCGGAGGACCGTCGCGTGAGGACGAGGATCATCAGTACCAGGTTCGCCTCGTAGAGCCCGTGGCGTGCCGCGGTGCGCATCCGGGGTGCGGGCCGGTACGCCGGGTACTGGTCGGTGGTGCGGGTCTCGTGGACGCGCAGCACCTCGACGAGGCGCGCGGCGAGCCGCTCGCGGTCCACGAGCGGCAGCCGCTGGGCCAGCTCGCCCGCGAACCGCACCATCTGCCGCGAGGAGAGCGGTGCGTGCGACAGCAGCGCGTAGGCCAGATCGTCGTTGATCCTGCCGTCGGCGAGGGAGAACGCGGCCGGGCGGGCCGGCAGCAGGTCGGCCAGCAGGCGCAGCGTCAGGCGCATGGTGAGGTACTCGCCGAACGTCGCGTGCAGGAACTCGTACGTCGCCAGCACCCGTCCGTCGCGCAGCGACTGCGCGCGCTGCACGAAGAAGAACCGGCCGAGGGCGACCTCCGCCGCGTCCAGCGGGGTGCGGAACCCGGTCTTGTCGGGCACCTGCTTGCCGAGGAGGGCGACGAGATCGTCGTCCAGCTCACCGGCGGACACCCATTGGCGGCTGCGATTGAGCTGCGCGAACGCGACCAGCGACAGCCGCTGCAGCTCTTGCTCGACGCGCTCGTCCCGCACCCGATCGGGCAGCGTGCCGGGGCACGTCTTGGACACCTCGCGCCGGGCGAACGTCGACAGCAGCTCCTCGTAGAGCTCCGTGACGGCCAGCGGCTCGCCGCCCTCGTGCTGGAGTCCGCCGTCGGTCGCGTCGTACAGCGCGAGCATCGTCAACAGCAGGGGCTGTGCGGCGAGTTCGGCGTGCCGGGACACCGTGTCCCAGGTCAGCGGGCGCAGCGTGCCGGTGTTCGCGTCGTTCCAGATGGCCAGCCACCGCTGGATCTGCTCCGGCCGGAACGGCTCCAGGCGGAGCGCGACCGTGCCCTCCGGATAGCGGGCCCGGTCCGCGACGGCGGTGCGGCTCGTCACCAGGGCCAGGACGGGACGGCCCTGCTCGGCCTCCCGCTGCTGGAAACGGGCCACCCGGACGAGGAAGTCGTTGTGATGGACGCCGGTGGTCTGCAGCAGTTCGTCGAAGCCGTCGAGGAGCAGGACGGGCGTACAGCCGCCCGCGGCGCGCACCAGCTCCGGCCAGGTCGTGCGCTCGCCCGTGGTCGCGCGGACCGCCTGCTCGATCTGGTCCTGCAGCTCGTCCTCGGCCCGCACGTCCCGCAGCGGCACCCGCACGGGCAGGAACCCGGCGGCGGGCAGCCGGGCCGCGAGCACGCGGGTGAGCACGGACTTGCCGGCACCGGGCTGGCCCAGCACGAGGAGCGGCGCCTCGGCGAGTGCGGGGTTGGTCAGGGCCCCGGCGAGATACCGCGTGAGGTCGTGCCGGACGTCGATGTCCTGCCACCACGACTCGTCGGCGGGCCCGGACTGGCCCTGCGGCGCGGAGACGCGGTAGTCGGGATCGATGTACATGGCCGCGAGCGTGGGGACGCGGATGCCCTCGGGGGCGGTCTCCGAGTCGAGGACCGGGTGGGTGAGGGCCGCGTGGTGGGAGCGGGCCAGGGACGCGGCCACGTCGACGGGCGGCGCGAGGGCGCCGGCCGTGCGGTGCAGCAGGGTCTCGATGCCGTCCAGGGCCCGGCGGACCTCGGTACGGGTGGCGCGGTGCTCGACGCGGGTGAGCCAGAACGCGAACTCCGGGGCCTGCTCGGCCAGCTGCGAGCAGAGGTGCTCGTACCTGGCCAAGGCCCGTACGTCCAGGTCGACGAGGTCGAACTCCATGGACCGCTGCTCGTCCCCCGACATCCGCTCCCAGACCGCGAGCCCCTGCACGAAGTGCATGAACGCGGCCCGGTAGTGGCCGAACCAGATGAGCAGATCCGCCTCGAGTTCCTCGGGCGGACGGTGGGGCGCCGGGCAGGGCACGTCGACCGAGAGCAGGTCCACGCCGACCCCCTCGGCCAGCGCCAGCTGCTCGCCGCGCGTGAGCCGCACGTCGTCCAGGGAGAAGGGCAGGTCGTGGTCCGCGAACGCCTCGAACCAGGCCACGATCACGATCACGGCATGCGCCGCCCGCAGCACCTC
>NZ_JAMOLN010000312.1 GCF_024448165.1 Streptomyces longispororuber
TTCCTGACCTGGCTGCGGACCCCCAGGCCCTCGGCCGCACCGGGCGTCTGGCGGTTCGGGCACCTGCCCCGGCCGGACGTGGCGCCGGAGCGGACACCGACCCGGCAGCTGGTCAGCGGCGCGCTCATCGCGTTCCTGGTGGGCTGGCTCGTCTGGTCGCTGCTGTGGAACGGCTACCTGGGCGGCTGGTGGCTGCTGCCGCTGTACGCGATGGTCCCGGACTCCTGGGCGTCGCCGCACTCGATCGCGTCCGTCGTCGTCGTGTACCTGTACTACGCCGTGTTCGCTGTCGGGATCATGGTCGGCGTCGGCCGCCTCGGCCGCTGGGGCGAGCTCTGGCGGCGCTTCGGCTACCCGGCCTGGCGGGTCGCCGCGGCACCGGTGCAGGCCGCGCGGCCCGTCGCCCCGGAGAAGGACCCCGTGCAGTGGCCGCAGCTGCGGGAGGCCGGGGCCGCCGAGGCCGCCGAGCGGCTCGGGGCCGATGCGCGCGGCGGGCTGATGCGGGACGTCGACCACGCCCGGATCGCCCGCGCCTGGCAGGGCGTGAAGCGCGGCCGGCACAGCCTGGGCGCCTTCACCGCCGCCGTCGTCAAGGACGGCGCCGCCGCCTGCCCGCACCCCTCGGGAACGCGCGACCTGCCCGCCCGCTCCGCCCGCCACGACCTCGCGACGGCGCAGGTCAGGATCGGCGCGGCCGCCGACGACGAGCGCAACCCGTACGCGTACCGGGGCGTCGGCCTCGGCATCGGCCCCGATCTGCTCGGCACCTCCCTGCTCGCCGTGGGCCCGCCCGGCGCGGGCAAGACCGGCAGCGTCGTCTGGCCGCTCGCCGAGTCGCTCTGCCTGGGCGCCCTCGCCGGGCGGGCCGCCGTGGTCGTCGTCGGGGCGGCCGGCGCCGGGCTCGGCTCGCCGGACACCTACGACGTCGTCGTCCGGATCGGGGCGCCCGACTCCGTCTACGACCTCGACCTCTACGGCGGCAGCCAGGACCCGGACGAGGCCGCGGCCGTGCTCGCCGAGGCCCTCGTCGGCGACCTCGCCGACCCGCACCCGAGCGGCGACAGCCGGCGCTCCACGACCGTCCTCGCCCAGCTCCTCGGCCCCTACGCCGCCGTCCACGGACGCTTCCCCTCCGTCCCCGAACTGCGGCAGCTGCTCGACGGCTCACCGGTCGCGCTCGGCGCCCTGCGCAAGTCGCTCACCGAGGCGGGCCACGAGGCGATGCTGCGCGAACTCGACGCGCGCGAGCGCCAGCTGGCGCATCCCGGCGACGTCGGAGCGGTGCTCGCGGACCGCATCGCGCTGCTCGACCGCCCCGCCTTCGCCTCGTTCTTCGACACCTCGGGCAGCACCCGCCCGTTCTCCCTCCGCGCCCTCGACCACCCCGTACGCGTCCGGATCGACCTGCCGGAGCGCGGGCACGCGGACGCCTCCCGGATCCTGGCCAGACTGGTGCTCGCCCAGTTCATGACGAGCGTGGTCACGCGCGAGGACCGCTCGCTCTTCGCCTGTTTGGTGCTCGACGACGCGACCGGGGTGGTCACCCCGCAGTCCGTGCGCGGCATCCAGCGGCTGCGCTCGGCGAACGCGGGCGCCGTGCTGACCCTGCGCACCCTCGACGACGTGCCCCGGCCGCTGCGCTCCCCGCTGCTCGGCGCCGTCGGCTGCCGGATGGCCCTGTCCGGGCTCACCCCGTGGGACGGCCAGGACTTCGCCGAGGTGTGGGGCAAGGAGTGGACCGAGGCCCGCGACGTCACCGACCGGCAGATCATCGCCGAGACCCCCGCGGGCAAGGCGCTGCACGCCGTGCGCCGGGTGATCACCGGGCGCGCCCCGACCGCCCGCGCGGTCACCGTCCGCCAGGTCGAGCGCGAGCGCTGGTCCGCGTCCGACCTGGCACACGCCGTCCCACCGGGCCACGCGGTGCTCTCCCTGACGACCGTGCGCGGGGAGCACGCGCCTCCGCTTCTGGTGGATCTGCGGGCCTGAGCGGGGCCTGAAGAACGGCTGAGGATCGTGGGGCCGGGACCCAGGGGTACGTACGGTGAGGCAGAATCGGCACGGGGCGTTCATACGGAGCGGCCAAAAGCTTCACAAGTCCCGCCCGCTCCGACCGCCCCACCGGTCCCGCCTGTACCCCCAGCACACCTGAAGGCCCCATGCCGCCCACGCTCGCCTCGCTCGTCCACCACTCGGCGCTCAAGCTCACCGTGCGCGCGGGCGAGGAACGGCTGGACACCCCCGTCCGCTGGGCCCATGTGAGCGAGCTCGCCGACCCCGTCCCGTACATGGAAGGCGGCGAGCTCCTTCTCATCACCGCCCTGAAACTGGACGCCGACGACCCCGACGCGATGCGCCGGTACGTGAAGCGGCTGGCCGGCGCGGGCGTCGTCGGCCTCGGCTTCGCCGTCGGCGTCAACTACGACGCCGTGCCGGACGCCCTGGTGCAGGCCGCGCAGGACGAGGGCCTCCCGCTCCTCGAAGTCCCGCCCCGCACGCCGTTCATCGCCATCAGCAAGGCGGTGTCCGCCGCCATCGCGGCCGACCAGTACCGGGCCGTGACGTCGGGATTCGCGGCGCAGCGCGAGCTGACCAAGCAGGCACTCAACGAAGGACCCGAGGGGCTCCTCTCCGTCCTCGCCGGGCAGGTCGACGGGTGGGCCGCGCTCTACGACGCGTCCGGTGCGGTCGTCGCGACCGCGCCGGAGTGGGCGGGCCGCCGCGCCGCCCGGCTGACCCCCGACGTCGAACGACTGCGGGAACGGCCCGCGCCCGCGAGCTCCGTGGTGGCGGGCGGCGCGGACGACCGGGTCGAACTGCACTCCATCGGTACGGGACGGCGCCCCCGCGCGGCCCTCGCCGTCGGCACGGCCGCGGCCCTCGGCACCGCCGAGCGGTACGCCCTGCACTCCGCGATCGCCCTGCTCACCCTGACCACCGAGCGGTCCCGGGCGCTGTACGCCGCCGAGCAGCGGATCGGCGCCGCGGTGCTGCGGATGCTGCTGGCCGGGGAGCCCGACCATGCGCGGGCCGTCGCCGGCGACCTGTACGGGGCGCTGCTCGACGCGCCGTTCCGGATGGTCCTCGCGGAGGCCGTGGCGCCGCCGCCGAGCGGGGTCGCGGTGCAGGGCGGGGCGTCGTCGGCCGGGACCGCGCTGCTGCTCGCCGAGGCGGTGACCGGGGCGGGGCCGGGCAGTGACCCGGTGTCCGTCCTCGTGGACGTCGTCGAGTCCGCCGCCGCCCGCGCGGGCGAGGCCGTGCTCGTCGTGCCCGACGGTGAGCGGGTCGTGCTGCTCGTCGTCGACGGGGGTGCGGCCGTCGACGCGTGCGGGCAGTACGCGGAGGTGCTGGAGGCGACCCGGGCGGACGGCTCCGCCGGGTCCGCGGTGGCCGGCGACGAACTCGTCATCGGCTTCTCGGCGCCGGCCGGGCCCATCGCCGCGGCGACCGCCTTCAAGCAGGCCGAGCAGGCGCTGTCGGTGGCCCGGCGGCGCGGGCGGATCCTCGTCGAGCACGAGGACGTGGCGGCGGGGTCCGTGCTGCCGCTGCTCGGCGACGACGCGGTGCGGGCCTTCGCGGACGGGTTGCTGCGGGCGCTGCGCGATCACGACGCCACGGGGCGGGGTGACCTGGTCGCCTCGCTGCGGGCGTGGTTGTCGCGGCACGGGCAGTGGGACGCCGCTGCCGCGGATCTGGGCGTGCACCGGCACACGTTGCGGTACCGGATGCGCCGGGTCGAGGAGATCCTGGGCCGCTCCCTGGACGACCCGGACGTCCGGATGGAACTGTGGCTGGCCCTGAAGGCGACAGGCGCCTGACCGGGTTGTTCCCTGGTGGGCGACCGCGGGTCTCGGGGTGGCTGGTCGCGCCCCCACCGGGCGGTCGGACGAGGCCGAGAGACCAAGGACCGCGCCGCGTAGGCCAAAGCGTCGAAGCGGGCGCGGGCAATCACTCCACCCCGGCCAAACCGCCCCCGCCCGGCGGAGCCCTACCGTGGTCCTCGTAGAAGCCCACGTACACGGAGAGGCCGGTAGACCGACATGACCGCCACCCACGCTTTCTGGCTCGCCGGCCGCCAGGCCACCGGGGACGAGACGTTCGACGTCCACAACTCCTACGACGGACGACTCGTCGGCACCGTCGCCGTCCCGACCGAGGCCCAGGTCGAGGAGGCCGTCGCCGCCGCCCACGCCGTGGTCGACGAGTTCGCCGCGACCCCGGCCCACGTACGGGCCAAGGCGCTGAACCACGTCGCCGACCGCCTCACCGAGCGCACCGAGGAGATCGCCCGGCTGATCTCCGCCGAGAACGGCAAGCCGATCAAGTGGGCCCGCGGCGAGGTCGGCCGCGCGGTCTCCGTGTTCCGGTTCGCCGCCGAGGAGGCCCGCCGCTGGAACAGCGGTGACGCCCAGCGCCTCGACACCGACGCCGGCGGCCAGGGCCGCCTCGCGCTCACCCGCCGCATCCCCAAGGGCGTCGTCCTCGGCATCGCGCCGTTCAACTTCCCGCTGAACCTGAGCGCGCACAAGGTCGCCCCGGCCATCGCGGTGGGTGCGCCCATCATCCTCAAGCCGGCCCCGGCGACCCCGATCTCCTCCCTGATCCTGGGCGAGCTGCTCGCCGAGACGGACCTCCCGGCCGGCTCGTGGTCCGTCCTCACCGTGCCGAACGACCGAATGCCCGCCCTCGTCCAGGACGAGCGCCTCCCGGTCATCTCCTTCACCGGTTCGGGCCCGGTCGGCTACGCGATCATGGACAGCGTCCCGCGCAAGCACTGCACCCTGGAGCTCGGCGGCAACGGCGCGGCCGTCGTCCTCGGCGACTGGGCCTCCGAGCAGGACCTGGACTGGGCGGCGACCCGCATCGCCACCTTCTCCAACTACCAGGGCGGCCAGTCCTGCATCTCGGTGCAGCGCGTCATCGCCGACGCCGCCGTCTACGACCGGCTGCTGCCGAAGGTCGTCGCCGCCGTCGAGGCGCAGGTCACCGGTGACCCGGCCGACGACGCCACCGACGTCGGCCCGCTGGTCAGCGAGGACGCCGCCCAGCGCGTCGAGGCGTGGGTGACCGAGGCCGTCGACGCCGGTGCCACGCTCCTCGCGGGCGGCAAGCGGGACGGCGCCACCTACGCGCCGACCGTCCTCGCCGACGTACCGGCCGACGTCACGATCTCCTGCGAGGAGGTCTTCGGCCCGGTCCTCACGGTCAAGAAGGTCGACGGCGAGGCCGAGGCGTTCGCCGCCGTCAACGACTCCAAGTACGGCCTCCAGGCAGGGGTGTTCACGCACGACCTGCAGACGGCCTTCCGCGCCCACCGCGCCCTGGAGGTCGGCGGTGTCGTCGTCGGCGACGTGCCGTCCTACCGCGCCGACCAGATGCCGTACGGCGGCGCCAAGCAGTCCGGCGTCGGCCGCGAGGGCGTGCGGTACGCGATGGACGACTACACCTACGAGCGCGTCCTCGTCCTGACGGGCCTCGCCCTCTGACGGATCCACACACACCGGCGCGCGGCCTGTCCCGCGCGCCGGTCCACGACGACGGCCGGAGCCCACTGTGCGGGGGCTCCGGCCGTTCTCGTGCGCGGACCGGATCCGGTGCGGGTCCACGCGCGAGGGCTGGTCGACATGCCCGTTATCAGGTACATACGATCGAGTAGCACCGGTCGGTAATGAGCCGGGCCGGTGGACCCGACGCGCGGCGAGGTGAACCTCATGTCCGCACCATCCCCCGCACCACAGCACCAGGCGAAGGTCTCCGAACGGGAGGCCAGGCAGGTCGCCGAGGCCGCCCGAGAGCAGGACTGGCGCAAGCCCAGCTTCGCCAAGGAACTCTTCCTGGGCCGGTTCCGGATCGATCTGATCCACCCGCACCCGCTGCCCGCCGACGAGGACGCGCAGCGCGGCGAGGAGTTCCTCGCGAAACTGCGCGACTTCTGCGAGACGGAGATCGATTCGGCCCGCATCGAGCGCGAGGCACGCATCCCCGACGAGACGATCAACGGGCTCAAGGAGCTCGGCGCGCTCGGCATGAAGATCGATACGAAGTACGGCGGCCTGGGCCTGACGCAGGTCTACTACAACAAGTCGCTCGCGCTGGTCGGTTCGGCGAGCCCGGCCCTCGGCGCGCTGCTGTCGGCGCATCAGTCGATCGGCGTACCGCAGCCGTTGAAGCTGTTCGGCACGCAGGAACAGCGGGACGAGTTCCTGCCGCGCTGCGCCCGTACCGACATCAGCGCGTTCCTGCTGACCGAACCCGACGTCGGCTCCGACCCCGCGCGCCTGGCCACCACCGCCGTGCCCGACGGCGACGACTACGTCCTGGACGGCGTGAAGCTGTGGACGACGAACGGCGTGGTCGCCGACCTCCTCGTCGTCATGGCGCGGGTCCCGAGGTCCGAGGGCCACAAGGGCGGCATCACCGCGTTCGTGGTGGAGGCGGCCGCCGAGGGCATCACGGTCGAGAACCGCAACGCCTTCATGGGCCTGCGCGGCCTGGAGAACGGCGTCACCCGCTTCCACCAGGTCCGGGTCCCCGCCGCGAACCGCATCGGACCCGAGGGCGCGGGCCTCAAGATCGCGCTCACCACGCTGAACACCGGCCGCCTCTCCCTGCCCGCCATGTGCGTGGGCGCCGGCAAGTGGTGCCTGAAGATCGCCCGCGAGTGGTCGGCGGAGCGCGAGCAGTGGGGCAAGCCGGTCGCGTTCCACGAGGCGGTCGGCGCGAAGATCAGCTTCATCGCGGCGACCACGTTCGCCCTGGAGGCGGTCGTCGACCTGTCCAGCCAGATGGCGGACGAGGACCGCAACGACATCCGCATCGAGGCCGCCCTCGCCAAGCTCTACGGCTCCGAGATGGGCTGTCTGATGGCCGACGAACTCGTCCAGATCCGCGGCGGCCGCGGCTTCGAGACCGCCGAGTCGCTGGCCGCCCGCGGCGAGCGCGCCGTCCCCGCCGAACAGGTCCTGCGCGACCTGCGCATCAACCGCATCTTCGAGGGCTCCACCGAGATCATGCACCTGCTGATCGCCCGCGAGGCCGTCGACGCCCACCTGTCCGTGGCGGGCGACCTGATCGACCCCGACAAGTCCCTGACGGACAAGGCGAAGGCGGGCGCCAAGGCAGGCGGCTTCTACGCGCGCTGGCTGCCGAAGCTGGTCGCCGGCCCCGGCCAGCTCCCGCGCTCCTACGCCGAGTTCCACCCGGCCGGCCACCCCGACCTGTCCACTCACCTGCGCTACGTGGAGCGGTCCGCGCGCAAACTCGCCCGCTCCACCTTCTACGCCATGTCCCGCTGGCAGGGCCGGATGGAGACCAAGCAGGGCTTCCTCGGCCGCATCGTCGACATCGGCGCCGAACTGTTCGCGATGAGCGCGGCCTGCGTGCGCGCCGAACTCCTGCGCACCACCGAGGGCTACGGCCGCGAGGCCTACCAGCTCGCCGACGCCTTCTGCCGCCAGGCCAGGATCCGCGCCGACGAACTCTTCGACCGGCTGTGGACCAACACGGACGACCTCGACCGCAAGGTCGTCAAGGGCGTGCTCGGCGGCGCCTACACCTGGCTGGAGCAGGGCGTCGTCGACCCCAGCGGCGAGGGCCCCTGGATCGCCGACGCGACCCCCGGCCCCTCCAAGCGGGAGAACGTGCACCGCCCCGTCCGCTGACCCCGGCTACCGCCCGGGCCCGGTCAGCCGGGCCCGGGCGCAGCTCCGGAAATCCGCCACGAGGCGCCCCCGGTCGCCCGCCCGGGACGCGAGTACGACATGGCTCGGCTCGACGCCCGCCAGCGGGACGGGGACGACGTCGGGCCGCATGGTGTGGGACAGCGCCCCCACCGCCGCGATCGCCAGTGCCCGCCCGTCCGCGACGAGTTCGAGCTTGTCCTCGATCACATCGATGACCGGCCCGTCCGGGGCCCGCGATCCGTCGGGCCGCGGATCGATGCGCCAGAACGCGTCCCACTCCGGGTTGCCCGCCATCCGCGGCAGCGGCTCGCCCGCGATGTCGTCGACGGTGACGGACTCCCGGCCCGCGAGCCGGTGCCCGGCCGGGACGAGCAGCACGCGCGGCTCGTCGTAGAGCACCGCCACGTCCAACCCGTCGGTGGGGAACGGCAGTCGGGCCACGGCCACGTCGACACGGTGGTCGAGCAGCGCGGCCCGCGTCTCGTTCCACGCCAGGTGCACCGCCTGTACGTCGGCGTCGGGATGGCGCCGGCGCAGCTCGCGCACCACCGGGGTCACGATGGCCCCCGTGATGAACCCGACCGTGAGGCGGCTCGGTTCGGCGGCCGCCCTGGTGTGCGCCGCGGCCTGCGCGGCGGACCGCAGCAGCGCCTTCGCGCGCGGCAGGAAGACCTCCCCGGCCCCGGTCAGCCGACTGCCCTGCGGCGTCCGGTCGAGCAGCCGCGCCCCCAACTGCTGTTCGAGGCGCCGGATCTGCCGGCTCAGGGACGGCTGCGTGGTGTGCAGGGCGTCGGCGGCCCGCCCGAAGTGCCCGTGCTCCGCGAC
>NZ_JAMOLN010000313.1 GCF_024448165.1 Streptomyces longispororuber
GCGACCGGGCGTCCGGAGCTGACCGAGGCCGCGATCGTGGTCTCCGGCGGCCGCGGGGTCAACGGCGCGGAGAACTTCGCGATCATCGAGGCGCTCGCCGACTCCCTCGGCGCGGCCGTGGGTGCCTCGCGGGCCGCGGTGGACGCCGGCTGGTACCCGCACTCCAACCAGGTCGGCCAGACCGGCAAGAGTGTCTCGCCGCAGCTGTACATCGCGTCGGGCATCTCGGGTGCGATCCAGCACCGGGCCGGTATGCAGACCTCGAAGACGATCGTGGCGATCAACAAGGACGCCGAGGCCCCGATCTTCGACCTGGTCGACTACGGCGTGGTCGGCGACCTCTTCGACGTCGTCCCCCAGCTCACCGACGAGGTCAAGACCCGCAAGGGCTGACCGCTGCCCTACAGGCCCTGGACGTGGCGGCGCACGTAGAAGCCCGCCGCGCCCAGGGCTCCGGCGATCAGCGCGCCGCCGAGGACGAGCTGCACGGCACTGAGGCCGCCGAGCGAACCTCCGTCGCCCGCGTGCACGCCGTGGATCTCGGTGTCGCCGCGGCCCGACACGGTGAGGGTCCGGCGCACCACCGTGCCGCTCTCGCAGCTCACCGAGACGGGATAGGTGCCGGGTCTGGCCCCGGACGGGACCTGGAACTGGCCGACGACGTCGCCCTGTCGGGTGCTGGTGCGGAGCGGGAAGTCGCCCGCTCCGAGGCTGTTGGCGTCACCCGTGGCGTTCCGGTCCTTGCCGCACGCGGCGGTGTTGGCGGTGACGGTGGCGCCGGGGCGGGCGTCGGCCGGGACGAGCTCCAGGGTGGCGGACGACGTGGTGGGCTCGTCCCACGTGGTGCCGCCGTCGTCCCAGGCGGAGCCGTCCCCCTCGGCCCACGCGGTGGCGCACACGGGCGCCGCGAGGGTGAGGACGACGGCGGCAGCGGCGGCGGTCGGCAGAGTCGCGGTGCGACGCATGGGGTTCCTCTCCGGTGCGGCCGGTCGACGGCCACGGGTGCAGTACTCGGCCGAGCCAACCCCGCACGCGCGCCGCCCGCCCATCGAGGCGTCGGGTCGGGTGAGGGAAGGGGCACGGACGGGTGATCCCCGGAACGTGTCGGCCCTCTCCCCGTGGGCCCGCCGGATCGGTAATCTCCGCGTTCATGGACTCAAGGGCCCGGGCACTGTGGCTGCGCACCGAACCGCTGCACGCGGTCACCTACTTCGACGAGCACTGCCGCGGCCTGGGCAGGGCCCTCGGCCTCAGAGGCTTCTGGATGGGCTACTTCGCCGCCCGCACCGCCCCGTTGGGACCGGTGCCCGCGCCGGTCGCCGGCTCGGCGCTCGCCGTGTTCGCACCGGACATGGTGGCCCGGGCGCTGCCCGCGGCCTGGTCCGTGCCCGGGGTCACCCCGGAGCGGGTGGTCGACGAGCGGGCCGTGCGGGCCGCGGCGGCGCTGCGCGCCGTCGTGCCCGGGATCGCGGCGACGGCCCCGCAGCTGCTCGGTCCGCTCGCGGCCATGGTGGCGGACGCCCCGACGATCGCCCGCCCGCTGTTCGCCGCCAACCAGGCGCTGCCCGAGCGCGCCGACCCGGTCGAGCAGCTGTGGCAACTGACCACGTCCCTGCGGGAGTTCCGCGGGGACGCGCATGCGGCGGCGCTCGCCGACCACGATCTCGACGGCTGTGCGGCGCTGGTCCTCGCGGCGGCGACGGACCGGGTGCCCAAGGACGGGATCCGGCTGGACCGCGGCTGGAGCGAGGAGGAGTGGGCGGTCTCCGTCGACGCGCTGCGCTCCCGGCGGCTGCTCGACACCGACGGACACGTCACCGATCTGGGCCGCACGGAACGCGCGCACGTGGAGGACACGACGGACCGGCTGGCCGGCCGGCTGCTGCGCCCGCTCACCGACCGGGCGGCGGACCAGCTGCTCACCGCGCTGAAGGAACCGGCCGGGCGGGTCACGGAAGCGAACGTGCTGCCGTTCCCCAACCCCATCGGGCTGCCCCGGCCTCGCGTGGTGGAAGCCGCCCGCTAGGGCCTGTCGTCACACTCCCGTCTGCCCCGCCTAGACGAACCGGCCGTGCGTGCGGTGCGCCTCGACCAGCTTGACGCGCGCCGCCACCAGCCGCTGGGCCATCACCTCGGCGACCCCGTGCAGCAGGGCCACGCCCAGGGCCGGTTCGAGGTCGCAGAGGTTGCGCACCGCCGCGGCGTCGAACTCATGGGCGCGCACCGGGCTGAACGCCTCGGCGCCGAAATCCCATGCGTAGGGCGCGAACAGCCAGGACCAGCCGAGCAGATCGCCCGGTCCGAGGGGATCGACGGGCAGCCGCTCCCGGTCGGAGACGCGGACGTCGAGGGTGACCGCGCCGGTCCGGATGATCCAGAACCGGTCCGCCGTGTCGCCCTCCTCGAAGATGCGGGAGTCCTGCGGGAACGAGACTTCCCTGGCCAGGGGCATCAGACGTTCACGGTAGGCACGCGGGAGCCGGTTGAGCAGTCGTGTCTGCGCTGTCATGGCGGAACACCTCCACCGTCGTGTCGTTCCAGCGTACGTACGCCGCGGCCGTACCCAGCGTGACCCCTGGCGTACCCAGCGTCGCCTCCCGCTCCTCACCAGGACAGCCGCCCCTACTGGACGGCTGTCACCCGAAAAGGCTAACGGCGCACGGATTCGGCCGCATGTGGATCTCGCTCAGCTGCGGATGGCGTAAGCGGATCGCGGGCCGACGATCATGGCCCTACGTTTCCGCCATGGCGACTTTCATCCGCTTTTACCCCCGTATTACCAAGGCAGTTGTGCTGTCCGGCACCTGCACCGCACTCGCCGTGGGGGCCGCCGCTCCCGCCCCGGCCGTGGGGCCCTCTCCGGCGCCGCCCGCGGTGCCGGCGGTGTCGGCGCTGTCCTGGGAGGTCATGGACGCCCGCACCGGCGACGTCCTGGCGGCCAAGGCACCGCACCGCAGGCTGCCGCCCGCCAGCACGCTCAAGACCCTGTTCGCCGTCACGGTGCTGCCGAAGCTCCGTCAGAACCTCGTCCACCGGGCCACGTCGGCGGACCTCTCCGAGGTCGCCGAGGGCAGCAGCCTGGTCGGGGTCGACGAGGGCCACCGCTACACGGTCGGCGACCTGTGGCGCGGGGTGTTCCTCAGCTCCGGGAACGACGCGGTGCACACCCTCTCCCGGATGAACGGCGGACTGCCGCGCACCCTGGCCGACATGCAGGCGACCGCCCGCCGGATCGGGGCCCGCGACACCCAGGTCCGCTCCCCCGACGGCTTCGACGCCCCCGGCCAGTACTCCTCCGCGCACGACCTGGCCCTCATCGCCAAGGAGGGCTTCAAGAACCCCGACTTCCGCCGCTACATGGGCACCAAGTGGGCGCGCTTCCCGGCCGCCGGGGGCCCGGACGCGTACGAGATCCAGAACACCAACCGGCTGCTCGTGGGCTCGCACGGCGTGGAGCCGTACCCGGGACTCATCGGCGTCAAGAACGGCTACACCTCCCACGCGGGCAACACCCTCGTCTCCGCCGCCACGCACAAGGGCCGGACGATCCTCGTGACCGTCATGAACCCGCAGGAGGAGTCGTTCAACGCGGTCTACGAGGAGGCCCGCGCCCTGCTCGACTGGGGTTTCGCCGCGGCGCCGCTGCGGGCGCGGCAGCAGGCGGGTCCGCAACGGACCCCGGCGGTCCGGCAGTTGACGGCGGCGGTGCCCGTCGCGGCCGCGCCCGCCGAGGCGCCCCACCCGGCGTCAGGACTCGTGAAGCACCTCGGGGCGGCGTCCACCCTCGTCGTGCTGTGCGGCGTCTCGGTGCTGCTGAGGCGTCGGCTGCGCACCCGGCGCGGCACCCACTGACCATTCCGTACCGCCCTCACTCCCGCGGCCGCGGCGCCCCCGTTCGGCCCCCGCCGAATGGTCGACGCCCGGCGGCGCTCATAGCGTCGCAGGCGTCGCCCCTTCCTGGAGGATCCGTATGCGCTCCATATCCGTGCTGACCCCGGCCCTCGTCTCCCTCGCGGCGGTCGGCCTGACCGCGCCCGGGGCAGTCGCGGACGACGGCGGCACCCAGCCCGACGTCACGTCGTTCGGTTTCACGGTCACCCCGAGCACGGTGGCGGCGGGCGGCACGGTCACCCTCAGCTCCACGGAGTGCGACGTCCCCTCGGTGCGGGTCGACGCACCGGTCTTTGACGCAGTCACTTTGAACGAGGGGCACTCCGCCACGGCCCAGGTCTATCCCGACGCCAAGCCCGGCGCGCAGTACGACGTCACCTTCGACTGCAACGGTGAGAAGGGACGGGCCACCCTCACCATCGCCACCGGCTCCGACCACTCCGGCACGACCGTCGACCGCGGGGTGAAGGCCGGGCTCGGCGGGTCGTCGGGCAGCACCGACCCCGCCCTGGTCGCGGCCGGCGGGGCACTGATCGCGGGTGCGCTCGGCATGGCCGGTCTGCGGTTGCGCAAGCGCCGCTCCGACGCCTCCTGACGGCCCGGCAGCCGCCCGTGTCCCCGGCCCCCTCGAAGATCCGCCGGCCCTCGTGGTCGTTCCTCGCCGTGGTGCTGCTCGCCGGCGTGCTGCTGGTGCACCACGGCGTCTCCCAGGCGGACGGACCGCCGCAGCCGGAGCCCGGCGCGGCGAAGCTCGGCACGAGCACGCCGCCCGCCGACCCGCTGCCCGCCTCCGTCCCGCGCCGGATCCGCATCCCGGAGATCGGCGTCGACGCGCCGCTCACCGAGGTCGGCCGTGACGCGGAGGGCTGGCTGGACGCGCCGCCGCCCAGGAAGGCGAATCTGGCCGGGTGGTTCACCGGCGCCGTCACCCCCGGCCAGCGTGGCACGGCCGTCATCGACGGCCACGTCGACAACGCCGACGGACCGGCCGTCTTCTACGGTCTCGGCTCGCTCAAGAAGGGCGAGCACATCGAGGTCGAGCGGGCCGACGGCAGGACGGCCGTGTTCGAGATCCACGGCATCGACGTGGTCGACAAGGCCGACTTCCCCGACCGCCGGGTCTACGGCAGCACCGGCCTGCCCGAACTCCGGGTCATCACCTGTGGCGGCACGTACTCCAAGCGGTCCGGGTACGCGGGCAACGTCGTGCTGTACGGGCTGCTCACCTCGGTGCGCGGCGGCTGACCCCGCTCAGTCGTGCGGCGCCCGGCCGGTCACCCGGTGGTCCGCGTGGCTGAGCGCCTCCGTGACCAGGCGCCTGAGGTGTCCGTCGGTGAGCCGGTAGTGCATGTGGCGGCCTTCGCGGCGGGCCTCGACCAGGCCCGCGAGGCGCAGCTTGGCCAGGTGCTGGCTGACCGCGGTGCGGGACGCGTCGACCCGCTCGGCCAGGGACCCCACGTCCGGCTCGTCGAGCTCGTCGAGTGCGAGCAGCCACAGCAGGTGCAGCCGCGTCGCGTCCGACAGCAGGGCGAACACCCGGGTCGCCTCGGCGAGACGGGCGCTGTCCGGTTCGCGCAGATGCGCACCTGCCGCAGGTGGGATGGGGTCGCTGTCAGGCATGGGGTCCAGCCTAGGGCCGGTCCGCGGGAGCTGTTGACTGCGGGACACCACCCCTCCATAGTCGTCATGTGCGCAGATGCGCACATGACGACTATGAGCCGTGTGAGACCGCCGCATGCCCACCGTCCTGCGCCACCGCACCTACCGTCAGCTGTTCGCCGCCCAGGTCGTCGCGCTGGTCGGCACGGGGCTCGCCACCGTCGCGCTCGGCCTCCTCGCGTACGACATGGCGGGCGCCGACGCGGGTTCCGTGCTCGGCACCGCCCTCGCGATCAAGATGACGGCGTACGTGCTCATCGCGCCGCCGGCCGGCGCGTTCGCGGACCGGGTGCCGCGCAGGGCCCTGCTGGTGGGCGCCGACCTGGTCCGGGCGGCGGTGGCGCTCGCCCTGCCGTTCGTCGGCCAGATCTGGCAGGTGTACGTCCTGGTCTTCCTGCTCCAGTCCGCGTCGGCGGTCTTCACGCCGGCCTTCCAGGCCGTGATCCCGGACGTGCTGCCCGACGAGCGCGACTACACGCGGGCGTTGTCGCTGGCGCGCCTCGCCTACGACCTGGAGAGCCTGTTCAGCCCGGCGCTCGCGGCGGCGCTGCTCTCCGTGGTCACGTACGACCGGCTGTTCACCGGGACGCTGCTCGGCTTCCTGGCCTCGGCAGCGCTGGTGGGCTCCACGGCCCTGCCGCGTGCGGCGCGCCCCGTCCGCGCCCCGGTGACCGCCGGGGTGCGGCTCTTCCTCCGGGTGCCGCAGCTGCGGTCACTGCTCGCGCTGAATCTGGCCGTCGCGGCGGCGAGCGCCCTGGTGACCGTCAACTCCGTCGTCTACGTACGGGAGTTCCTCGGACTGTCGGCCGGGGCGGTGCCGCTGGCGCTCGGCGCGTACGGGGCCGGTTCGATGGTCGTGGCGCTCGCGCTGCCGCGGGTGCTGGAGCGGACCGGGGAGCGGGCGGTGATGCTGTGCGGGGCGCTGTCGCTGGGGCTCGTGTTCGCCGCGCTCGGGGTCGTCACGGGCTCGGGGAGCGGGAGTTGGCGGGTCGGCGCGCTGCTGGTCACGTGGGCGGCGTTCGGTGCCGGGTGCTCGGCGGTGCTCACCCCGGCCGGGCGGCTCGTGCGGCGGGCGGCGCCCGAGCGGGAGCGGACGGCGGCCTTCGCCGCGCAGTTCTCCCTGTCGCACGCCTGCTGGCTGGTCACGTATCCGCTGGCCGGATGGGTCGGGGCCACCGCGGGGCTGCCCGCCGCGGTGGGCGCGCTCGGGGCCGTGGCGCTGGCGGCGGCGGTCGGCGCCGTGCGACTGTGGCCCCGGACCGACGACGTGGTCGAGCACGAGCACGTCGGACTCGCCGCCGACCATCCGCACGTCAGCGGTGCGGTGCGGGCGGGGGACGGCTGGCGGCACAGCCACCCGCGGCTGACGGACGGGCTGCACGCGGCACACCCCTGACCTGTGCCGCAGCGGCTCAAGGCACCATTCCCCCATGGGACTTCACGATCAGTACGGGCTGACGCAGGTCATCAACGCCAGGGGGCCGTTCACGCCGCTCGGTGTCTCGCGGAGCGACGAGCGGGTCACCTCGGCCGTCGCCGCCGCGCTGTCCGGCTTCTTCGTCATGGAGGAGCTGCAGGACCTCGCGAGCCGGACCGTCGCCCGCGCCACCGGCGCGCAGGCCGCCACGGTGGTGCACTGCACCTCCTCGGCGATCACGCTGTCGGTCGCTGCGGCGATGACGGGCACGTCACCGGAGCGGATCGCGGCGCTGCCGGACACTCGGGGCATGCCCGCGCGCGTCGTGCTCCCTGCCGGGCACACCGTCGACTACGGGCATCCCCTGGTCCAGGACGTCCGGCTGGCGGGCGCCACGCCCGTCGTGTCGGGAACGGGGGACGAGTGCACCGTCGCGGACCTGGAGCGGGATCTCGCGCACCCGGACACCGCGTGCCTGGTGCTGGTGTCGTCGCGGCTGACCCGGGGCGCCCCGGTCCCGCTCGCCGACGCCGTGGCGGCCGCGCACCGGCGGGGCGTCCCGGTGGTCGTGGACGGTGCGGCGCAGGACCTGCGGATCGACGAACTGCTGGCCACCGGCGCCGACCTCGTGCTGGTCAGCGGCCAGAAGTACCTGGGGTCGCCGACGGCGGGCCTGGTGCTCGGGCGGGCCGAGGCGGTGCGCGCCGTACGGGCCCAGGAGAAGGGCATCGGGCGGGCGATGAAGGCCGGCAAGGAGGCCGTGATCGGCGTCGTCGAGGCGCTCGGGCTGCGCGCGGAGCTCGATCAGGTCGCCTGGCGGCGGGCGCAGACGGACAAGGTCGCCCGCTTCGTGGCGCGGGTCTCGGCGCTGCCGGGTGTGGCGGGCAGGGTCGTGGACGATCCGACGGGGCTGCCGTTCCCGCGCGCGAGCGTCGCCGTGGACCCGGCCGCGGCGGGGCGGGACGCCGCGGCACTGGCGACCGAACTGCGGGCGGGCTCCCCTCAGATCTGGGTGATCACGCAGCACCAGGACCGCGGCGAACTGCTCCTGGAACTCGTCCCGCTCACCGAGGAAGAGGTCGCGGAGATCCTGCGCGCGCTGGCGGCCCTGCTGCCCGGCACGCCTCAACCGGTCTGAGACGAGGGCGCCTCGGCCCCGGCCCCCGCCAGGTCCGCCGCACGACCGCGCAGCGTGAAGTCCGCCTCGGTCGTCTCCCCCGGCCGCACCTGCCTGCGCCGCGCCACCGGATGCCGGCCGGGCGCCGAGGCCACCACGCCGACGTGACCCTCCGGCAGGCCCGCCACCGCGTAGCGGCCCTGCGCGTCGGTGACGGTGGACACCAACTGCCGTCCGCCGCCGTCGAGTACGACGACCGCGGCGCCGCGCACCGGGTCCTGACCGGCGTCCCGGACCACACCGGTCAGGACGGGGTCCGGGTCGCCGAAGTGGTGGCGGTGCACCGGCAGCGCGGTCGGCACCGGTGTCTC
>NZ_JAMOLN010000314.1 GCF_024448165.1 Streptomyces longispororuber
ACGAACCCGCACCCGGCAACGAGCCGACCCCACCCACGGGCCTCGCCCTCCACGCCCTGGAGGCAGCCGCAGCCGCAGGCCTCCTCACGGCCCCGCCGGGCACCGGCACCTTCCGCTTCCCCCACCCCCTCGTACACGCCGCCGCCTACCACCGACTGGGCCCCGCCCGGAGGGCCTCGCTGCACCGCGCCGCGGCGAACGTGACCGACGACCGCGCGGCAGCGCTCCGCCACAGAGCGCTCGCCGCCCCCGGCACCGACGAACTCCTCGCGGCAGAACTGGCCACCGTAGGACGGGAGTTCGCGGCACGCGGAGCCTGGGCCGGAGCCACCCGGCAACTCGCCGACGCCGCCCGTCTCACCGCCCGAAGGACCCTGCGCGAGCGCTACACCCTGGAATCCGTCGAGGCGGGCCTACTGGCCGGCGACGTCCCCGACGTGGCCGAAGCGGCGGCACGCATAGGCGAGTTCGAACCGAGCGCCTGGCGCAGCTACCTGCTCGGCCGGCTCTTCCTCTTCGACATCGGCCGCGCCCGCGCGCTGCTCACGGACGCCTGGCGGCGCTGCGACCCCGGCCGCGACCCCGTACTCGGCGCCAGGATCGCCGCACAGTTCGCCGCCCTGTACGGGAGCACGGCACGCGGCGCGGAGATGGCCGAGTGGGCGGAGCTCGCGTTGCGCCTCGCCCCCGCGGACACCGCCACCGACATGATCCGCTACCTGCGGCTGAGCGGACTCGCCCTCGGGGGCCGCGCGGAGCAGGCGCTCGACGGACTCGGCCCGCTGCCGGACCCTGCCGTGGCCTCGGCGGCCCAACTGGAGGAGCTGCTCGGCCGCGGCACCCTGCGCGAGATCAGGGGCGATCTCACCCGCGCCGTAAGGGACTTGACCGGCGTGCACGCGGCCGCCAGGACCCGCGCCGCGTCCTTCCGCGTCGTCGCGGCCACCGCCCTCGCCTCCGCCGAACACCGCATCGGTGCCTGGGACGACGCACTCGCCCACGCCGACCAGGCCCTGGGCCTCGCCGCCGACACCGACCAGCCGCACATCGCCCTCTACTGCCGGATGATCGCGGCCCAACTCCACAGTGCCCGTGGTGCGTTCGGGCGTGCGGAGGCGCACGCCAGGGTCGTCGCCGAGTACGCCCGCCAGGGCCACACCAACCCCGTCCTGTGGGCGGCGCTCGCCCAGGCGCAGCTGGCCCGTGCCCGCGGCTGCCCCGAGGAGGTGGCCCTCGCCCTGGAGCCGCTGCCCGCTCTCGCCCGCCGCGGCGACATCGAGGAGCCCGGTCTGACGCCGTGGCGGGACGTGCTGGCCGACGCGTGGAGCGCGCTCGGCGAGAGCGAGCGGGCCGCCGAGGCCCTCGCCCCGTACGAGGTGCTCGCCGTGCAGCGCGGCCATCACGGCGCCCTGCTGCGCGCCGCCCGGGCCCGCGGCACCCTGGAGGCGGCCCGTGGCGACACCGCAGCGGCCGACCGCGCCCACCGCGCCGCCCTCAAGCACGCACCGTACGTCGAGGCCCCGTTCGACCGGGCCCTGGCGCATCTCGCGTACGGCGCCTTCCTGCGCCGCACCGGCAAGCGGACCCGCGCCGCCGAGCAGCTCACCCGGGCCAGGGAGCTGCTCGACGGGCTCGGTGCGGGCCCCGATCTGGCGCGTTGCGTACGGGAGTTGGCGGCCTGCGGCCTCGACCCGGCCGGCCCCCGGGAACGTACCGACGGGGGCGCCGCCGCCCTGCTCACCCCGCAGGAACTCGCCGTGGCCCGCCAGGTCACCTCGGGCCTCACCAACCGGCAGGTCGCCCGCGAACTCGTCATCAGCGTCAAGACCGTCGAGTACCACCTCGGCCGGATCTACGCCAAGCTCGGCGTCGACTCCCGCACCCGCCTGGCCACCCGCCTCGACGGCAGCGACCCGCTCCGCTCCGCCCGGTCCGGCGCGGACCGGGGAAACCCCTAGGCCGCACCCCGGGGCGCCCGCCACCCCCGCGTCCTACGGTGCTCTACGTCGTCCGCGCGGACGGCAACGCCACGGGGGAACAGCACGGGGGATTGCACAGATGCCACATCGAACCTTGTCACCGACCTGCGCGGTCACCCGGCCGACGCAGCACACCTCCTACGACTACGACGACCACCACACCCACCACACCCACCATGCCCGCCACGAGACCATCACCACCGTCCCGGACGCCCGGGGCCGGTCCGCCGTCGAGCACGTCGTCCGCGAACTCGCCCTCGCCGCCGACAAGGTGGCCGCGCACTACGCGGATCCCACCAAGTACCCGATGCCCACGGACCGTTCGGCGCCGGAGCAACTGCTCGCCGAGCGGTTCTACGACGTGCCGGACGACCGCAAGAAGAGGGCCGCGGCCACCGTGCTCGCCGAACCGGCGGACGGAGCGGCCCGCGTGGCCCGCCTCGGCGGCCTGGCCCGGGTCGACCTGCGCTCCCGCGCATCGGTGGAGACACAGGTGAGCCGCCTGTCGCTGCCCGCTCAACTGGCCCTTCCCGTAAGGAAGTCGGCCGTCCGGACCGCAGGGTTCCTGCCGGAATCGGTGGGCGCGAGCACCGCCCCGCCGCTGCACCACCTGGAACTCCGCGTGCGGCACGTGGTGTGCCGCGACGAGACCGACGAATGGGGCGCCGACCCGGTCAGGATCGCGGCCGTCTGCGTCGGCCCGGACGGCACCGCGCACCGCACCGACGCCTTGGAGGCCGGCCGGTTCCACAGCGGCGACACCGTCGCCTACGGCCCGCCCAGGCCCCTGCACCGCTTCACCCTCGCCGATCCGGGCGATCCGGGCGATCCAATCGAGGCGGTCGAGGCGGTCGAGGCGGTCGAGGCGGCCGATCGTGAAGTTCCCGGGGGACGTGTGCCGATGGGCCCGGACGCGTACCTGGGGCTGCTCGTCCTGTCCACGCAGGACCCGCGCGACGCGCGCGACGGTGACGCGCTCGTCGATCACGTCGCCCGGCTCCTGTCCCTGGCCCGCCGCAAAGTGGGCGCGCTGCTCGGCCCGGCCGACCCACGGGTGCCGGCCGCCGCGTGCGTGGTCGTCGGCGAACTCTTCGACCGGCTGCGCCGACGCCACGGCGACGACACGTACCGGCCCGTCGCGCTCCGCGCCACGGTGCCCGCCCACACGTCCCGCTGGCCCGACGGCCGCACGGCCTGCGCCGGAACGACCGCCGACTTCCGCGGACACGGCGGTCACTACCAAGTGACGTACGACTGGCGGCTGTCCGCCTGAGACGGCAGTGCCGGGGGAGCGCCGCCGCCCGTCAGCGCGAGAGCCGGGCGGCGGCGTCGCGCTGCAGCTCGGCCGTCGCCGCCAGGAACCGCGTCACCGTCCGCAGCTCCTCGGTGTCGAAGTCCTCGCACACCCTGACCACGTCCCGCGCCCAGTCGTCGAAGAACGCGGTCAGCTCGGAGATCCTGCTCCGGTCCAGTTCGATGACCACGCGCCGCTTGTCCGTGGCGTGCTTGACCCGGCGCACGAAGCCCTTGGCGGCGAGCCGGTCCACCAGACCGGTCACCGAGGCGGGGGCCAGGCCCGTGTGCTCCACGAGTTCCTTCGCGGTGAGCGGGCCGTGCTTCCTGAGCAGGTCGAGCGTCTTGGACTCGGTCGGGTTCAGGCCCTGGGACGCGGCGACGGCCGTGTGGAACATGATCGTCGACGCGCTCTGCTCGCGCCCCGTCTCCATCAGCTCCTTCAGCGCGGCCGCGCGCCCGCCGTCCTCGCCGCTCCCGTCCTCGCCGGTGTTCACTTTCGCGTTCCCGTCCCTGGTCATGGTGCCCAGGCTACCGAATATTTAGTTCGCTCGAACGAAAGACTTGCGATCACGGCGGACCGGATGCAACTCTTTCGTTAGTCCGAACGAAATAAATCCCTTCCCCGGTCACCTGGAGCCGTCATGTCCGCCACGCTCGCACCGCCCTCCGCGCCGGAGGCGTCCGCACACCCCCGCCGCTGGGCCGCGGCCGCCGTGATGATGGTCGCGGCGCTGATGGACCTGCTCGACGTGACGATCGTGAACGTCGCGATCCCGTCCATCGGCCGCGACCTCGGCGCCTCCGAGAGCGCCCTGCAGTGGATCGTCTCCGCCTACCTCCTCGGCTTCGCCGCCGCGCTCATCGTCTCCGGACACCTCGGCGACCGGTTCGGCCGCAAGGGGATGTTCCTCGTCGGCACCGCCGGGTTCGGGATCGCCGGCCTGGCGTGCGGGATCGCCCAGTCGCCCGGCCAGTTGATCGCCGCGCGCGCCGTGCAGGGCGTCATGGCCGCCGTCCTCGTACCGCAGGTTCTGGGCTCCTTCCGCACGCTGTTCCAGGGCAAGGAGCGCGGTGCGGCCTTCGGGATGTACGGGGCCGTCGCCGGGTTCGCCTCCGCGATCGGGCTGCTGCTGGGCGGGGTGCTCACCGACGCGGACCTGTTCGGCTGGGGCTGGCGCTCCGTGTTCCTGGTGAACGTCCCCGTCGCCGTCGCCACCTTCGTCGCCGGAGTCCTCCTGGTGCCCGCCAACCGGGAGCGGTCCGCCCGCCGCCCGGACGTCCTCGGCAGCGTCGTCCTCGCCGCCGGGCTCGTCGCGATCGTGCTGCCGCTCGTCCAGGGGCACAGCACCGGCTGGCCGCTGTGGGGCTGGTTCTGCCTGGCCGCCGGTGTCCTCGCCGTCGTCGGGCTCGGGGTGTTCGAGGCGCGCCGCCACTCCGCGAGCACGGTGCCGCTGCTGCCCGCGAAGGCGTTCCGCCTGCCCGCGTTCTCCGTGGGCGTCGTCATCCAACTGCTCTTCTCCGTCGGCATGCAGGGCTTCTTCCTGGTCTTCGCGATCTGGCTGCAGGGCGGCGAGGGGTACACGCCGATGCAGGCCGGCGTCGTCACCGTCGCGTTCTCCGTCGGAGGGTTCCTGACGGCCCCGGCCGCCGACGCCCTCGCGGTCCGCTTCGGCCGGCTCGTGATCGGCGCGGGTGCGCTGCTGATGGCGGCCGGCTTCGGCGGGGTCTGGTACGCCGTCGAGCAGTCGGGCGCCGCACACACCGGGGCCTGGCCGCTGGTGCCGGGACTGGTCGTCGCGGGTGCGGGTCTCGGCTTCCTCGTCGTACCGCTGGTGAACGTGGTCCTCTCCGCCGTCCCCGCCGAGCTCGCCGGCGGCGCCTCCGGAATCTTCTCCACGGCCCAGCAGTTCGGCGGGGCGCTCGGCGCCGCCGTGATCGGCACGATCTTCTTCGGCAACCTCTCGCAGGGCCTCACCCACGGGCTGACCACCGCGATGCCGTGGGTGACCGCGGGATTCGTCCTCTGCGCGATCCTGTGCGGGGCGCTGCCGCGGACGGCGGTTGCGGGTGCGGTTACCGAGGGCGACGGGTGAGGCGCCTCGTGGCGTGACACCGACCTCTGGCGTGCGGCCGCCTCCGATGCGGCGAACGCCGTGCCACCCGATGCGGAACCCACCTCGCGCACCTCCCGTTCGACGGGGGGTGCGCGTTCGCGTTCGGCTTCTGCTCGACGGGCGCGCGCGTTCGCGATCGCCTTCGGCCTCTACGCGGCGGGGGCGTCCGGTCGTGTTCAACTCCCGCGCGGGAACGTCCACTCCAGCCGGTTCCTGACCCGTACGTCGGTCAGGGCGCGGGCGCCGTCCAGCGCCACGTCACGGGCATAGTCGCCGGGCTGGGCGCAGGCGAGCAGCCGCGCGAGCGCGTCCACGGCGCGTGGGTCCTGCCGGACGGCGAGCCCACGGGCCGCCTCCGCCGCCACGTCGTCCCGGGGATCGCCCAGCAGGGCGGCCAGGGCGGCCCGGATCTGCGGGGTGTCCGCACCGGCCCCGGCGAGTGCGGCCGCGGCCCATGTCCTGACGTCGGGGTCGGTGTCGCGCGTGAGCGTGAGGAGGGCGTTGACGGCGGTGGCGGTGGCGGTGGCGGTGGTGACCGTGACGGTGTCGCCGTCCCCGTCGCGGCTGCCCCGGGTGCCTTCACCGGCCCTCCCGGCCGAACCGGTCCTACCGCCCTCGGCCCCTTTACCGCCGGCCAACCCGTGCAGGGCGAGGGCCACGGCACGCCGGACCTCGGGCTGCGGATGCCCCGCGAACCGGACCACCTCCGGGACGGCGGCGGGATCGTTCGCCTGGCCCAACGCGCCGATGACAGAACGGAGTTCGAGCCAGGCCGGGACGGCGGAGGCGAGTCCCGGAGCGGAGTCCGGAGCGGGGCGGGCGCTCGCGCCCAGACGTGTCGCCGGCCCCACCCCGTCGCCCGTCACAACCGCACCGCTCCCGGCCTCCGCGCCCCGCGCCATCCTCCGCAACGACGGGAACGCCCGTCGGGCGAACGGGTACGACCCGTCCGGACCCGGCAGCCCCAACTGTCCCAGCACATCCGCCGCGAAGGCCCGCCGCAACGGATCCCGGTCCACGCACCACGCCACCGCCGCACGGAACGTCGCGTCGTCGCCGCGCCGCCGCAGCACCGCCATCGCCTCCACCCAGTCGTCGTCGTCCGGGTCCCCGCGGCGCACGGCCCGGTCCGCGAGTTCGCCCGGGGACGTCAGGATCCCCAGCTCGGCCTCCAGGAGCGTGGCGATCGCGGCGTGGCCCGTCTGCTGGTCGTTGCCGCTCGTCGGGCGCCCCGCCTCGTCGAGCAGCTCCACGACCACCGTCACCCCGCCCTCCTCCGGGAACCGCTGCGTCACCGCCTCCCGGTCCGCTCCGCCGACCGCCGACTCGACGAGCCCGGCCCGCAACCACTCGGCCATGTCCACGCCCAGCCACCGCCGCGCCTCCGCCAACGCCTCCGCCCGCCCCGGCGCCCCGTGCTCCAGGAGCGCCCGCACACACCCGGTCGACCCGCGCCGCGCGGCCGCGACCAGCGGCAACTCGCCGCCCGCGCCCGCCAGCCGGGCGTCCGCGCCGCCGTCGAGCAGCGCCCGCACCGTCCGCTCGTGCCCGCGCTGCACCGCCCACGTCAACGCCCGGAACCCGAACTCCTCCACCGCGTCCACCCGCGCCCCCGCCCCGAGCAGCGCCCGGACCACCTCGGCGTGCCCGCCGCACGCCGCCCCGCACAACGGGAGGTCCGTGCCCCCGCTGAGCCGGTCCGGATCGGCCCCGGCCGCCAGCAGCAGCCGTACGATCGCCGGCTCGTCGCCCACGGCCGCCACGTACAGGGCGCTCTGGCCGTCCTCGCCGCACACGTCACCCGGCACCCCGGTGCGCAGCACGCGCACCACCGCGTCCTCGTCACCGCTGTGCACCGCATCGAACAGGCCGGACACACCTGCCTTCAGCTCGTCGTCCATGCCTCGACCCTCACCCCGCGGCCCCCTCGAACGCAACGCAATTGGGACCCGGCGGGGCAAAACCTTCGACGGGGCGGGACGGCGCCACCGCGGCCGGAGACCTACGTGTCGCACTCCAGGACCGTCCGGCACAGCCCGCACCGCGCCCGCACCCGGCCGCGCACCGGAACCCGGATCCGCTGGTGGCACGTCGGGCAGGGGAACGTCACCCGGAGCCCGGACCGGCCCTGCGGCCCCTCCGACGAGAACGCGTACGGGCCCGCCGGAGCAGGGGCCCCGGCGCCGTGGTCCTGCGCGTACCGGCGGTCCTTCGCGTACCGGCGGCGGCCCGCCCAGCCGGCCGCCACCAGCGGCGGCTGCTGCTCGTCGCGTCGCGCCTGCGCGAGGCCCTTCGTGTAGGCGGTGTACGCCTGCGGGCTGGTGAACCACGTCTCCGGCGCCTCGCCGAACACCAGCGACCGCTTCGCCAGCACGTACCCGAACTCCTCCGGCGTCAGATAGCCGAGCTTCTGCGACGACGCCGCGTCCTCCCGGTACGCGTCCAGCAGCAGCCAGCCCGCGCCCAGGTACGTCGCCGCGACGTCGGTCAGGATCTCGTTGTCCCGGGTCCCCGGGAACGACAGGTCCAGCCGGTGCAGATACACGTGCATGATCTCGTGCGCGAGCGCCGCCCCGATGTCCCGCCGGTGCGTGCGGAACCGGTCGTTCAGCTCGATGAAGTACTCCGGCCCCGCGGCCAGTTCGACACTCGCCGCGTGCTGCATCTCCCGGAACCCGATGATCATCCGGGCGTCCGGCAGGTGGTAGTGCCGCACCAGCTCGCGCGCCACCCGCTGCGCCCCCAGGTACAGGTCGTCCTGGTCGCAGAAGGCGACGTCCACCGGCGCGACGCTCGTCGCGAAGGTGTGCACCGTGTCGTAGGAGAGGCGCTTGTACAGCGCGGTGATCGCCGACCGCACGGTCTCCAGATGCGGATAGCCGTGCACCACCGGTCCGCCGTTCGCCACGCGCGCACCCCCTGGGGCCGCCGGGCCGTGTCCCCCCGGGGTCCGCCCCCGGACCCGGCGCCTTCAGAGTACGGCGGCCCGACCCCACCGGGACAGCACGCGCGACCTCGCCCCACCGGTCCCGGGGGGAGTCGGAGGGGAGAGG
>NZ_JAMOLN010000315.1 GCF_024448165.1 Streptomyces longispororuber
TCGGCGGAGGGGGCGGGAGCGGTCTCGGCCCCGGTCGCGGTGGGGCGATGGCGCGGTGGGACGGTGTTCAGGCCGCCTTGGCGGGCCTGGCCGGTCCGGCGAGTGCTCAGACCTTGGAGCGGCGGATGTCGATGTTGCCGTAGCGGGTGCGGGCCCGGACCTTGACGGTGTCCTCGGCGTCGTCCGGCGCGGCGGAACCGGTGAGGGAGTTGCGCACCTGGCCGGCGTTCGAGCTGGCGTCGAGCCAGGCGGCGGTGCCCTCGCGGATGCCGAGGTCGATGGCGCCGTAGCTGGTCTCCAGCTGGACGGTGCCGCGGACGACGTCGTCCACCCGTACGGTGCCGTGGGCGGTGGTGGCGGTGACCGAGGCCTCGGCGCGCCGGATCTCGATGTCGCCGTTGGCGTTGCTGACCCGCAGCTCGCCGGTGGCGGCGCCGACCGTCGTGGTGCCGTGCGAGTTCTTCAGGACGCCGGTCCCGTCGATGAAGCCGACGCGCAGGCTGCCGGTGCTGGTGGTGATCTCGGCCGGGCCCTCGACCCGGTCGACGGTGATCGAGCCGTGCGAGGCGGTCAGCTTCAGCGGTCCCGTGGTGTCGAAGCGGACGTCGCCGGACGAGGTCTTCACCCGGACCTCACCGAGCCGGCCCTCGCCGAGCACCTGGGCCCAGGCGCCGGTGAACTCGACGTCCGAGCCGGCGGGCAGCTCGACCGCGACGTCGACGGTGCCGGTGCGGCCGAACAGGTTGGACTTGGGCGTCCGGACGGTCAGCGTGCCGCCGCCGAAGGTGACCTCGGTCTGCTCGGCGGCCCGCACGTCGATGTCCTTCTTCGGGTTGCGGGGCCGTACCTCGACGACCGTGTCGCTGCGCTCGCTCGCGGTGAACTGGATGGAACCGGCCTCCACGCGTGCGGTGGCCGAGATCGCTTCGGGAGTCTCGAAAGTAGGCATGGCTGTCCCGTCCTCTTGGGTCGGTAGGGCGTCCCCGCTGGTGGGACGTGGTGTGGGTCGAAGTGGTCTGGGTGTTCCGGGTGTTCCGGGTGGCGCGTGTGCCGTGGTGCGGTTGTACGGGTGGGTGGGTCGCGGGTGGGGCTAGCGCACCCAGCCCGTGAAGCTCTGCCCGACGGCTTGGCTCTTCTCCGGTGCGGCCGGCCGGGCGCCGCCGTCGACCGCGGCCGACACGGCGCGCACCAGCCACGCGTTGACCGACAGTCCCTCGCGGCCGGCGGCCTCCTCGGCGCGTGCCTTGAGGTGGGCCGGAAGGCGCAGGTTGACGCGTGCGGTGCCGCCGTCGTCGCCGTCGGCCGGGAGGGGCGTCCGGAACGGTTCGGCAGGTGCGGCCGGCTCCGCGGGGGCGCCGCCCTCGGTGGGCGGCAGCGTCACCACGAAGTCGGGGTCCAGGCCCCGGAGCCGTACGTCGACCGAGCCGGGGGCGAGCTCACGGGTGATCTCGTCCATCGCGGCGGAGAGCACGTTGAGCATGGTCAGTCGGGTCGCCGACTCCAGGGGAGCGGTGAGGCGCTCGGCCAGCTCGCGGGCTTCGTCGCCCCCGGCTTCGGCGGCCACCGCGAGTTCCTGGCGGAGAGTGTCGACATACGGCGTGAGGTCCATGACGTCATAATGGCACCATGATGGCGCCATGTGCAACCCCTGGCGGCACCGATTCCGGCAAGCGCGAGGTGCCATCCGCTCTGACCTGGGAAAACGCGACGGTGTCGCGCTGAATCAATCTGGCGCCAGGTGGAGGCGCGGCGGCGCGGGGGCGTGCGACGGCGCCGAATGGCGTCGAATGGCACCGCATGGCGCCACGTGGCACCACGTAGCACCACGTGACACCGCGCGGCGCCACCGGCACTACGCGGCACCGACCGACGCCACACGTACCCACTCAGTGGTCGTGGCCGTGATCGGGAATCCAGTTGCCGTGGAACCCGACGGGCACCCGTACCGGCAGATGCACGCGCGCGACGGGTTCGCCGCTCAGGTCCTGGGCGGCGAGGACCACCAGATCCGTGCCGCCCCGCTCCGGATCGAAGACGTACGACAGGACCCACCCGTCGTCCTCGGCACCGCCACCTCCGCCGCCACCTCCACCGCCTGCCGACGGCACGAACACGCCCTCGCCGACGTCCGTGCCCGGAGGGAAGCGGTGCACCTCGCTGCCGCCCCGCTCCAGGTCGAACTTGACGAGGGCGACGCCGAGTTGGGCGAGCTCGGGTGCGGGTGAGGTGGGGGAGAGGAGGTGCCGGCGGGCGCGGTCGGCGGCGTAGCCGTCGGTGGGTTCGAGCACGCCGTAGCCGTACCGGTGCGCGCCGGTCGCGCGCCGGGGGTCGACCCGCGGGAACTCGACGGCCCGCTCGTCGATCAGGTCCTCGCGCACCGTCCCGGCGGCCAGGTCCACGGTCCACCGGACGAGCCGCGGCGGCGTCTCGTCGGGCCCGCGGCTGTCCCGCCCCGCGAACAACCGGTCGTAGCGGACCAGGTGAACCGTGATCAGCCCGGCCCCGTCCTCGTACGCGTTCATGGGATGGAAGACGAAGCACGGCTCGACCTCCAGCCACCGCACGTCCTCGGCCCGCCCCTCCCGCGGCAGCACCCCGAGCCGGGGCGTGCGCTCGGGGTCCCAGATGTAGGGCAGGGAGGACGGGGACGTGGCGACGTCCGGATTGAAGACCACGGGCAGGTCGTAGAGCAGGACGTACGAGGAGGTGAGCGAGAAGTCGTGCATCATCGGCCGCCCGGTGACGGGGATGTCGACCGCCCGCCGCACCCGCCCGTCCCGCGCGACCACCAGGTGCTGCACGTACGGATACGCCCAGCAGTACGCGACGGCGTGCAGCTCACCGCTGACCGGGTCGACGGTGGTGTGCGCCGCGAACCCGCCCGGCAGCGTGCCCTGGAAGTCGTACGGGCCGAGCGTGTTGAGGTCCCCGTCCAGCTCGTACGGCAGCGACCCGCCCTCGACGGTGGCGAGGTAGCGTCCGGCGAAGTTCAGGACGTGGGTGTTCGGCGCGACGTCCATGTCGAGGTGGCGCGGCCCGTGCACGGGCTTGTCGCCGAGGGCCGCCGCCATCGTGTCGCTGCGCACCCACCGGTTCCGGTACCACTCGGCCCGCCCGTCCCGCAGCCGCACCCCGTGCACCATCCCGGGCCCGCTGAACCAGTGGTACGCCGCCGGGTCGTCCAGGTTCAGCGGATTGGGCCCGTTGCGCAGGTACCTCCCGTCGAGCCCCTCGGGCAGCCGCCCGCTCACCGGCAACCCGCGAGCGGTGACCTCTTCCCGCACGGGAGCGAACAGCCCACGCAGATACGGGTTTCCCTGATCGGCCATGACGGCCTCCTCGACGGGTCCGGCAGGGGGGCCCAGCACTCCACCACCCCTCCACCATCCAGCGGAACCCGCCCGAGGTCGACCCTCCCCAGCCCGCACGGCAGGAAGGCGCACCCGCGGAGCAGAGCTGCCGTCGGGCGATGACCCCGCGGTCTGTCAGCACGGCTTCAGGGCTGGCCGAATCAACGACCCGCCAGCTCTCGACCGGCCGGATTCAGCCGACTGCTGAGCTGGTTCACCGCATCGGTCCGGCTCATCGCGGGGCTCCCCGTCGAGCCTCACGGATCCGCAGAAGGGCCCACTGCGGGGGCAGTCGGACGTCTGTCACTCCGCTCCCCGACTGTCTCCAGCAGTCGCCGTTCTTGTACCCGTGAGTCCCCGCTCAATCCGGCGTAGTCGTGTCACGGGGCGGGCCGGCACGCCGGATCATCTCCACGACGTGGACCGCCTGCTCCGGGTAGGCCCACAGCCGTACGGGCACCGCGGACGACTCGCACTCGATCACCAGCGCTCTGGTCGGGACCCACAACACTTCGCGGAAGGCCGCTCGGCGTGCGCGGACGTAGCGCAGGTCTGTCGGCAGTTCACGCAGACGCGTCCTCGACCGGCGAGGCGTCCACCGGAACGTGCCCCCGGCCCGTACCCGGCCATGGCTGTATCGGCGCCCCTCGTCCGGCAGGTTGGCCCCGACCTCGAAGAAGACTGCTTGCCCTGCTTCGGCCTGAACGGCAGTTCGCCGCGCTCGCCGTGCCAGGAGAAGCCGCCCGATCACCCCGCCGACGAAGGCGGAGACCGCTGCCGTAAACATGCGCGAAGTAGAACAGGCGGCCGACAACGCGTCGAGGGGTGAGCAGCTCAGATCCGGTGAGGGCTTCCGTATGTCCCGCCGAAACGCCCCTGACCAGCAGAAAGGCCCCACCGAAGCAGGGCCTACGAGAGGCGCCCCCGGCAGGACTCGAACCTGCGGCCAAGCGCTTAGAAGGCGCCTGCTCTATCCACTGAGCTACGGGGGCCGGTGTGTGGCCGTTGGCTCGGACGGACGGATGTGGGGGTGATCCGTGACCTTGCCGGGGACAAGGATAGGGCTCCCGGGGCCCGGTCCTTGTTGCTTCGCCTCCGTGGCTCGATGTGGAGGTTCGGTGAAGCGGTCCTGATAATCGCAGGCAGTTACGAATCCTGCACCGCTTTTGGCGTCTCGCGCCCCGGGTGTTGTGCACTCGTTATGCCTGCGCCCCCTCTCGTCCCTTCCATCCCGCTGTGCGTTCCCTGTGACGTATCGCGCGTCTTATCTGGTCTCTCCTGACCCCTCTGTGGCGTCCTACTGGTGCTTTCTGACGTCTTATCGGCGCGCAGGTGCGGTCATATGCTTCAGAAAGCCAGCAAAATTGGGCATTCTTCGCATGTGGTGACCTTGGACGTACGGCCTCAGCTGCTCGACGCACTTACCGCGCTGCGCGACCGTGTCGCCGCCGCGCGCTTCCCGCTCCCCCTCACGGGGGCGCCGCGCGCGCGTGCCAACCGCGGCGAGTTGCTCGCACAGCTCGACGACTACTTGGTGCCCCGGCTACGGGCCCCCGAAGCGCCCCTTCTCGCCGTCATCGGCGGTTCCACGGGCGCCGGCAAGTCGACGCTCGTGAACTCGCTCGTGGGGCGCGTGGTGAGCGAGGCGGGCGTGCTGCGGCCGACGACCCGGACACCGGTGCTCGTCTGCCATCCGGACGACCACCACTGGTTCTCCGGAATGCGGGTGCTGCCCGACCTCACGCGCGCGTGGGTGCCCAGACAGAGCGACGCCGAGGCGGACGGCGAGGAGGACGACGACCCGCTCGTCCCCGTCCTGGACGACGACGAACAGGTGCTGCGCGTGGAGACCGCGGGCACCGTGCCGCGCGGCCTCGCCCTGCTCGACGCCCCGGACGTCGACTCCCTAGTCGCGGAGAACCGGCGGCTCGCCGCACGCCTCATCAGCGCCGCCGACGTGTGGATCATGGTGACCACCGCCTCCCGGTACGCCGACGCCGTCCCGTGGCACCTGCTGCGTACCGCCAAGGAGCACGACGCGAGCCTCGTGACCGTGCTCGACCGGGTGCCGCACCAGGTCGTCGCCGAGGTGGCCCGGCAGTACGGCGCCCTGCTCGCCAAGGCCGGGCTCGGCGAAGTCCCCCGGTTCACCGTGCCCGAGCTGCCGGAGTCGACCGGCAACGGCGGGCTCCTCCCGGCCACCGCCGTCGCCCCGCTGCGCGCCTGGCTCACCCACCGCGCCCAGGACCCCGACGCCCGCGCCCTCGCCGTCACCCGCACCGCCCGCGGCGTCCTCGACTCGCTGCGCGCCCGGATGCCCGAACTCGCCTCCGCCGTCGCCGCCCAGTACTCCGCCGCCGTACGGCTCACCAGCGCGGTGGAGGACGCGTACGAGAGCGAGCACGCGCGCGTGCGCAGCCGGTTGCAGGAAGGCGCCGTGCTCGCCGGTGACGCCCTGAAGCGGTGGCGGAGCTATCCGCTGGACTGCTCGGCGGGGGAGCTGCTCGACGCCCTCGTGGAGAGCCTCGGAGCCCTGCTGCTGTGCGCCGTGACGGCCGCCGACGAACGCGTCGACGAGGCCTGGCGGCGCGAGCCCGGCGGCCGCACCCCGGAACTGACCGGGCGCGACCCCGGCCTGGAGAGCGCTGAGCACCGGATCGGTATGGCCGTACGGCGCTGGCGGCGGGTCCTCGAGGAGTACGCCGAGGAAGAGGTGCGGGCGGTCGGGGACGCCCAGGGCGCGACGCCGCCCGACCCCGAGATCGTCGCCGCGCTCGTCGCCACCGCACTGCTCGGCGGCCGACGGGCCAGAGCCGCGGGCGAGAACCTCGCCGAACGCATCGGCGCCCAGGGCGCCCTGCGGCTGCGCGACCGCGGCGGGCGGCTGCTGAGCGAGTACCTGGACACCGTCCTCGGCGCGGAGCGCGAGCGCCGGCTCACGCCGCTCGACGGCCTCGGTGTCGGCCCCGAACCCCAGGCCGAACTGATCGCGGCCCTTTCGCTGCTGCAGAAGGAGAGGTGAGGGCGGTGACCGCCGTCACGGATCACACGGATCACACGGATCGTGCCGATCGCGCTGAGCGCACCGATCGAGCCGATCGCACCGATCGCACCGATCGCACGGACCACGTCGATCACACTGAACCCGCCGGTTCCGCGGGATCCTCCAGCCACTCCAACCTCTCTAGCCCCTCCAGCTCTCCCAGTTCCTCCAGTCCCTCCGGTCCCGCCACCGGCGCCTGGGACGACGGGCTCATCGCGCGGCGGGCCGGCGGTCAGCCGGGTGACGGACGTGACGTACTGGAGCCGCCGACGGCCCCACGCGCGTACGAGGACGGGCACGACGGCCAGCTGAAGCAGCGCCTCGACGCGCTGCGCGAACTCGTCGGGCTCTCCAGGACGCGCCTCGACGGCGACACCCTCGCCGAGGCGGGGCGGGTCCTCGACGAGGCCGCGGCCCGGCGCAGGCTCTCGGCCCGGCACACCGTCGTCGCCGTCGCCGGGGCCACCGGCAGCGGCAAGTCGACCCTCTTCAATGCCCTTGCGGGAGTGCCCCTCTCGGAGACCGGACTGCGCCGGCCCACCACCTCCGCACCGATCGCGTGCAGTTGGACGGACGGCGCGGCCGGGCTGCTCGACCGGCTCGGCATCCCGGGCCGCTCGCGACGGCGCCCGCTCCAGGGCCAGCACGGCGAGGCGAAGCTGGAGGGCCTCGTCCTCGTCGACCTGCCCGATCACGACTCGGCCGCGCCCGCACACCGCGAGCAGGTCGACCGGGTGCTCGCTCTCGTCGACGCCGTCATCTGGGTCGTGGACCCGGAGAAGTACGCCGACGCGATGCTCCACGAGCGCTATCTGCGGCCCATGGCGGGGCACGCCGAGGTGATGTTCGTGGTGCTCAACCAGACCGACCGGCTGCCCGGCGACGCCGCCGAGCAGGTCCTCGACGACCTGCGGCGCCTCCTCGACGAGGACGGCATCGCGCTCGGCGAGCACGGGGAGCCGGGCGCCACCGTGCTGCCGCTGTCCGCGCTGACCGGCGACGGCGTCGGTGAACTGCGCGACGCGCTCGACCAGTTCACGGGCGAGCGGCGGGCCGCCGTGCGCCGGATCGCCGCCGACGTCGACGCCGCCGCCGACCACTTGCGCCCCGTATACGCGGCCGGGCGGCAGATCGGTCTGAGCGAGGCGGCCCGTGAGGAGTTCACCGACCGGCTCGCCGAGGCCGTGGGAGCGGCAGCCGCGGGCCAGGCCGCCGAACGCGCCTGGGCCCGCGGCGCCAACAAGGCGTGCGGCACCCCGTGGCTCAGGCTCTGGCGCTGGTACGAGGCCCAGCGCGCGCTCGGCTCGCCCGTCCAGCCCCCCGTGGTCCCGGTCGAGGAAGAGGCCACGGCGCGGCAGCGCGTCGAGCACGCCGTCCGGGCCGTCGGCGACGCCGCCGCGACCGGGCTGCCCGCCGCGTGGGGGCAGGCCGTGCGGGAGGCCGCCACGCGCGGTGCCGAAGGGCTGCCGGAGGCGCTCGACGAGCTGGCCGTGACGGGCGCGCCGGTGGGCGGCTCCCGGTCCCAGGGCGCGGCGTCCCCTGCGAGTCCTGCGGGTTCCGCGGGTCCTGCCGGACCTTACGGGCCTTACGGGCCGAGCGGGCGGCCGCCGCGGCCGGGCTGGTGGCCGGTCGCCGTGCTCGCCCAGGTGTCCATGACGATCCTTCAGGTGCTGGGCGGGCTCTGGCTGTTGGGCCAGATCGTCGGGGTCGTCCCGCCGAACCTCGGGGTGCCGGTGCTGATGATGCTGGCCGGGATCGTCGGCGGGCCGTGCGTGGAGTGGTCCTGCCGGATGGCGGCGAAGGGGCCCGCGCGACGGTACGGCCAGGACGCGGAACGGCGCCTGCGGGACGCGGCCGCGGCCTGCGGCAGGGCGCGGGTCCTCGACCCCGTCGCGGCGGAGCTGCTGCGGTACCGGGAGGTGCGGGAGCAGTACGTACGGGTGGCCGGGTTTTCCACAACCGGGCGGTAGGACACAGGCGTCGGCGGGGATCGCGGCGCGGGGGC
>NZ_JAMOLN010000316.1 GCF_024448165.1 Streptomyces longispororuber
CCGGGGGCGGGGCTTCGGAGGGACCTGGCGTCAGCGACGGGCCCGAGCGCGTCACCATGAGGAAGGCCGACCCGGACAGCGGCCCCGGCCCGAAACTCTGGTCCCGGGACTTCGGCCTCTTCTTCACGGCCAGGTCCCTCGCCAAGCTCGGCGAGACGATGCTGCCCGTGGCGCTCGCCGCGGGCCTGCTGCAGTACGGGTACGGGGCGGGCGCGGTGGGCCTGGCCATGGCCGCGTCCGTCGCCTGTTTCGCGGGACTGGTGATCTTCGGCGGAGTCTTCGCGGACCGGTTCAGCACGCGCCTGCTGATGATCGGCGCCGACGTGGTGCGGCTGGTGTCACAGTCGGTCGCGGCCGTCATGTTCTTCACCGGACACGTGGTGCTGTGGGAGATCTGCGTCATCGGCGCGGTCAACGGCGCGGCCTCCGCGATCTTCCAGCCGGGCGTCGCGGGCACCGTGCCCCGCCTGGCAGCGGACGTCCAGGCGGCCAACGGCGCGATCCGCGTCGCCGAGTCCGGTTCCCAGCTCGCGGGCCCCGCCGTGGCCGGCCTCCTCGTGGCCTTCGCATCGCCGGGCCTGGTCTTCGCGGCGCACGCGGGCACCTTCGCCCTCAGCGCGCTCTGCCTGCTCCTGCTGAAGCTGCCCCCGCTGCCCGCCGCCGACAGGTCCGTGCGCGGCGGCTTCCGCAAGGACCTCGTCGAAGGCTGGCGCGAGTTCCGCTCCCGTACCTGGCTCTGGGGCGTCATCGCCGTCTGGTGCGTCCTCCAGATCGGCGCCTCGGGCCCCGCGATCCCGCTCATCGCCACCCAGGTCACCCAGGAACACGGACCGCGCGTCTACGGCCTGATCAACTCGGCGCTGGGCGCGGGCACCGTCATCGGCGGCCTCATCGCCCTGCGCCTGCGCCCGCGCCGCATGCTCCGCGCCGGCTCGCTGGCACTGTTCGCGTTCGCGCTGTTCCCGGCGGTGGTCGGCGCGGGCCTGGACGTGCCGTGGATGATGGCTGGCTGCGCGGTGGCCGGGGCGGGGATGTCGTTCTGGGGCGTGATGTGGGCGACCAGCGTCCAGACCCAGGTCCCGCGCGAGGTCCTCAACCGCATCCACGCCTACGACGTCGCCGGCTCCCTCGCCATGGCCCCGGTCGGCCAGGCACTCGCGGGCCCGGCGGCGAACACGTTCGGCACGCACCACGTCCTGCTGGCGGGCGGCGTGGTCACCCTCCTGTGCGCGGCAGCCATGCTCGCGGTCCCGGGCATCCGCGGCCTGGTCCGGGCGGACGCCCAGCCCCTGCGCCCGCTGCCCGCGCCGGAACCGGTCAGGGCGCAGGGCCCCACGAAGTAGGCCGCCCCTCCGGGCGACGCGGCACCGCACCCGGCCGCCGCCCGGCCCGCCGGGCCCTACGAGGAAAGGGATGCACGACCACGGCCCCGAGTGCGGTATGGTTTCCGTGCACGTTCGGCCCGGGGAAAGCCCAGGTCAGCGAGCATCGGGACGTGGCGCAGCTTGGTAGCGCACTTGACTGGGGGTCAAGGGGTCGCAGGTTCAAATCCTGTCGTCCCGACCAGCTTTTTTGCAGGTCGGAGGCCGTTTCTGCCGTTGGGCAGGGGCGGCCTTTTTCCGTTGGTGGTCGTCAAGTGGTCGTAGCGCATGTGTGTGGATGCCTCTGGCGTAGTAGTGGCTTCATGCGGCATGTGGGGTTGTGGTCGTGGTGTGGTCGCGGCGTTGTTCTTCGCGATCGAGGGCGGTGGCGATGGCGTCGACGGCTTGGTGGGCGGTGCGTCGGGTGAGGTGGGCGTAGACGCCTTCGCTGATGGCTGTGGTCACGGCGAGGTGGCGCAGATCGTGGAGGGTGCAGCGGGGGACGCTCCTGCGCCTGGGTGCGTTCTGCGCCGGTTGCTCATTGGAAGCGGCCGGGTACGTGTGCGGTCCCGACACCGAGAGGGAACTCCTGGACGGCCTGGACACCCCCGTCGACCACAGCATGCTGCGCGTCCTGTCCACCCAGGACGGGGAACCGACGGGGAACCGCGAGTCGACATGCTCCAAACCATCCGTGAGTACGTGTTGGAGCGCCTGTCCGCCTCCACGGAGGACGTCACCGTCCGCGACCGTCACGCCGACTGGTACGTACGCTTGGCGGAGTCGGCGGAGTCCCATACCGAGGAACGCGGGTACCCCGATTGGGTGCGCCGCCTCCGTCAGGAACAGGGGAATCTGCGAGCCGCCCTGGAGTGGACCACACGCCAGGGCGGGTGCAGGGGGTCGGCCTACGGCTGGCGACGGCTCTGGCCCACTTCTGAGAGACCCAGGGCCTCTCCCCTGAGGGATTGCTGTGGGTCGACCGCGCCCTGAGCAGTCCTGGGGCCATCCCCGCACATCTACGGACGACGACGCTGCGCAAGGCGGGCGGACTGGCGAGCCTCGCGGGGGAGAGGGCGGAGAAGTGCGACGAGGGAGTCTCGGTCTGCTGGTGCGAACTCGGCCCGTTCCGGACCGAGTTGCCGTTACAGGACGGTGATCTGGTGGCGCAGGGCGAGGATCTCGATGTTCTTGTCGCGGTCGCTCGCCAGGAGCAGCCGCGGCATGGCGAAGACGTTGGTCACGGTCAGACAGGTCAATCGAAGCAGCACGGTCGAACATCATGCCGGGCTGTCGCGCGTTCGGGAACATTTCTGGGAGCCCTCGCACCGGGCCGGGATGGAGCGCCAGTTATCGCACGACGGTCAGTGTCACATCGCCGTGCCGGTAGGACACCCTGAACGTGTGACCGCCGGCCTTCAGGGTGTGCTGTTCCGGCAGGGAGAGGAAGTTGCCCTTGATCGAACCGCCACTCATGATCTGCAGTTCTGCGCCCGGAGTGAGGGATGCGCGAATGTCCAGGGTGAGTTTGCCTTCCAGTACCAGGTCACCCGCAGCCCGCACGCTCGTGCAGTCGTGGTTGCCGGAGATGGTGATGGCGAGGCGGCCCGCTCTGCGGATGGTCACGTCACCACCGACGTTCAGGACGTTGCCGGGAGCGATCTCAGTGAGGGTGATGGGCAGCGCGGACGCCGCTTCGCTGGACGACAGACCGGGCTGCAGCGTCCCGCTGGCGACGTCGATGCTGCCTGCCGCGAAGCCGGTGCCTCCGAGCTTGCCGCCCTTGACGTCGATCGAGCTTGCGTGTGAGCCGGTGATCGAAAGCTTGCCGCCTTCGATCGTTGTGCCGCCCTTGTAGGTGTTGTCGCCCGTCATGATCAGCGTCCCGGAGCCCTGCTTGGTCAGAGAGGCCGTGTAGAGGTTTTTGTTGATCTTTTTCTGAATGTGGGCCGCGCGCTTGTCCATCCATTCCTTGCGCCACTTGACGGCTTCCTTGTGGGCTATCTTGTCGTACAACTCGGGGTGGCCGTCAGTGATGGCTTGGACTTGAGGATCAGCCAGAATGCCCTGAAGCATGAAGGCTTGCTCGTCAAGCGTGCCATCCGGGTTCAGCACATTGGGGCTGAATTCACCGGCATAGGCGATGCCTTGCTTCTTGTAGCGCGCCAGCCACTCCAGTTCTTCCCTTTCTCTTTCCTTTATCGCGATCTGACCTATGTCGTTCGACCAGACGTCCAGGGGTGCCTTGTCCATGTTGTAGGTCATGGGGCTCAGGAACTGGCCGGGACCGTACATACCCTTGGCCAGATCGGGAATCCCCCAGCCCCAGCGTTCGTCCGGAAGGCCGTCGGGAGCGGTCCAGGCGATGGATTTTCCCGAGGGGGAGGTTTGCCCGGTTCCGAGGAATTTAACGCCATCGGACATCTTGTTGTTCGCCGTGGTCAACATCACCTCGCGCACCTGTTTGGCGCTCATGTCCGGATAGCGGGAGAGCAGGACCCCCATCACCGCAGTCGCAACGGGCGTTGCCGGTGACGTGCCGCTTGAGTTTGAATAGCTGATGTCACCACCGCTGTTCGCAGTCCGAACGCTGTTTGAAGGGGTTGACACGGTCCACCATTTGGCGAGTCCCGCCTCGTTGTACCCGGACTGCTTTGTGTATTCGGGATTGGCCTCAGTGGGCGGCTGCACTCCGCCGACGGCTATCCACTGCTGTTCCGTCGAGGGGTTGAAGAAGGGGTACGCCGGGCGATAATACGGGTTGCTCCAGTCGTTGTTGCCGGCCGACCTCACGTTGACGGTACCGCTGTCCTTGATGGCGTCCCAGATGGCTTCCATGAAGGAACGTCCGGGGTAGTCAGGATTGTATTGAATGCCGTCTTCCGAGTAGCTCTTCTTGAAGAAGAAGTACTGGTACTCCAGGTCCTTCAGGTACTCGTTGGGGATGATGGTCGCCATTGCCGTGGCGCTGACGCTGTCCTTGCCGGGAAGTTGGTAGGCCTTGGCAAGGTTTCCGTCGGGTCCGAGATCGTTGCCCAAGCCGTCAAAGCGGGTTCTGTTGAGGGTCTGGACGTAAGATCCCCAACTGCTGTTGATGACCTGGGCGCCTGCGTCGACCAGGGCCTTATTGGCTGTGTACCAGTAGACGTAATCATGAAAAGGGCCGTGGGACTGGGTGTCGGAACCGCCGGTCTGGGCAACATACATCGTCGATCCTGAGGCGATGCCGTGCTGTTCCTTACCGTCACGTATGCCGGAAGTGACCCCGAGCATGCCGGTGCCGTGCCCGTAGTCACTTGTTCTCGCCTGATCACCGTCCACGATGAACGGCTCGCCCGCGGTAAACGGGTTCGCCGGGGTTGCCGTGTTTCGATATCCGAAGCCGGACGTGCCGTAGACGCCCTCCGCTCTCACCGGAATGATCCGCTCGGTCTGGAACGCTTCGTGGGTAACCCTGTAGCCGGAATCCATCATGCCCAGCGCGACGCCGCGCCCGCAGTATCCCAGAGCGTAGGCGGTGGACGCATTCACCGCGACGAGCTGCCACGGGGAATTGATCTCTGTGCCAGGAGTGGAAGAATTGTGGCCGGTGTAGTATCCGTATTCCGGCGTTTCCCAACTGGCTTTAGCGGCATCCAGTTCCTCTGGTCTCGTGGCGACAAATCCGGGGTCTCCCGGGTACGAACACTGCGCGCAGCCTTGCGCGTGTGCCGTCCCGCCGCCCGTATAGCCAGGGGTTTTGGACGACGCCGAGGCGAACCCAGCTGGAGTGAACGCGATTCCTGCTCCGGTAGCAAGGGTGCCGCCCAGTCGCTGCAGGAACTGCCGCCGATTCGTTGACCTCATGCTCATCTCTGGTTCCTTTCTGATGGGTCGATATCTGACGAACTGGGGTGGCCTGTTGCGTCCCAACCCCATGATCTGCACGAGCCGGTCAAGGAAAGATGATGTGCCGTTCCTTGGAATGGGAATCGGCTCTTGAGCGCGATGGCGCTGGACAGGGACGGTCGGCGCCCTCGAAGAGGCGCGGACGCCATCGTCCGCGAGAAGGAAGCTCACAGCGCAGCCGCGATGAGAAGGGAGCCCTGCCGCGTCAGGGCGGCGACCTGGAACTCCCCCACGCGCGACCTCCCCGTATGATCACAGAATTAGACTGCGGCGGAAGTGCCTCGTCAAGAGGCCAACACCTATGCACCAGAGGTGATTTGGCTGTAACTCTCCTGGAGCGAGGGCGTGGTTCCCTGCGCCTTTGCTGTCGGTGACGGCGGCAGGGTCATTGCGCGAAGTCGATTTACCGGATCTGTGGGTGACGATCCGTCATTGCGTGCTCTGTGGGGTTCTGGGGGGTGCCCCTATATCTTTGGTCAAGCTTGATGCCCGCAGCGGTGAAGCAGTCGGCGTCGGTCATCGTGTGCACGGGCTTGAACAGTCGCTGCACCTGGCGGCGGGCAGGGGTCGCGGAATGGGCCGGTAGCCGAGGGCGCCTCAGAGTCTCGACGGCGCTCGGGAGCCGTCAAGGGTGAATGTGGGAGCGACCGCACCGCTGGGGGGCACGGGGTCGCAGGTTCAAATCCTGTCGTCCCGACCGTTCGATTCGTCGAATGTCGCAGGTGAAGGGCCGTTCTCGAACGGCCCTTTTTCTGTTGCCCAGCCACGGTCACCCGGACCTGCTCCACCCAGCCGTGCTGGAGTACGAGTCGAGCAGGTCCACCACGAAGATCAGCGTCGAGCCCGCGGGGATCAACGGTGAGGGTGACTGATTGCCGTAGCCGAGGCGCGGAGGAACGATGATCTCGCGTCGGCCGCCGACCTTCATCCCCCGCACGCCCCGGTCCCAGCCCTTGATGACCTTGCCACCGCCCAGGGCGAACTTGTACGGCTCGCCCCGGTCCCAGGAGGTGTCGAACTCCTTCCCGGACCGGAAGGTCACCCCGACGTAGTGGACTCTGACCACCATGCCCGGTTTCACCTCGGGGCCGTCCCCGACGATCAGGTCCCGGATGGTCAGCTCGGTCGGGGCGTCACCCTCCGGAACGTTCACCTCGGGCTTCGTCAGTTCAGTCATCGCAGCCTCGTCGCTCTCCGTCGTCGCCTCTTGCACGGGCGACCAGTCGGACACCCCGTGCGGTAGACGGTCACGCTACCGAGAACGCCCGGCCCGCTGAGGCGGGGCGGGGCGTCGGCCTTCGAGGAGTCACGTACGGAGGCACGTCCGCGGCGGGTCGACCGTGAGCCTCACACGGGCCGGGGCGCGACGGGACTCCGCCGGTGCACGGGCTCTTGTCCGACAGTGAACGGCCCGCGGCGGCAACCGTGGCCATGCACGGACAGGCATTCAGGCATGCGCTCACGGGCACGTCGGACGGTGTGGCGCCGCCTAGCGTCGCGGACGTACGCACAGCACGGACCGCAGGAGGCGGATCATGACCACAAACTCTCGTCCCGTGACCGGAAGCCAGCCCTGGCTGCACCAGAAGGGCCAGGTCATCCAGGAGTTCGGGTCGGTCAAGCAGTTTCCGCTCGGCCTCTCGTACGAGGCCCGGATGTACTCGTGCCAGCGCCTGAACAAGACCCTGGCGGACACCCAGATCCTGTACGGGCTCTACAAGAAGCACCACTGGCTCATGCGCGGCGCGACCTTCTACCAACTGCACCTGGTGCTGGACAAGCACGCGGGCGAGCAGCTGGAACTCATCGACACCCTCGCCGAACGCGTCCAGTCACTCGGTGGTGTCGCGGTGGGCGACCCCCGGCACGTCGCCGAGATCACGTCCATCCCCCGGCCCCCGGACGGCGTGGAGGAGGTCCCCGCGATGCTGTCGCGCCTCCTGGAAGCGCACGAGTCGATCCTCATCGACGCCCACGACGCCGCCAAGCGCACCGCCGACCTGGGCGACGACGGCACGAACGACCTCTTCGTCTCGCAGGTGATCCGGACCGGCGAGCTGCAGTCCTGGTTCCTGGCAGAGCACCTGGTGGACACGCCCCTCGTCCGTTCCTGATCCACCCTGAGGCGCACGCACCGACGCCCAGTGCCCGCGGAAGCGAGTCCGCGTGCACTGGGCGCAGTGTGATGGGGAGTTCGGTCAGCCCGCGTGCAGGACCCCGCGCAGGGTGGTGACGGCGAGGGTGATGGCGGCCTGCGCGGCGTGGGTGTCGCGCAGCGCGTTCAGCATGACGAAGTCGTGGATGACGCCCTGGAAGCGGACGGCGGTGACGGGGACGCCGGCCTGGCGGAGCTTGTTGGCGTAGGCCTCGCCCTCGTCGCGCAGGACGTCGGCCTCGCCGGTGATGACCAGGGCCGGGGGCAGGTCGGCGAGCTGGTCGGTGGTGGCGCGCAGCGGGGAGGCGGTGATCTGGGCGCGTTCGGTCTCGTCGGTCGTGTACTGGTCCCAGAACCACTGCATGCCGTCGCGGCGCAGGAAGTAGCCGGTGGCGAACTGGTGGTAGGACGGGGTGTCGAAGGCGGCGTCGGTGACCGGGTAGAACAACACCTGCTGGAGCAGCGGGACATCGCCGCGTTCCTTGGCCATCAGGGTCAGGGCGGCGGTCATGTTGCCGCCCACCGAGTCGCCGGCCACCGCCAGCCGGGCGCCGTCGAGGTCCTTGGTGGCGCCCTCGCGGACGATCCACTGGGCGACCGTGTAGTTCTGCTCGATGGCGACGGGGTAGCGGGCCTCGGGCGAGAGGTCGTACTCGGGGAAGACGACGGCCGCGTTCGCGCCGACGGCGAGTTCGCGGACCAGCCGGTCGTGGGTGTGGGCGTTGCCGAACACCCAGCCCGCGCCGTGGATGTAGAGGATCACCGGCAGGCTGCCCCGGACGCCGGCGGGGCGGACGATGCGGGTGCGGACGCTGCCGGTGGGGCCGCCCGGGACGGTGATCCATTCCTCGTCGACGTCCGGCTTGGCGATCTCGCCGGACTGCACCTCGTCGACCGCCTTGCGGCCCTCCGCCGGCGCGAGGTCGAACAGGTACGGCGGATTCGCGGTGG
>NZ_JAMOLN010000317.1 GCF_024448165.1 Streptomyces longispororuber
GCAACGATTCGTCGGGGCCGGACCCCGGAGAGGCCGGCCCGCCCGCGGTGCCGCGCAACGACGGGTCAGAGCCGAACCCACCCTCCGGCTCCCCCGGCCACGGAAACCTCACCGCGACGCCGCCCCCGACACCGGCACACCCGCCACCGGAACCGACACCACACCCACCTCGTCCGCCGTCACCACGGGATGCCACCCGTCCCGCCCGAGCACGGCCACCAGCGCCCGCACCATCACCGGATCGAACTGCGACCCCGCACACCGCTCCAACTCCGCGAGGGCGACCGCGACCGGCCGCGCCCGCGAGTACGTCCGCGTAGAGGTCATCGCGTCGAACGCGTCCGCCACCGCCACCACCCGCGCGAACTCCGGAATCTGCGTCCCCACGAGCCCGTACGGGTACCCGCTCCCGTCCAGCCGCTCGTGGTGGTGCAGGATCGCCGCCCGCGCCTCACCGAGGAACCCGATCCCGCGCACCATCTCGTGCCCGTACTCGGGATGCAGCTGAATGACCTCGCGCTCCTCGGGCGTGAGCGGCCCGTCCTTGCGCAACAACCGCGTGGGCACGCCGAGTTTGCCCACGTCGTGCAGGATCCCGGCGAACCGGAGCACCTCCACGCGCTCCTCCGCCATCCCCAGCTCGCGCGCGATCATCATGGACGCCTGCCCGACCCGCTCGCTGTGCCCGCGCGTGTACCCGTCCTTGATGTCGACGGCCTGCACCAGGGCCCTGATGGTCGCCTGGTGGGCGGCGCGCTCCCGCTGGTACTGGGCGAACACCCAGCAGGAGATGTACATCGGCAGCAGCACGAGGAGCGAGGCCACCGGCCCGTACGGGCTGGCCCACAGCACCGCCATCACGAGCCCCGCGAGCCCGTGCACGACGACCGGTGCCAGCGACCGCAGGAAGAGGCCGCGCCAGGCGGTGCGCAGCGGCACCCGCTCGGCCGTCGCGAGGATGCCGCCGTCGAGCACGGTGAGGACGGCGCAGAAGACGAGGGCGGCGGCGCAGCCGGGCACGAGCGCGTAGGGGAAGCGCGGCGCGGAGACCGCCTCGGGCCCGCCGAGCACGTCGAAGACCCGCGCCGACGCCCAGATGCCGAGGGCGAGTTGGGCCGCACGCCAGACCCGGCGCAGCCACTTCGGCCGCTGCTCGACGCGGGCCAGCAGCGCACCGGGCACGGCGACCAGCGCGGCCGCGGCGGGCGGCAGCAGAAACGCTCCTGCGAGCAGGACCGGGAAGAAGGTGCCCATGCCTCTGGGGGCGCGCCGGCCGATGATCCGGCAGCGTCCGACCTGCTCGCACCCCGCGTACACGCACGCGAGCAGCCCGACGGCGGACCAGGAGGTGCCGAGGGAGAACGCGGGCGCCGTGCACACGACGCCCACAGTGACGGTCAGGAACACATACGCACCGGCCATCGGCGGAACCGACCGCATGCCCAACCCCCTCCCCGTGACGTTCAGTTCACGGAGTCCAGAGAGTAGGCCGCCCGTCACGCCGCCCGTGCGGCATCGCGGGGATTACCGGGGCCAGGGGCCCCGGATTAGCACGATCGGGTGAACCACATCCGGAACTGGGACAACTCCCTTTCCCCACAAGGAAGTTCCGGACGCTCCGGGCCGGCGGACAGCCGACCGGCCGGGCCGGGGCCGGCTCAGGCGAGCGGCTTGCCCAGGCCCTCTTCGGGCGTGGCCTGGCCCGAACGGATCAGATCGATCCGCCCCATGACCTTGGCCCGCAGGTCGCTGGGCACGTCGTCATGGCCGCAGCACCGCTTCACCAGCTTCTTCACGGCCTGCTCCAGGCCGTACTTCTCCAGGCACGGGCTGCACTCCTCGAAGTGCACCTCGAACTTGGTGCAGTCCGGGTCCGGCATCTCGTGGTCGAGGTACTCGTAGAGATGGTCCAGGACCTCACTGCAGTCCGTCTCGTGCGGCTCTCCGCAGCTCATGAGCCCGAGCCTTTCGCTTCGTTCGACTCTCCGGCGCCGGCCGGGACGAGCCCGCGGTCACGGGCGTAGTCCTCCAGCATGCCGCGCAACTGGCGGCGTCCCCGGTGGAGCCGGGACATCACAGTCCCGATGGGTGTCCCCATGATGTCCGCGATCTCCTTGTACGCAAAGCCCTCTACGTCCGCGAGATAGACCGCGATGCGGAATTCCTCGGGGATGGCCTGCAGCGCCGACTTCACGTCCGAGTCCGGCAGATGGTCGAGCGCCTGCGACTCGGCGGAGCGCAGACCGGTCGACATGTGCGACTCGGCGCGGGCCAGCTGCCAGTCCTCGATCTCCTCGGCGGCACTGCGCTGGGGCTCGCGCTGCTTCTTGCGGTACGAGTTGATGAAGGTGTTCGTGAGGATCCGGTACAGCCACGCCTTGAGGTTGGTGCCCTCGCGGAACTGGTGGAAGGACGCGTACGCCTTGGCGTACGTCTCCTGCACCAGGTCCTCCGCATCCGCCGGATTGCGCGTCATGCGCAGCGCCGCCGAGTACATCTGGTCGAGGAACTCCAGCGCGTCCCGCTCGAAGCGCGCACTGCGCTCGGCAGACGTCTCCGCGGGCTCGGGCTGCTCGTCCGCCTGGCCGTGTTCGGTCCCTGCGTCGGTCCCTGTGACCGGACCCACCTCCTCCAACGACGTCGCGGAACCCGGAAAGGTCCCACTCGAATCGGAGGATAGACGACGATCCGGTCCGCCCGCCGCCCGAATAGGAGCGGTCTTGGCCGCGCTCAGCACCGTCCACTCCAGGTCAGGAGTGGTGGCGCGGCTCGGGCAGATGGTCGAACCCATGCGGCGGACTTCCTCTCGTACGAACTCTGTGCACCGACATTCCGCACAACAGTCGTCCCGCACTCAACATTCCCGGCCGCTACGCGAGTGACCGGGTCCACGCGGCGACGGCGTCGGTGATCACCGCGAGGGCCTCGTCCTGGGTGAGGCCGGCGCGCTTGGGCACCGCGAATCCGTGATCCCCGTACGGGACTTCGACGATCTCGTACGTGTCCTTCGCCGGGAACTCGGCGGGCCTGCCGAACGGGTCGTTGCCGCCCTGGACGACGAGGGTGGGCACGCCCGCGCCGAGGAGTTCGTCGGCGCGGGACTTCTCCGGCTTGCCCGGCGGGTGCAGCGGGAAGCTCAGCGCGAGGACGGCGGCGGCGCCCAGTTCGGTGGCCGTGCGGCAGGCGACGCGGGCACCCGCGCTGCGGCCTCCGGCGATCACGGGTGGGCCGGCCTGGGCGAGGGCGGGCCACACGCCCCGCCAGCCGGTGTCCAGGGTCTTCGGGGCGGGGGCCAGCTTTTTTCCCGCCACCCGCCACGGCTGCTCCACCAGGGCGACGGTCACTCCGTGGGCCGGCAGGGTGGCGGCGAGGGCCTGGAGGTCGCGGGCCTCGATGCCGCCGCCCGCGCCGTGGCTCGCGGCGAGGGTCAGTCGCGGGTGCGGAGCCGGATACCAGGTGATGCGGGCTTCGCCGGTCTCGGTTTCCACGGTTTCAGTGGTACGGGTCACCGGGCCATGGTGCCCCGCCGCAACGACCGCGACGGGGGTGGGGTGGCGCGTGTCTCGTGGGCGGGTGCGGGCCGGTGGGGCAGCCCGGCAGACGCAGTCGTTATTCCAGGGGCGCGGGGAACTGCGCGACCAGCCCCCACCGGCCCGCGGCCGCCGATCGGGGCCAAGCCCCGCGGCGGCATGGCGTGACCCGGTCAGAACAGGGTGCCCTCCTCCGGGGCCTCCAGTTCCTTCAGGAGTTCGGGACCGTTGTTGCGGACGTTGCTCACGGCCGTCGACACCGGATACGCCCGCATGAGGCCCCCCGGCGGCGGAGCCAGCAGCGTGCGCAGGTCCTCGACGTCCGTCCGCGCCGGATCGAGCCACGCGTCCCACCGGTCGGGCGTGAGCATCAACGGCATCCGGGGATGGATGTCGGCGAGGGACCGCGGCCCGTCCGCGGGCGCCACGCCCAGCGGCCCGGTCTCGGCCTCCGTGGTGATCACGGAGCACGTCACCCACCACGCCAGCGGATGCTCGTCGGGCAGCGTCCGGTCGCGCCAGAACTCGTACAGGCCCGCCATCGCGAACACGGACCCGTCCGCGGGCGTCACGAAGTACGGCTGCTTGCGCGGCCGCTTCTTCTTCCCCTCGACCTCCAGGTCCCGCTCGGCGGCCGCGGTCACCCACTCGTAATAGCCGTCCGCGGGGATGATGCAGCGCCGCGTGGTGAAGGCCCGCCGGTACGACGGCTTCTCGTGCACCGTCTCGGCCCGCGCGTTGATCATGCGGGCGCCGCCCTCCGGCGTCTTCGCCCAGGACGGCACGAGCCCCCACTTCAGCTTGCGCAGCTGGCGAACCGGACGCGGGTCCTCTGCGTCTTTCACGGGGCGGTCCATGACCGCGTAGACCTCTTTGGTGGGGGCCACGTTGAAGTCAGGCTCGTAGGCCTCCTCCGGCTCCCACTTCTCGATCTCGAAGATTCCTGCGAGATCCTCGGGCCTACGACTCGATGCATACCGTCCGCACATACGTGCCACAGTGCCAGAAGCAAGCCCTCCACCGAACGGGAGCCCGGAAAGACCATGGACGCCAGCCTCTGGGACCGGATCTTCGGCACCCAGTCCGACCCCGACCAGTGGGTGGTCATCGCCACCGGAGTGCTCGCGCTCGCGGCGATCGTCCCGCGCAACGTCTGGCGGCTCTCCCGCAACGCCATCACCATCGCCCACGAGGGCGGCCACGGGCTGATCGCGCTGCTGATGGGCCGCCGCCTCGACGGCATCCGGCTGCACTCGGACACCAGTGGTCTGACGGTCAGCCGCGGCAAGCCGACCGGCCTCGGCATGATCCTGACCGCGGCCGCCGGCTACACGGCCCCGCCGCTGCTCGGCCTCGGCGGCGCCGCCCTGCTCGCCGAAGGACACATCACCCTGCTGCTGTGGCTGGCCACGGCGCTGCTGGTGGCGATGCTGGTGATGATCAGGAACGCGTACGGGGTGCTGACCGTCGTCGTGGCGGGCGGCGCCTTCCTGCTGGTGTCCTGGCTCGCCGGACCGCAGGTGCAGGCCGCGTTCGCGTACGCCGTGGTGTGGTTCCTGCTCCTGGGCGGCGTACGGCCCGCCTTCGAGCTGCAGGGCAAGCGGCGGCGCGGGGGCGCCGGGGACTCGGACGCCGATCAGCTCTCGCGCCTCACGCACGTCCCGGCGGGAATGTGGCTCTTTTTCTTCCACGCCGTCTCACTGTGCTCACTGCTGGGCGGCGGTCGCTGGCTGCTGGGGCTGTGAACAGGTCGCTCCGCGGCAGCCCACTAAAGTAAAGGCATGACCACGAACCCCGCGCACACCGCCCTCTGGCCCGCCCCCCTCGCGAGCGGCGCCGTCGACGCGACCGTCCAGGTGCCGGGGTCCAAGTCCGTCACCAACCGGGCCCTGGTCCTCGCCGCCCTCGCCGCGGAGCCCGGCTGGCTGCGCCGCCCGCTCCGCTCCCGCGACACCCACCTGATGGCGACCGCGCTGCGCGCCATGGGCGTCGGCATCGAGGAGGGCGTGGGCCCGGACGGTTCGGGCGAGGCGTGGCGGGTCATCCCGTCGGGTCTGCAGGGTCCCGCGACGGTCGACGTCGGCAACGCCGGCACCGTGATGCGGTTCCTGCCGCCGGTCGCCGCCCTCGCCGACGGGCCGATCCGGTTCGACGGCGACCCCCGTTCGTACGAGCGCCCGCTGCACGCCGTGATCGACGCGCTGCGCGCGCTCGGCGCCCGGATCGACGACGAGGGGCGCGGCGCGCTGCCGCTGACGGTGCACGGCGGAGGCGCGCTGGACGGCGGCACGGTGGAGATCGACGCCTCGTCGTCGTCCCAGTTCGTGTCGGCGCTGCTGCTCTCGGGACCGCGGTTCAACCAGGGCGTCGAGATCCGGCACACCGGCTCGTCGGTGCCCTCCATGCCGCACATCCGGATGACGGTCGACATGCTGCGCGCGGTCGGCGCCCAGGTCGACACCCCGGAGTCGGGCGGCGAGCCGAACGTCTGGCGGGTCACCCCGGGCGCCCTGCTCGGCCGGGACATCACCATCGAGCCCGACCTCTCGAACGCCCAGCCGTTCCTGGCCGCGGCCCTGGTCACCGGCGGCAAGGTCACCATCCCGGACTGGCCCGCGCAGACCACGCAGCCGGGTGACGCGCTGCGCGACCTCTTCACGCGGATGGGCGGCAGCTGCGAGCTGACCGAGAACGGTCTGGAGTTCACCGGTTCCGGCAGCATCCACGGCATCGACGCGGACCTGTCGGAGGTCGGCGAGCTGACCCCGGGCATCGCCGCCGTCGCGGCGCTCGCCGACTCGGAGTCCACCCTGCGCGGCGTCGCCCACCTGCGGCTGCACGAGACGGACCGGCTGGCCGCGCTGACCAAGGAGATCAACGAGCTGGGCGGTGACGTGACGGAGACCGCCGACGGTCTGCACATCCGCCCGCGCCGGCTGCACGGCGGGATCTTCCACACGTACGACGACCACCGCATGGCGACGGCCGGCGCGATCATCGGCCTGGCGGTGGAGGGCGTGCAGATCGAGAACGTGGCGACGACGGCGAAGACGCTGCCGGACTTCCCGGACATGTGGACCGCGATGCTCGGGACCGACCGGTCCTAGGGAGCATCGCGATGCGCCGCTACGGCAAGCACACCGACGAGGACGACATCCGCCAGCGTCCCAACCGCAAGGGCAACCGGCCCCGGACGAACATCCGGCCCAAGCACGAGGACGCCGCGGAGGGCATGGTCCTCACCGTGGACCGGGGGCGGCTCACCGTTCTCATCGACGACGTCCCCGTGACCGCCATGAAGGCCCGCGAGCTGGGCCGGAAGGCGGCGGTCGTGGGCGACCGGGTGTCCGTCGTCGGCGATCTGTCGGGCAAGAAGGACACGCTCGCGCGCATCGTCCGCATCGAGGGCCGCAGCTCCGTGCTGCGCCGCACGGCGGACGACGACGACCCGTACGAGCGCGTCGTCGTCGCCAACGCCGACCAGCTGGCCATCGTCACCGCGCTGGCCGACCCCGAACCGCGCCCGCGCATGATCGACCGCTGTCTGGTGGCGGCGTACGACGGCGGCCTGACGCCGCTCCTCGTCCTGACCAAGTCGGACCTGGCCCCGCCGGACAAGCTGCTCGACCTGTACGGCGACCTGGACATCCCGTACGTCGTGACCAGCCGCGAGGAGCTGGAGAACGGTACGGCGGTGGCCCGGGTGCGCGAGCAGCTCGACGGCAAGGTGACGGCGTTCGTCGGTCACTCGGGCGTCGGCAAGACGACGCTGGTGAACGCGCTGGTGCCGGGCGACCGGCGCCGCTCGACGGGCCATGTCAACGCGGTCACGGGCCGCGGCCGGCACACGACGACGTCGGCGCTCGCGCTGCCGCTGCCGGACGACGCGGGCTGGGTGGTCGACACCCCCGGCGTCCGGTCGTTCGGGCTGCACCACGTGGACCCGTCCCGCGTCATCCACGCCTTCCCGGACCTGGAACCCGGCACGGAGAACTGCCCGCGCGCGTGCAGCCACGACGAGCCGGACTGCGCGCTGGACGCCTGGGTCGCGGAGGGCCACGCCGATCCGGCCCGGCTCTACTCGCTGCGCCGCCTGCTGGCCACGCGCGAGCGCCACGAGGGCGACTGACCTCAGCCTTGTTTGCTGCCGCCCACGGCTGGTAAGGGCATAATCGCACCAAGCCGGACGCAAGATCGAATCCTTACGAGATCAGTGGAACGCGGGAGGCACAGGGACATGGCGTGGCTGCTGGTCGTCATCGCAGGGATCCTGGAGACCGGTTTCGCCGTCTGTCTGAAGCTCTCGCACGGCTTCACGCGGCTGTGGCCGACGATCGCGTTCGCCGCGTTCGCACTCGGCAGCTTCGGCCTCCTCACGCTGTCCCTGAAGAAGCTGGACGTGGGCCCGGCGTACGCGGTCTGGACGGGCATCGGGGCGGCCGGCACGGCGATCTACGGAATGATCTTCCTCGGCGACGTCGTCTCCACCCTCAAGATCGTCTCGATCAGCCTGGTGATCGCAGGAGTAATCGGCCTCCAACTCTCCGGCTCGGCCCACTGACACACGGGAAAGGGCGCGCGGAGGTCCTCAGGGAACGGCGCGCGAAGGTCCTCAGGGAACGGCGCGCAGAGGTCCTCAGGGGACGGCGCGCAGAGGTCCTCAGGGGAAGGCGCGGCGAAGCCGCAGCCTTCAGGGGCGCGGGGCTGTGTCATGAGCGGCTCCGCCGCGGGGCGCGAGAAGCCCCACCGGCCGAAAGCCCGCGACGAAGCCCACACCCACCGAACCGAACGCGGAATCACCCACCGACCGGC
>NZ_JAMOLN010000318.1 GCF_024448165.1 Streptomyces longispororuber
CCTCACCGCCCTCACCACCGCCGTTCTCGCGAGCAGCGAATCCCTCCGCACCGGCGCCCCGTCCGGCCCTGTCTGCACCATCGCGGACCCGACGCCCCCGGACCAGCCCGTCCGCCCCCCCGCCAGCCACGAACAACCAAATTCAACTAGTTCATTCGCGCAAATAGCTGGCCTATGCCAGAGGCAAGGCTGGCATACCCAATTCAACGCCAACACGCCTGCCCGCACGACCAGTTGTGGCCACACAAGCCTCAAGTGGCCCATGTTTCTTACAGAGTTGAGACAGACAACTGTTCAACCCGTGGGTAAGGTAACCGTCACACAGAAAGATCAACGCAGCTCGCAGAGGCAGTCGGCGCTCCCCCACAGCACGCCGCACCCACGGGAGAGACCACGCGCGCCTCGCGCCGTACGGGGAGACTCCATGACACGAGCAGCACATCATCTGGCATATTCCACCGTTCGCAGGCGAAAAAGCGGACGCTCAATCTCTTTCACGCTCATCGCCGCCGCGCTCACCGCGACCACCCTCACCGCCTGCTCCACCAACGACAAGGCAGGCCCCGAGGCCACCCTCGAACCGACCGCCTCGGCAAAAGATCCGGCAGACAAGACCGCCACCGCCCCCAGCCCCACGGCCACAGATCCGGACGCCGCCCTGAAGAAGACCGTGCTCGACACCTACGACCGCATGTGGGACGAGCAGGTCAAGGCCTACGCCCAGGCCAGCATCAAGGGCACGGATCTGCGGAGGTTCTCCGCAGGGCCCGCGTTGGCGGATGCCGAGATCGCCATGGAGACCTACCGCGAGAAGGGCATCGTCGCGCAAGGCGCTCCCACGCATGACGTCACGATCACAGGGCTCAAGCCTGACAAGAAGGTGCCGTGGGCAAGCCTGACCGACTGCCTCGACACCGCCCCCTGGAAGCGCGTGTACGCGAAGACGGGCAAGTCCGTCGAGATGCCAAAGAGCCGCGTCCCGAAGTACGTGACGAAGGTCCAAGCCGAGAAGTGGGGGGCAACGTGGAAGATCGTCGAAGTCAAACCGTCCGCAACCTCCTGTTAGTTGGGGCTCTGAGTGCGGGACTCCTGTCACCCGTAACGGCGGCGCTGGCCGACATTCCCATGGGGGGCGGCTGCAACGCGCCGGATCCTTTCATCACCTGCGAGGCAAGCGGCGACGGCCACACCAGCGGGAGTGACCGCGCGGAAGGTGAACAGGCCCCAGCAGCGAGTGGAGGCAAGGGCGGCAAGCCATCAGACTGCAAAGTCAGAAGGCTCATCCCGCAGCCACCGCCAGATAGCGCCTTCTACAAGGGCGCAGGCAAGACGGTGTACGAGCGCGTCTGCTCTGGCGGAGGACCGACCGATCACTTTGCCGTTGACGAAGGCGCCGCCGTACCTGCGGTCGATCCGGCAGTCGTCGCTCAGCAGGCCGTGGACAAGATGAAGTTGGTCGGTCCGCGGGTCGCGAGTCCTCGGGTGGACGCGAAGTATGTGGTCGGGGTGCCGATGTGGTTGTGGGTGACGCCCAGTGCCACGACGTTCGGGCCGAACACGGCGAGCGCGTCGGCAGGTGGCGTAACGGTCACCGCGACGGCGCAGGTCTCGAAGATCGTGTGGGACATGGGGGACGGCGAGCGGGTCGTCTGTGACGGTCCGGGCACCCCGTTCAAGGACACGCGCAGTGGCGCGGAGTCGCCGGACTGCGGACACCTCTACCAGCAGCCTTCCACCCGGGAGCGGGGCGCGAAGTACCGGCTGTCGGCGGTGGCGTACTGGGACGTGTCGTGGCAGGCCAGCACCGGTGAGCAGGGGCAGATCCCGACGACGCGGCAGAGCGATGTTTCGTTCACGGTCGGTGAGTTGCAGGCGGTGGGCAGCTGACATGGGCCGCGGCGAGCAGCGAAGGAGAGGTGTGACGTGAGCAGGACGGAAGTGCCCGCGCAAACGGGTCCGACGACGGCCCCTGTCGTGGCGCCGCCGGTGGGTGCGCAGGCGAGGTGGCAGTCGCGTCGGCGTCGGCCGGGGATGGTGGCGGTTGCGGTGGCGTGTATTGCGGCGTGTGCGGTGGGCAACTACTGGTACTGGACGCAGAACGGGCAGCGCCAGCCGGTGATCGAGCTGGCCCGGGACGTCCCGGCCGGCAGTGTCATCAAGGACAGTGACCTGCGGGAGGCATCGGTCGCGCTGGATCCGTCGATGAGGGTGGTGGGGGTCCAGCAGCGCGAGGAGGTCGTCGGCATGCGCGCGGTGTCCGCTCTGCAGTCCGGTGCGCTGCTGCACCCCAGGCAGGTCACCCGCTCGACGCTGGTGCGGTCCGGGGAGCAGTTGGTCGGGATCGCGTTGAAGCCGGGGCAGTTGCCGGATTCGGCGCTGCGGCCGGGTGACACGGTGCAGGTGGTGTTCACCGGTGACGATCCGGCGGCCGCTGCGGCGAAGGATGCGGCGGGTCCTGCGTCGGTGCAGGCGCGGGTGGTGCGGGTGGGTGCGGCGCGGGAGTCGACGGGTGAGCGGGTGGTGGACGTTGCGGTGCCGCGGGCGCAGGGCGGGAAGTTGGCGGCTCAGGCGGCGTCCGGTGATGTGGCGCTTGCGGTGAACGGGGCGGGTGGCTGATGGCGGTCATCGCGTTAGCCGGCCTGCCTGGGGCGCCCGGTGTGACCACAAGTGCGTTGGCGTTGCTGCGGAGTTGGCCGCTGGAGGAGGGCCGGCGGATGCTGCTGGCCGAGTGCGATCCGGATGGTGGGGCTGTGCTCTCCGGCGCGCTGCAGGGCAGTCTTGCCGCGGATGTGAGTCTGCGGAATCTTGCGGTGTCGCTGCGGGGCGAACAGCCGTTGCGCGATGCGTTCTGGACGCAGCTGGTGCGCCTGTCGGATGATCACGGGCACGGTGACGGGCGGCATGTGCTGCTGCCCGGTCTGACCGAGCCGTCGCAGGCCGCGTCGCTGGCGCCGGAGTGGGCTCAGCTCGCGGAGTTGTTCGTGGTCATCGACCGGATGCCTGCGGACGCCCACGATGTGCTGGTCGATCTTGGCCGGAGCGGTGCGTACGGTCCGTCCCGGGTGCTGGCGCAGCGCGCGGATCTGGTGCTGCTGGTGGTGCGGGGCACGCTGCGGAGTGTGAACGCGGCCCAGGCGCGGGCCGGGATGCTGCGTCAGGTGGTGGAGAGTGATCCGGACCGGCCCACCCCGGCGCTCGGCATCCTGCTGATCGCCGAAGGGACTTACGGCCAGCGTGAGGTGGAGGAAGCGCTCCAGACGCGGGTGGTGGCGACGTTGCCGTACCGGCCGGGTGAGGCGGCGGTGCTGTCCGACGGTGCGCCGCAGGACCGCCGGTTCGTGCGGGGCTCGTTGCTCAGGGCGGCGCGGGAGGCGTGCACGCCGATCCGGCAGCAGGTGGCATCGCGGCGCCAGCGGTTGTACTCGCCGATGCAGCAGCGGCTGGCGGAGGTGCGGCGTGCGCGCTGAGCCCGTCTACAACGGCCCCCGCTCCACCCGCCACCCCGCGTCGGCGGACCCCAGGGCAATCCCGGTCGCCGGGGTGGTGCCGGGCTACGGCACGCCCGCAACTCCCGCTGCCACCGGTGCTGCTGTTGCCGCGGTGTCGGCCCCTGCCGGGGGTGGGCAGGGGGTGGACTACCGGGCGGCCCAGGAGATCAAGAAGATCGTGCTGGAGCGGCTGCACGAGGAGGGCAAGCACCGCACGCCGCTGTCCCCTCAGGGCACGGAGCAGCGGGGCCGGCATCTGATCAACGAGCAGGTGGCGATCTGGTCGGACGCGCAGGGCCTGTCGAGTGGCGGCACGCTTGGGCAGGCGGTCGAGCAGGACCTGGCCGCCCTGGCCTTCGACATGTGTTTCCGGGCCGGGCGGCTGCAGCGCTACCTCGATGACGAGCGGGTCGAGGACATCTGGCTGGAAGGCTTCGAGCGGGTCTTCCTCAAATACAGCGGCCGCCATGAGCCGGCCCGAGCGGGGCGGGTGGCGGACTCGGAGGAGGAACTGCAAGACCTGGTGCGGGACCTGATCCGGGCCTCCGGGCAGAACGGGCGCACGTTTTCCACCCACAGCCCGGACGTGGAGCTGCGGCTGCCCGACGGCTCCCGGCTGCAGGCGCTGGGTCCGGAGATCACCGGCGGGCGCACCCATGTGACCATCCGCCGCCACCGCCATCTCGACATCGACCTGGCCCGCCTCGTCGCGCTGGGCACCCTCAGCCTGGAGGCGGCGGATCTGCTGGCGGCCGCCGTGCACGGCCGGCTGAACGTGATGGTGGCCGGGGAGCAGGCGTCGGGGAAGACGACGCTGCTGCGCGCTCTGATCAAAGAGATTCCGCGCAGTCAGCGCTTCGGCACCGTGGAGACCACCTTCGAGGGGCTGGCGGATCCGGCGTTTCATGAGCATGTGGTGCCGATGGAGGCGCGGTTCTCCAACGGCGAGCGGATCGGCCCGGTGGGGGCGGCCGCGGGTGAGATCACGCTGATGGATCTGATGCTGCGGGCCAAGCGGATGTCGCTGACCCGCACTATCGTCGGTGAGGTCCGCGGCCCGGAGATCACCGCGATGATGCAGGCGATGACGTCGGACCGGCCCGGCAACATGTGCACGATCCACGCCTCCGAGCCGGCCGCCGTGTTCGACCGGGTCGCCGAGCTGTATCTGCTGGCGCAGGCCAACTTCACCCCCGAGCTGGCCTACCGGCAGATCGCCAACGGCCTGCACCTGATCGCGTTCTTGTCGGTCGACGACAGCACCGATGTCCCGCGCCGCTATCTCTCCCACCTGTGGGAGATCACCGGGATCGGGCACGACGGCCGGCCGATGTACAACGAGGTGTTCGGCCCGGCCGACGACCTGGACGGGCCGGCCGTGCCCAAGGGCGCGCTCAGCGAACGCCGGCGCCGCCGCCTGGAGCAGGCCGGCATGACCTCACCCCTGCTGTCCGCCCCGGCCCTCGCCTACGCCCAGGGGAGGCCGCTGTGATCACCAGCATGTGGTGGGTGGCCAACGGCGCCCTTCTCGGTCTCGGCATCGTCCTGGCGGTGGCCGGCTTTATCGGCACCACCACCCCCCAACGGCCGTGGCCGTGGCAGGGCGAGCGCGGCACGGTTGCCCGGCAGTTCGCCGCCCAGCGCCGTCTCCTGCTCGGCCTCGGTGGAGCGGCGCTGGTGGGGGTGTGGCTGGTCACCGGGATGGTGATGGCCGGGCTGATCGCCGGAGCGGTCATCGTGGGCGGGCCCTGGCTGCTGTCCGGGACCGCCCTGACCCGCACCCAGATCGCCCGCCGGGACGCGCTGGGCGACTGGGCGCAGCGGCTGTCGGAGATGGTGCGGCTCGGCAACGCCCTGGAGAAGGCGCTGATTGCCTCGCGCAAGCATGCGCCGGCCGCGCTGGCCGGGGAGGTCGGGGAGCTGGCGGACAAGGTGCAGGCGCAGTGGCCCACCCACGAGGCCCTCGCCGACTTCGCCCGCGGTTTCGACGACGTCACCGGGGACAAGGTGTGCTCCGCGCTGATCCTGGCCGCCCGCGACCCCGGCCCCGGCCTCGCCCAGGCCATGCAGGACCTGGCCGCCTCGGTCCGCGAGGAGGTCACGATGCGCCAGCGCATCGAGGCCGACCGACAGAAGACCCGCACCACGGTGCGCACCCTCACCGTGATCACGCTGGGGATCGTCGGGCTCGGGTTCACCGTGCCGCAGTACACCGGCGTGTACGCCACCGTGACGGGCCAGTTGGTGCTCGCCCTGCTGACGGCCGGGTTCGTGGCGACGCTGGTGTGGGTGCGCCGCTACGCCACCCGCGGGCACAGCGCCCGCGTCCTGGTTCCCGACCCCCGCAGCCCTGTCCGCACACCCCCACCAGCGGACGAGACGCTGCCCGCGCCACGAGCGGAGCTTTGATGAACACCTTCACCTGGGTCATCCTGTCCGGCGCGGTGGGCGGGGCAGGCGTGGCTTTGCTGGTCAATGAGGTGCTGCCGGCGGCTCCGAAACTCCGGCCGGCACTGGACCGCCTCAACCCGGCGCCCGCCCCACCCCGGCAGCCGAGCACCGAGACTTCGTCGGCGCAGGCGCAGGCGCAGGCGCAGCTGGGGGCGTGGCTCGTCAGAAGACTGCCCGTCCGCCTGCCCCGCAAGGACCTGGACCTGCTCGGGCAGAGCGCGGAGGCGTTCCTGCTCAACAAGGCACTGCTGGTACTGCTCGGGCTGTTCGCCCCCAGCCTGTTCACCGCCGCCTGGACACTGCTCGGCATCGGCGTGCCGCTGTACGCCCCCGCCGTCGTCGGCCTGATCCTCGCCGCGCTGTTCTGGTTCGTGCCCGACCTCATGATCCGGCGCGACGCGGCCACCGCGCGCGCCGAATGCGCGCACGCCATCGCCGTCTACCTGGAACTGGTCGCGCTGCGCCTGGCGGCCGGCATCGCCATCGAGTCCGCCCTCGAACAGGCCGCCCAGGTGGGCCGCGGCTGGGTGTTCCTGCGCATCCGGGACGCCCTGCTGCGCGCCCGCATCGAGCGCACCGCACAGTGGGCCGCCCTCAAGAACCTCGGCGCACGCCTCGACGTGCCGGTGCTTGCCGATGTCGCGGACTTCGTGCAGATGTCCGCCCAGGAAGGCGCCTCCGTCTACGACACCGTGCGCCACCGCGCCGCCAGCCTGCGCACCGAACAACTCACCACCGAGGCCGCCGCCGCCAACGCGGACACCGAGAAGATGCAGGCCCCCCTGGCCGTGCTGTGTGTCCTCATCATGGCGGCCCTGGCCTTCCCCGCCCTGCTCAACGCCTTCCACCAGAGCTCCTGAAGGAGACCCCCCATGTCTGACCTGTTCTTGAAGACCGGCCTGCTGCTCGCCCGGATCCCCGCCGCGATCAACCGCCGCATCGAGGAGGCCCACGAGGAGATCAACGAGCGCGGTGACCGCGGCGACAACCCCGTCGTCACCGTCATCCTGTGGGTGGCCGGGATCGGCATCGCGGTCACGATCGTCGCCGCGCTGGTCGCGCTCGGCAACCGGGCCAGCAGCAAGGTCGACAACGTCGACCTCGGCGGCTGAAACGGTCCACGCCGATGCTGCACAGAGTGCGAAGCGACCGCGGCTCGTCCCCGATCCAGCTCGCCATCCTCTTCCCCGCCGTCCTCCTCATCACGTTCACCCTCATCCAGGGCGTGCTGTGGGCCTATGCCCGCAACATCGCCTACACCGCCGCCCGTTCCGGAGTGGCCGCCGGACGCCTCTACGACGCCACCCCCGGCGACGGGACGGCGCGGGCCCAGCAGGCACTGGACGCGCTGGCGGGCAACCTGCTCACCGGCACCCAGGTCAGCACCGCCGGCAGCAGCCCGGACACGATGCGCGTCCACGTCACCGGGCAGGCGCTGTCGATGCTGCCCGGCTTCCACCTGACCGTGCACGCCACCGTGACCGGGCCCATCGAGCACTGGACCGTGAAGGGACAACGGTGACGCCACCCGACACGCCACGGCGCCCACCGTGGACCGAGGCACTGCACGGGGACCGGGGCAACGCGGCCATCGAGGCCGCCATCACCGTGCCGGTCCTGATCGTGCTGGTACTGCTGTTCATCGCCGGCGCCCGCCTCTCCCTGGCCGGGCAGAAGACCGACGCCGCAGCCCAAGCCGCCGCCCGCGCCGCCTCCTTGGAGCGCACCCCCGGCCAGGGCCAGGACGCCGCCCGGCAGGCCGCCCGGCAAGCCCTGTCGGGCGAGCAGCAGGCCTGCGCCAGCATCGAGGTCCGGGCCGACACCGCCGGCCTCGCGGTACCCGTCGGCACGGTGTCCGCGGTGACCGTCACCGTCGCTTGCCGCGTCCCGGTCGGGGATCTGGTACTGATCGGCGGCGGGCCCGGCGTGCGCACCGTGACCAGCTCCTTCACCTCGGTGGTCGACGCCTACCGAGGCCGGGGCCGCTCATGAACCGGATCCAACAGGGCTGCTGGTGGCGGCAGTTGCGCTTCGACGACCGCGGCGGGGTGAGCATCTTCGTCGCCGTCATCACCGGCCCCCTCATCCTGCTCGCCGGACTCCTCACGGTCGATGCGTTCGGCGCGCTGCGCGCCCGGCAGAACGCCGACGCCCTCGCCATCGAGGCCGCCCGCGCCGCCCAACAGGCCGTCGACCTCGACACCGCGATCCCCGCCCACGGCCTGCACGTGGACCCGGACGCCGCCACCGGCGCCGCCCATACCTACCTGGCCCGGGCCGGAGCCCGCGGATCGGTCCGCATCTGGGACGCCGGACGGCGGATCACCGTGACCGTCACCGGCAGCTACCACGGCCTGTTCTGGCCCCACACCTACCGCCATCAAGTC
>NZ_JAMOLN010000319.1 GCF_024448165.1 Streptomyces longispororuber
GGCGGTAGGCTGACCAGGTCGCACGACACACCCCGTAAGCACCACCCACACCCCCGGAGGGAACCCCATGCCGCTCGAAGCCGGCCTCCTGGAGATCCTCGCCTGCCCGGCCTGCCACGCCCCCCTCAAGGAGGCCGACGCCGAGCTGATCTGCACCGGCAAGGAATGCGGCCTGGCCTACCCGGTCCGCGACGGCATCCCCGTCCTCCTCGTCGACGAGGCCCGCCGCCCCGCGTAACCCCCAAAACGCCGCTCGCAGGAGGCCCGCCGCCATGTTCGACGAAACGCTCCTGGACGACCCGGACGCGCTGGCCAGGGCGGACCGCCGTGGCCTGCTCCGCGGCGCCGCCGAGGCGGGCGCCCGCGTCCGCACGGCGGCCCGGCACGCCGCCGAGGCCGGCATCGCCGAGCTGAAGCCCGACGGCCGGCCACGCGCCGTCCTGCTCGCGGGCCCCGGCACCGCGGCCATCGGCGTCGCCGACTTCATCGGCCGGCTCGCGGGCGCCGCCTGCCCGGTCGTCCGCCTCCGCTCCACCGGCGTCGCCCCCGCGGCCGGCGCCCTGCGCTGGGAACTGCCGGGCTGGGCCGGATCGGTCGACCTGCTCCTGATCGCCACCCCGGACGGCACCGAGCCCAGCCTCTCCCTCCTCGTCGAACAGGCGTACCGGCGCGGCGTCACCGTCGTCGCCGTCTGCCCGAAGGGCGCCCCGCTGACCGAGGCGGTGGCCAGGGCCCACGGCCTCCTCGTACCGATGGCGACCGCCCCGTACGAGCAGGACGAACCCGCCGCGGCCTCCGCACCCGGCGCGCTCTGGGCGCTGCTCACCCCCCTCCTCGCGCTCCTCGACCGCACGGGACTCCTGTCCGCGCCGGCCGAGGACCTGGAGAAGGTCGCCGACCGCCTCGACCGCACCGCCGAGCGCTGCGGCCCGGCCATCGCCACGTACAGCAACCCGGCGAAGACCCTCGCCTCCGAGCTCGCCGAGTCGCTCCCGCTGATCTGGACCGAGGGCGCGGCCGCGGGCCCGGTGGGCCGCCGGTTCGCCGCCGCCCTCGCCGAGCTCGCCGGGCGCCCCGCCCTCGCCGGCGACCTGCCCGAGGCGATGACCGCCCACGGCGCGCTCCTCGTCAGCGCCCTCGCGGCCGGCGGCGACCCCGACGACTTCTTCCGCGACCGCGTGGACGAGGCCCAGGCGCTGCGCGCCCGCGTCGTCCTGCTCCGCGACCGCCCCACCGGCGGCCTGTCCGCGGCCCCCTCCGCCCGCGACCTCGCGCTCTCCCACGACACCGCGATCAGCGAGCTGGAGCCGGAGGAGGGCAGCGATCTGGAGACCCTCGCGGAGCTGATCGCCGTCACGGATTTCGCCGCCGTTTACCTGGGCCTCGCCTCCACGGCGTGAGGTGGCCCCACCCGCAACCCACCGGGCCCGCTCGCCGCCCGCTCGCCGCCCGTTCGCCGCCGTACGGAGAAGAACACCTCATGGACCGCCTCACCAACACCGTCCGCCCCTACGCGTGGGGCTCCACGACCGCCATCCCGCAGCTCATCGGCGCCGAACCGACCGGTGAACCGCAGGCCGAGATGTGGATGGGCGCCCACCCCGGCGCCCCCTCCCGCACCGGGCGCGGCCCGCTCAACGAAGTCATCGACGCCGACCCGACGGCGGAGCTGGGCGAGCAGGCGGTCGCCAGGTTCGGCCCGCGCCTCCCGTTCCTCCTCAAGCTGCTCGCCGCCGGCGCCCCCCTCTCCCTCCAGGTGCACCCCGACCTCGGGCAGGCGAAGGAGGGGTACGCGGCCGAGGAGGCGAAGGGCGTCCCGATCGGCGCCCCCGACCGCAACTACAAGGACGCCAACCACAAGCCCGAACTCATCTGCGCGCTCACCGAGTTCGACGGCCTGTGCGGCTTCCGCGCCCCCGAGGAAGCGGCCCGCCTCCTCGAAGGACTCGGCGTCGACAGTCTCAAGCCGTACGCCGACCTGCTGCGCGCCCACCCCGAAGAGGCCGCGCTGCGCGAGGTGCTGACGGCGATCCTGACCGCCGACCGCGACGAGATGGCGCACACGGTCACCGAGGCCGCGGCCGCCGCCCAGCGCCTCGGCGGCGCCTACGAGCCGTACGCGGGCATCGCCCACCACTACCCCGGCGACCCGGGTGTCATCGCCGCGATGATCCTCAACTACGTACAACTGCAGCCCGGCGAGGCCCTGTTCCTCGGCGCCGGCGTGCCGCACGCGTATCTGAACGGCCTCGGCGTCGAGATCATGGCCAACTCCGACAACGTCCTGCGCTGCGGCCTCACCCCCAAGCACGTCGACGTCCCCGAACTCCTGCGCATCGTCCGCTTCGAGGCCACCGACCCCGGCGTGCTCCGCCCGGAGGCGTCCGCCGACGGCGAAGAGGTATACGACACGCCGATCGACGAGTTCCGTCTCTCCCGTTTCGTCCTCCCCGAGGGCGCCCCCGCCCACGACCTGACGGCCGCCACCCCGCAGATCCTGCTCTGCACGGCGGGCACGGTCCGGGCGGGCGACATCGTCCTCGCACCGGGCGGATCGGCCTTCGTCCCGGCAGGCGAAAAGGCCGAAGTGTCCGGTGTCGGCACGCTTTTCCGTGCGACGGTCGTGGCCTGAGAGAACCCTGTGGCGTCCCGTGCTGCAACAATGACCCACCGCAAAGGCCGGGCAAAGCAGTGGCACGGGACGTACGACCTCGAGAGGACACCAGGAACAACATGAGTGCTTCAGGCGGAGCAAAGGCGATCGTGGCGGCGCTCGCCGCCAACCTCGCGATCGCGGTGGCCAAGTTCGTGGCGTTCCTCTTCAGCGGCTCCTCGTCGATGCTCGCCGAGGCCGTCCACTCGCTGGCCGACTCGGGCAACCAGTTCCTGCTCCTGCTCGGCGGCAAGAAGGCCCAGCGCGAGGCGACCCCGCAACACCCCTTCGGGTACGGCCGCGAGCGCTACATCTACGCCTTCCTGGTCTCCATCGTCCTGTTCTCCGTCGGTGGCATGTTCGCCGTCTACGAGGGCTACGAGAAGATCAGGCACCCGCACGACCTGGAGCACTGGTACTGGCCGGTCGGCGTCCTCGTCTTCGCGATCATCGCCGAGGGCTTCTCGTTCCGCACGGCCATCAAGGAGTCCAACGCCCTGCGCGGCAAGCTCTCCTGGGGCCAGTTCATCAAGCGCGCCAAGGCCCCCGAGCTGCCGGTCGTGCTCCTGGAGGACTTCGGCGCGCTCATCGGTCTGGTCCTGGCCCTGTTCGGTGTCGGTCTGACCCTCGCCACCGGTGACGCCGTCTGGGACGGCATCGGCACGCTCTGCATCGGCATCCTGCTCATCGCCATCGCGATCGTGCTGGCCCTGGAGACCAAGTCCCTGCTGCTCGGCGAGGCCGCGGGCGCCGAAGAGGTCGCGAAGATCGAGCAGGCGGTCGTGGACGGCGAGACCGTCACCGGCCTCATCCACATGCGCACGCTCCACCTCGGCCCGGAGGAGCTCCTCGTCGCCGCGAAGGTCGCCGTCCAGCACGACGACACCGCCGCCGAGGTCGCCCGCGCCATAAACGAAGCCGAGGCCCGGATCCGCGCGGCTGTCCCGATCGCCCGCGTCATCTACCTCGAACCCGACATCTACAGCGACGCGGAGGCCGCCAAGGGCGCCGACCCGGAGGCCACGCCGGGCGGCCCGACGCCGGGTGCCGCGCACTGATCCAGGTCCTCCCAGATCCTCCCGGGTCCTCCCAGGTCCTCCCGGGTTCTCCCAGCGGATCTACGGGGAAGGGGTGGCGCGTCCGAGTCCGGACCCGCCACCCCTTCCCCGTTTCCTCGCCCTCCCTGTCAGTCCCGACGTCCCGTCACCTCTGCAGCGACCAGCCGGCCGTCTGCAGGGCCGCTTCCCGGCGCCGCAGCTGCCCGGCCCTGATCCCGCAGACGAGCCCCGCCAGCGCCACCCCGAGCCAGGCGACCCCCGCCACCGCGCCCAGCACCGGCCGCGTCAGACCGTCCACGACCCGCCCCTCGACGGCACCGGCCGGCACCGAGCCCGCGTGGTCGCTCTGGAAGTAGCGGGAGTCGTTCGAGTTCCCGCGATGGTCGCCCATCAGGAACAGCCGCCCCCGCGGAACCCGCACGTCGTAGGGCGGCCCGCCGTTCGCCTGGCCGTCCTCCAGGTACGGCTCGGCCAGCGCCCGCCCGTTCACCCGCGTCGGCCCGGTCGGCCCGCCACCGTGTGCGACCCGGTCCCCGCCGAGGCCGACGACCCGCTGCAGCACCGGCAGGTCCCGGTAGCGCGCGGGCATGGTGTAGAGCACCACGTCGCCGCGGCGCACCTCGTCCCCGTCCACCCGCTCGACGAGCAGCCGATCGCCCATCGTGTACGTCGGCGCCATGGAGTCGCTCGACACGGAGACGCTCCGGTACGTCATCCCCAGCCACACCGCGGTCCCGACCAGCCCCACCACCCCCAGCGGCCCCAACACCCAGGCCGTCAAGGCCAGTCGGCGCGCACTGCCTCTCATGCGTTTCCCTCCCCGCGCCCCTCGCGGACGGAGCGGCGCGGGGAGAGGCTAGCGCCGGGTGCCGTTCGGTACGGCGACGGGCCCCGCCGGCTACGGCGACGGGGCCGACGCGTCCGCACGCATCGACCCCGTCCTCGTAGCCGCCCCCCCGTAACGGACGTGCTGGATCCGCCTAGCGGACCTCCGCCAGCACCCGCAGCACCGCCGCCTCGTCCGGCGCCTCCTGCAGCCGGGCCCTGAAGCCCGTGTCCATCAGCTTCCGGGACAGCAGCGCCAGGATCCGCAGGTGCTCGTCGCCCGCGGCGGCCTCCGGAACCGAGATCATGAAGACGAGCTTCGCCTTCGTCCCGTCCATCGAACCCCACTCGATGCCCTCGGCGGACCGCGCGAACCCGACGACCGGAGCCGTCACCGCGTCCGTCTTGGCGTGCGGGATGGCGATCTCCTCGCCGAGCCCGGTGGTCCCCTGCTCCTCACGCCGCAGCGCCGTCCGCACCAGCTCCTCGACGTCGGCGACCTTGCCCGTACGAGCGAGCAGCCCGGCCATCTCGCGGATGGCGGCCTCCTTCTCGTGCGCGTCGAGCTGCACCTTGACGGTCTGCTCGGTGAGGTAGCCGGACAGCACCTCGGGCTCATCGGAGTCCTTGGGCTCGCCGGTCGTGGCGGGGGCCGGGGCGGGGGCGGTGACCTGGGCGGCGGCCACGGCGGCCTGCGCCGCGCCACCGGCCGCTCCGGCGCCGACGCCCACACCGGCGAGGGCCGGCTCGGGCCCGGCCGGAACGTTCAGCACGGCCTCGCCGCGCCGCCTGCGCTCGGCGAAGTCGACCAGCGCGACCGTGGTCAGCGCGGTCACCACCGAACCGATGGCGACGGCCACGAAGAACATCGGCACACCGCCCACGGCACCCAGCACGGCGACGATCGGCCCGCCGTGCGGCACCGCGTCCTCCACGCCCGCCATGCCCGCGATGGCACCGGCGACCGCGCCGCCCAGCATGTTCGCCGGAATGACCTGCGCGGGCCGCGCCGCGGCGAACGGGATCGCACCTTCGGAGATGCCGAAACACCCCATGAACAGCGCCGCGAGACCGGTCTCCCGCTCCTGCTCGGTGTAGAGCCGCTTACGGATCAGCGTGGCGAGGCCCTGCCCCAGCGGCATCACGGGAATGGCCGCGGCGCACATGCCCATGACGGTCTGGTTGCCGGTCGCGATGAGCCCCGCGCCGAACAGGAAGGCCGTCTTGTTGACCGGACCGCCCATGTCGAACGCGATCATCAGCCCGAGGATCGCGCCGAGCAGGATGGCACTGGTGCCGGTCATCCCGCTCAGCCAGCTGGTCAGATGCTCGAACACCCACGAGATCGGCTTGCCGATGACATAGATGAAGAAGAGTCCGAGCGCGGTCGTCGAGACGATCGGGATCACGATGATCGGCATGATCGGCTGGGCGAACTTCGGGACCTTGACCTTCTTGATCCACAGGACCAGATAACCGGCGAGGAACCCGGTGACGATCGCCCCGATGAAGCCGGCGCCCGCCTTGGAGTCGTACAGCTCACCGGTATTGGCGATCCAGCCGCCGATCATGCCGGGCACCAGCGCCGGCCGGTCGCCGATCGCGTACGCGATGTAGCCGGACAGGATCGGCACCATCAGCGTGAAGCCGATGACACCGATCTGGTTGACGTGCATCCAGAAGGAATCGGGCGGGATGACGAGCCCGCCCTTGGGGTCGGTGTGCCCGCCCAGCGACAGCGAGATGGCGATGAGCAGACCGCCCACCACCACGAACGGGATCATGTAACTGACGCCGTTCATCAGCGCCTTGTACGCGACGCTGCGCTCCTTCCCGCCGCCGCCACCGCCGGACGACGAGAGCGGCTCGGCGCTGCCGCCACCGCCCCCGGCGCCGTGCACGGGCGCGCTGCGCACCTGCTCGATGAGGCGCTCGGGGTGGCTGATGCCCTCGGACACCCCGACGGACAGCACCCGCTTGCCGACGAATCGGCCGCGGTCGACGTCCTTGTCGGCGGCGATGATGATGCCGTCGGCGTTCTTGACATCGTTGTCAGTCAAGACGTTCTCGGCCCCGATGGACCCTTGCGTCTCCACCTTCATGTCGATGCCGAGCGCGTCCGCCGCCTGCTGGAGCTTCTCGGCGGCCATGTACGTGTGCGCGATGCCGGTCGGACAGGCGGTCACCGCGAGCAGCCTCAACTTCTTCGGCTGCTCGGCGGCCCCTCCGCCCGCGTGGGGGTCGGCCGGACTGGTCACGTGGCTCTCCTTTGTGCCTTCGCCTTACAAGACCGCGCAAATGTTCGCGGCCTCCCTCGCATCCTGCAACAGCCAGGCACAGGATCAAAAGTCCAAAGGTCCCGAATTGCCCCTGCTCATCGTGCATGTCCCGGCCGCTCCGGCACCCCCGTCAGAGGCCGGAACCAGCCACACCCTCACCACCGCCCCATCGAGACGGGGTGGGGCCGACTGGGCCGATCGGTGTAGATTCGTAACGAGCCAGACGTCGCTGCTGATGGCGGTCGGGCGGCCCGCGCGCCGGGTCGTCCGAGGGAGAGAGGGCCTCCGACGGACTGCGCTGCGAGTATCTGAGGACACCTGTGTCCGACGACGCCCGCAGACCAGCCATGCGTGCTCCCTTCTGTGGGAACGCGCACGACAGCCCACCTCGACCGACTGCAACTGCACCGAGGAGCAGCTCACTTATGACTTCTGTCGCCAACCGACAGGACCAGGACTTCAAGGTCGCCGATCTCTCCCTCGCCGAGTTCGGCCGCAAGGAGATCACGCTCGCCGAGCACGAGATGCCCGGCCTGATGTCGATCCGCAAGGAGTACGCCGCCGCGCAGCCCCTCGCGGGCGCCCGCGTCACCGGCTCCCTCCACATGACGGTCCAGACGGCCGTCCTCATCGAGACCCTCGTCGCCCTGGGCGCCGATGTCCGCTGGGCGTCCTGCAACATCTTCTCGACCCAGGACCACGCCGCCGCCGCCATCGCGGTCGGCCCGAACGGCACGCCGGACAACCCCCAGGGCGTCCCCGTCTTCGCCTGGAAGGGCGAGACCCTGGAGGAGTACTGGTGGTGCACGGAGCAGGCGCTGACCTGGCCGAACAGCCCCACCGGCGGCCCGAACATGATCCTCGACGACGGTGGTGACGCCACCCTCCTCGTCCACAAGGGCGTCGAGTACGAGAAGGACGGCAAGGTCCCCTCGGTCGACACCGCCGAGTCCGACGAGCACCGCGTCATCCTCCAGCTCCTGAACGACACCATCTCCGAGGGCTCCCGCAAGTGGACCCAGCTGGCCTCCGAGATCCGTGGCGTGACGGAGGAGACCACGACCGGTGTCCACCGCCTGTACGAGATGCAGCGCGACGGTTCGCTCCTGTTCCCCGCGATCAATGTGAACGACGCGGTGACGAAGTCGAAGTTCGACAACAAGTACGGCTGCCGGCACTCGCTGATCGACGGCATCAACCGCGCCACGGACGTGCTGATCGGCGGCAAGACCGCTGTCGTGTGCGGCTACGGCGACGTGGGCAAGGGCTGTGCGGAGTCGCTGCGCGGTCAGGGCGCGCGGGTGATCGTCACCGAGATCGACCCGATCTGTGCGCTGCAGGCGGCGATGGACGGCTACCAGGTGGCGACGCTGGACGAGGTCGTCGACAAGGCGGACATCTTCGTCACGACGACCGGTAACAAGGACATCATCATGGCGAGC
>NZ_JAMOLN010000032.1 GCF_024448165.1 Streptomyces longispororuber
CGAGGAGTGCCGCGTCGACCATCTCCTCGATCCCGGCCCGTGGCGCCCAGCCGGTGAGGGCGCGCAGCGCGCGGGTGTCGGGGGCGTCGGTCTCGTACGGGACTTCGGCCTCGGCCTCGGTCTCGTACGGGACGAAGCGGAGCGGTGACGGTGAGCCGGAGCGCTCGACGACGGCGTGGGCGAGGTCGGCGGCGGTGGTCTCCTCGGAGCGCGCGACGTCGAAGGTGCCGCCGGCCGCGTCCGGACGGGCGAGGAGGCGCAGCAGCGCGTCGACGACGTCGGTGACGTGGGTGAGGCGGTGGCGCCGGCTGCCGTCGCCGTGGACGGTCAGCGGCTGTCCGGCGACGGCCTGCGCGGCGAGCCGCGGCATGAGCGTGCCGTGCGCGGACGACTCACGCGGCCCGACGGTGTCGAAGAGGCGGACCACCGTCACCGGCAGGCCGTGTTCCCGGTGGTGGGCGAGCGCGAGCGCCCTGTCGTCGGCGGGTCCTGCGAGCAGCAGCGGGCGGCCGTGCCGCAGGGCGGCGGCGAGGACGGGGCGGACGTCGGCGGCGGCGAGATGGATCGCGTGGTCGCAGCGGCCGGCGAGTTCGTCGACGAGGCGGGCGTCGAGCGCCGAGCCGCGGACGAAGCGGAGCTTCGGGTTCGGCCAGGCGGCGGCGAGGCGGGCCCGGTCGCCGGTGGACAGGTCGTCGAGGACGACGACGGTGTGGCCCTGCGCGAGCAGCGCGTCGGTCAGGTGCGAGCCGATGAAGCCCGCGCCGCCGGTGACCAGATAGGTGGACGACATGTGCGTTCAGGGCCCCTCGGTGAGTTGCGGTATCGGGGTGACACCGGCGGGGCACACCCGGCCGGAGACCTACATAAGTTATTCCCTTATGTCCAAATATGGGGCGAATAACACGATCTGCTTTGGCCCGCCCGACGACGCACCCGGCGGGACCACGGCACCGCGCCCTGAGGGTCCCCTCAGCGACACAGATCACGACCCGGGCGACTACATTGCGACCGGGTAAGTGGGTAGTCTCAGACGGACTGCATAAGTTACCGCTTAGTAATCACTAGTACGTCAACGACGAGACCACCCTCGCAGGCCCGAGGAGCCCCCTAATGCAACTCGCCGCGATCATCGTGTCGCTGGTTACGATCGTGGTCGGCGCGGCCCTGTTCGTCCGTGCCCTCCTGCAGATCTACAACTTCATGCGGCTCGGCCAGAACGTGCCCGCAGGCACCCGCACCGACGAACCGGTCCAGCGCACCGTCACCGTGGCCAAGGAGTTCCTCGGCCACACCCGGATGAACCGCTGGGGCATCGTCGGTGTCGCGCACTGGTTCGTGGCCGTGGGCTTCTTCTCGCTGCTGCTGACGATCGTCAACGCCATCGGCCAGCTGTTCCAGGCCGACTGGCTGCTGCCGATCATCGGCGAGTGGGCGCCGTACAACGTCTTCGTCGAGTTCATCGGCACCATGACGGTCCTCGGCATCGTGGTCCTCATCGTGATCCGCCAGCTGAGCAAGCCGAACAAGCCGGGCCGCAAGTCCCGCTTCGCCGGCTCGAACTTCGGCCAGGCGTACTTCGTCGAGGCCGTCATCCTCATCGTCGGCGTCTGCATCTTCATGCTGCACGCCCTCGAAGGCGCCCAGCACCACGTCGACGGCTACGAGTCGTCGTTCTTCATCTCGTACCCCGTGGTGAACGCGCTGGAGGGCCTGGACGTCTCCACGCTCCAGAACCTCACCTACTTCTTCGCCGGCCTGAAGATCGCGACCTCCTTCATCTGGATGATCACGGTCGCCCTGAAGACCGACATGGGCGTCGCCTGGCACCGCTTCCTCGCCTTCCCGAACATCTGGTTCAAGCGCAACGCCGACGGTGATGTCTCGCTGGGCGCGCTGCTGCCGATGACCTCGGGCGGCAAGGAGATCGACTTCGAGGACCCGGGCGAGGACGACACCTTCGGCGTCTCCCAGGTCGAGCAGTTCTCCTGGAAGGGCCTGCTCGACTTCTCCACCTGCACCGAGTGCGGCCGCTGCCAGTCGCAGTGCCCCGCCTGGAACACCGGCAAGCCGCTCTCCCCCAAGCTCCTGATCATGTCGCTGCGCGACCACGCGCACGCCAAGGCGCCCTACCTGCTCGCCGGTGGCGGCAAGTCCATGGAGGGCGAGGAGAAGGCGACCGAGGAGCAGCTGAAGGACGTGCCCGCCGCCGCCCTCGCGGAGGCCGAGCGCCCGCTCATCGGCACCCTCGAAGAGAACGGCGTCATCGACCCGGACGTCCTGTGGTCCTGCACCACCTGCGGCGCCTGCGTCGAGCAGTGCCCGGTCGACATCGAGCACATCGACCACATCGTCGACATGCGCCGCTACCAGGTGATGATCGAGTCCGCCTTCCCCTCGGAGGCCGGCACGATGCTCAAGAACCTGGAGAAGAAGGGCAACCCCTGGGGCCTGGCGAAGAAGCAGCGCCTGGAGTGGCTCAAGGAGCTCGACTTCGAGGTGCCGGTCGTCGGCAAGGACATCGAGGACCTCACCGAGATCGAGTACCTCTACTGGGTCGGCTGCGCCGGCGCCCTGGAGGACCGCGCCAAGAAGACCACCAAGGCCTTCGCCGAGCTGCTCAACATCGCGGGCGTCAAGTTCGCGATCATGGGCGGCGACGAGAAGTGCACCGGTGACTCCGCCCGCCGCCTCGGCAACGAGCCGCTGTTCCAGCAGCTCGGCCAGGAGAACGTCATGGCGCTGAACATGGCGTTCGGCGAGGAGTACGACGACGACGGCAAGGTCACGGCCGAGTCCAAGAAGCCGAAGACGGTCAAGAAGATCGTCGCGACCTGCCCGCACTGCCTCAACACCATCGGCAACGAGTACCCGCAGCTCGGTGGCGATTACGAAGTGATCCACCACACGCAGCTGCTCCAGCACCTCGTCGACGAGGGCAAGCTCGTCCCGGTCACCCCGGTCGAGGGCATCATCACGTACCACGACCCGTGCTACCTGGGCCGCCACAACAAGATCTACTCCCCGCCGCGCGAGATCATCGCCAACGTGCCCGGCCTGCGCAACGAGGAGATGCACCGCCACAAGGAGCGCGGCTTCTGCTGCGGCGCCGGCGGCGCGCGCATGTGGATGGAGGAGCGGATCGGCAAGCGCATCAACAACGAGCGCGTCGACGAGGCCCTGTCCCTCAACCCGGACATCGTCTCGACGGCCTGCCCGTTCTGCCTCGTCATGCTGACCGACTCGGTCAACGGCAAGAAGAACGACGGCAAGGCCAAGGAGTCCATCCAGGTCGTCGACGTCGCCCAGCTGCTGCTCGACTCCGTCAAGACGCCGGTCGACCCGGCGGGCGAGGCGGAGACCGAGGACGCGCCGGAGCCTGAGCCGGTGAAGTAACACCCCCCGGCAGACGCACCGAGGGCACCCCGTCACGACGGGGTGCCCTCTTTGCTTCTCCCGTCCCGTACAACCCTTCCGGATGATCCCGTGTCAAACGGGGCGCCGGACAAGGAACGGGCCCTTTCCGGCCGTCCCCCCGCGCTGCCCGGCCTTCCTTCGCTACAGGAGCCGCACGTGCGCAAGAACCGTTCGGCCGCCCTCGCCGCGGCCTCGTTCCTCCTTCTCACCGGTACGTTCATCGCCGCCGCCCCGTCCGCGTACGCGGGCACCCCGGGCAGCACCCGCGCGAACGACCGCAACACCGACTTCAACGGCGACGGCTACGACGATGTCCTCGTCGGCGCCCCCGGGGCCACCGTCGGCGGCCACGCCGGGGCCGGGATCGTCACCGTCCAGTACGGCGGTCCGAGCGGAATGGGCACGTCCCGCTCGGCCGTCTTCAGCCAGAACACGACCGGAGTGCCCGGCGGCGCCGAGGCGGGCGACGCGTTCGGGCAGGCCGTCGCCTCCGGCGACATCGACGGCGACGGCTACGACGACGCGATCGTCGGCTCCCCCGGCGAGGACCTCGGGACCATGACCGACTCGGGCGGCGGCGTCGTCCTGTGGGGCACCCCCAAGGGGCTCGTCGGCACCTCAAGTACGGGCCTGGAGGCCGACGAACCCGCCAACGGCGGCCGGTTCGGCTCGGCGCTCGCCGCCGCCCGGTTCTCCGACGCGGGCGACGGCGACCAGTTCGCCGTCCTCGACTCGGTCGGCCTCGCGATCTTCCAGTACGAGGCCGCACCCGCCGCGAGATCCACCGCAGGGACGGCCAAGCGGCTGGTCCGCGCCTCCCGGACCGACTTCGCGGGCAAGGCACCGAAGGCGAAGGCCCCGGAGGGCGCGACGCCGAAGGCCGCCACCCGGTCCGCCCTGGCCGCGCCGACCGGCATCCAGCCGCTGGCCCTCACCACCGGCGACTACGACGCCAACGGCTTCGCCGACCTCGTCGTCTCCGGCACCTCCGTCGGCGACGAGCCCGGTCACGGCTGGTCGTACGTGCTCCCCGGCACGGCCGCCGACGCCGACCCGCTGCCGGTGCTCACGCTGCGCGGCGGCCCGGTCGTCGCCTCCGGTGACGTCAACGGGGACGGCAAGGACGACGTCGTCACCGGTGAGCCGCACAGCCCCGACGACGGCGGCGAGTGGACGACCGGCGGCATGGTCGGCGTCTACTACGGCTCGGACACGGGTCCCAGCGGCGAACCGCAGTGGTGGACGCAGGACACCGACGGCGTGCCCGGCACCGCCGAGAAGGGCGACGGCTGGGGTGCCGACCTGTCCGTCGGCGACAGCGACGGCGACGGGTACGCCGACGTCGCGATCGGCGCGCCCGGCGAGGACATCGGCACGGTCGCCGACGCGGGCGCGGTGTGGGTCCTGCGCGGCTCGGCCCTCGGTCTGCGGACCACCGGGGTACGGGACTTCAACCAGGACTCGGCGGACGTGCCCGGGGCGGCGGAGAAGGGGGACAAGTTCGGCGGGCAGGTCTCCTTCACCGACCCGAACGACGACGGCCGCTTCGGGCTCCTCGCGGCGGCGCCCGGCGAGAACACCGGCGACGGCGTGGTCTGGGTCTTCTCGGCGAACGCCTCCGGCGTCACAGCGTCCGGCTCCTGGACGTACGGAGCGGGGTCGCTGTCCGCTCCGTCACTGAACGCGCGATTCGGCGCCGCGATCGACGACTAGGCGCCGCGGATCTGTCGGTGCGCTCACGGGTGCGGGTGGACTGTGGCTGGTCGCGCAGTTCCCCGCGCCCCTGAAGGCCTGCGGCTCCGCCGCGCCTTCCCCTCGTGTCCGCTACCCGCAGTCGCCCACCCCCACCACGAAGTTACGACGGCCCGGCGTACAACCATTCACCGAACCCCAGCCGTCACACCGGTGAACAACTACCCAACCCCACGCTGGAGTTGACGTGCGCCTCAAGAAACTCGCCATAGCCGCCGGGGTCGCCGCCCTGACCGCGGGCGGCCTCACCCTCCCCCTCGCGGGCACCGCATCCGCCGCGACCGCCCTCAAGGACGACTACAACGGCGACGGCTACCGCGACCTGGCCATCGGCACCCCCAAGGCCAACTCCGTGACGATCACGTACGGTTCGGCCTCCGGCGTCGCCCCGGCCAGATCCGTGACCGTCACCCAGGAGACCCCCGGCGTCCCGGGCGTCACGGAGGCCGAGGACGAGTTCGGCGAGAACGTCTCCAGCGGCGACGTGAACCACGACGGCTACACCGACCTGATCGTCGGCGCCCCCGGCGAACAGGTCGCCGACTGGGCGAGCGGCTCCGTCACCGTCGTATGGGGCAGCGCCAAGGGCCTGACCACGGGCGCGCAGGTCTACCACGCGCCCACCAAGGACGACGAACGGTTCGGCGAAGGCACCGTCTTCGTCGACCTCGACGGCGACGACTGGGCCCAGCTCTCCGTCGTCAGCGCGAAGAAGTGGTGGTGGTACGGCGACGGCACCCCGGCGTCGGCGTACGCGCCCGAGGTCGAGTTCATCCCCTCCGACGTGACCCTGGAGGGCCAGACCGCCGCCCAGTTCCACGGCACCGGCGTCGGCCGCACCTACACCTACGTCCTGTACGGCAAGCACGCCGACGGCCGCCCGTACATGGGCTGGGTGGACGGCGGGGCCGGCGACATCGGCTACTACTCGGGCCAGATCGACGGCAACTTCACCGGCTCCACCACCGAGGCGGCCGCCACCGGCGACGTCAACGGCGACGGCTACCCCGACCTGGTCACCGGCCAGGCCGAGGACAACTCGATCTGGATCTTCTACGGCGGATCGTCCATCTTCACCGACGAGATGGAGGGCATGCACAAGATCACCCAGGACAGCACCGGGGTGCCCGGGGCCACCGAGACCGAGGACCGGTTCGGCGCGTCCGTCACCGTCGGCGACCTCGACGACGACGGCTTCGACGACATCGCGGTCGGCGCTCCCGGCGAGACGGTCTCGGGCGTCAAGGGCACCGGCTCGGTCGTGGTCCTCAAGGGCCGGTCCGGCTACGACCTCGACGGCCGCGCCTACCACCAGGCGACCACCGGAGTGCCCGGCGCCGCCGAGGCGGGCGACCGGTTCGGCTCGTCCGTCCGCTTCAAGGACGTCAACGGCGACGGCCGCGCGGACCTGGCGATCGGCGCGTCCGGCGAGGACATCGGCACCAAGGCCGACGCGGGCGCCGTCACGGTGCTGCGCGGCAGCTCCCCGTACCTGACGACGAGTGCGGTGACGTCGTTCAACGGCGCGGACTTCGGCCGGCCGGCCGCGGGCATCTCCTTCGGCGACGTGCTGCGCTGATCACGGCCCACAACGTGACCAACCCGGCACCTCCCGCCCCTTAACGATCCCCCGCCCCGTCGGCATCATGAACCGGACGAGACTGTTCATGACAGACGGCGGGGCGGTTCGACGCGAATGACGGGTGTACGAGGATGACGGGCATACGGAGACACGGTTGCAGGGGCGGCGCGCTGGGCGTCGTCCTGCTGGCCGCCACCCTCACCGCCTGCGGCGGCGCGGACGACACCGATGCCGACGCCGCCGCCTCGCACCACCCCGTGGCGATGGCCGGCAAGGAGCAGGCGGCCGCTCAACCGGTGCCGCGCGGCACCGGATCCAGAACGGCCTCGGACTTCAACGGCGACGGCGCCCCCGACCTCGTCCTCGACGAACTGGCCCACGACGGGCAGGGCGACGACCCCGGCATCGGCATCGTGTACGGGAAGAAGGGGCACGGACTCGTCCCGGCGGCCCGGCAGTTGCTCTCCCCGCGCGCGTACGCCGCGCCGACGAAGGGGCAGACGCCGGCCGCGTTCGGCTCCGAGGCGGCCTGCGACCTGAACGCCGACGGCTTCACCGACCTCGTCGTCTCCACGGACCCGCCCTACGACGGGCAGGGCCAGCCCCCGGTGCCGCTCCAGCTCCTCTTCGGCTCGCCGACCGGCATCTCCGGCCAGGGCGTCAAGCTGCGCATCCCCGCGCAGGCACGTTTCGGCAACGACTGGCCCGACCAGCCCGTGTGCGGCGACTTCGACGACGACGGCAAGGCCGACCTGGTGGTGCACGCGAGCGGCGGCCGGCTGACGTTCCTGCCGGGCCCGTTCACGAAGGCCGGTGCCTCGCGCGGCACCGCCCGGATCGCCCAGTCCTCGGGGAACGTCCCGGCGGCCGCCGCCGACGTGAACCGCGACGGCGCCGACGACGTCCTGGTCCGCGCCCACAACGGCACCGCCCGCTCGGCCGTCGTCCTCGGCGGCCCGACCGGCCCCGGCCGCCCCGGCGCCGCCTACCCGGCGGGCACGGACGTGGCGTTCGGCCGGTTCGGCACCGCTGTGCTGACCGGCGGCGGCCTCAAGGTGTACGCGGGTCAGGGCGCCGCCCCCCGCACGGTCCCGGTCACCGGGGAGACGCTCGACACGGGCGACCTCGACGGCGACGGCCGCACCGACCTCGTCGTGTCCGGCGGCGACGGGGCGAAGGTCCGGCTGGTGCGGGGCGCCGCGTCGGCGGTGCCCGGATCGCCGGGTGCGGGCCGGGTCGTGGCGGTGGCGGACTTCGACGGCGACGGACGCGACGACCTGGTGCTGCAGCGCACGTCCGACACGGGAACCAAGGACACGGTGACGGTCCTCCCCGGCGCCCGCACCGCCGCCCTGCTGCCGACGAAGCCCCAACTCACCTTCACCACACTGGAGTTCACCTCCCGCTAACCCGAACACAACCATCCGTACGCCTCGCCGGTCACACCCGGGGAACGAACAGCACCCCAGCCACCAGACCCCGGGAGCCCGACCGTGCGCGTGCGAAACCTGGCCCTCCTGTGCGCCGCCGCCCTCGCCGCGGCAGGCCTGACCCTGCCCCTCGCGACCCCGGCGGGCGCCCAACCGTCCGGCACCCGGGGCGACTTCAACGGCGACGGCTACACCGACCTCGCCGTCGGCGTACCCGACGCGAGCGTGGGCGGCCGCGCGAAGGCCGGGTACGTGAACGTGGTGTGGGGCGGCAGCGGCGGCCTCGGCAAGCACGGCTCGACGACCGTCAGCCAGAACTCCCCCGCCATACCCGGCACTTCGGAGGCGGGCGACCGCTTCGGCTACGCGGTCGTGCCCGCCGACCTCAACGGCGACGGCTACGCCGACCTCGCCGTCTCCGCCCCGGACGAGACCCTCGACGTACCCGACGAGCAGTACCAGGGCGCCGTCTACGTCCTGTGGGGCTCGGCGAAAGGCCTGACCTCCGGGACCACGACCGTCAAGGGCGGCCACGAGGAGGCCCACGTCGGCGCGCTGCTGACCGCCGGCGACTACGACCGGGACGGCCGCGCCGACCTCGTGTACAGCAGCAGCTCCGAGGAGAGCTCCGCGCTGCTCCTGCGCACCATGGGTTCCACCACCCCCACCACCGTCCGCACCTGGCACTTCGCGGGCCCGGCCGCCCTGGCCACGGCCGACTTCGACGGCGACGGCGGCGACGACCTCGCGGTCACGTACCGCGGGATGGAGGACCAGGGCACGTTCGTGACGTCGAAGGCGGCGGACGGCTGGCGCACCACCTGGTCGACGAGCGACCACGGCGCGGCGCTCGCCGCGGGCGACTTCGACGCGGACGGCACGCAGGACCTCGCGATCGGCCTCGTCCAGCCCAACTCCGAGGTGGAGACGACCTACTGCGAGCAGCGGACCGGCGGCGCCGTCGCCCTCGTCACCGGCAAGCCCGGCACCACCCTCGGCGGCCCCGTGGGCTGCACCACCCAGGACACCCCCTACGTCGGCGGCGCGGCCGAGCCCGAGGACGACTTCGGCGCCTCCCTCGGCACGGTCCACGACACCGTGCACGACGGCCACGACGCCCTCCTCGTCGGCACCCCGCACGAGGCGGTGGGCACGGCGAAGGCGGCGGGCGCGATCACGTACCTGGAGAAGGCCTACGGCGAACCGCACTTCGTCGGCGACCAGATCACCCAGAACAGCCCCCAGGTCGACGGCACCGCGGAGGCGGGCGACCGGTTCGGCGCGGCGCTCGCGGCGGCCGACCACGACGGCGACCGGTACGCGGACCTCGTGATCGGCGCCCCCGGCGAGAACGCCTCGACCGGCGGCGTCTGGTTCCGCAAGACGGACGAGGAGCCCCCGTTCCCCGACACGGTCTCCGTGACGCCGAAGAAACTGGGCCTTTCGGGCGCGGCGGGCTACGGCGCGACACTCGGCCGCTGACCCCCGCCCAAGTTCCCGGAAAACCTCACCTGCCCCGTACAACCATCACACCCCACAAGGTGTCTCCTGTTCGCCGACCGGCGAGCTGCGCCCGGGACAACTCCCGGCAAACAGCGGCCGAACGGCACCTATCGACGCGGGATGTCCGCCAGACATCCCCCTCTTGCGCAGGAGCCACCACATGGCCAAGCACAGGCGCGTACCGGCGCCCTCCCCCGCCCGCCTCCGCGTCGCCACGGCGTCGGCGGCGGCGGCCGCGCTGACGGGCGGGCTGTTCGTCGCCTCCACGGGTTCCGCGACGGCGGCCACCCCCGGTGTCGCGGCGTCGGACGCCGACTTCAACGGGGACGGGGCCGCGGACGTCGCCGTGTCGGCGCCGGGCGCCTACGTGGGCGGCCAGGCCCAGGCCGGGCTGATCAGCGTCCTGTACGGCGGTGGCCGGCACGCCACCATCAGCCAGAACTCCGCCGGCGTCCCCGGGTCGGCCGAGAACGGCGACCACTTCGGCGCGGACACCGCCTACGGCGACTTCAACGGCGACGGGTACGACGACCTGGCCGTCGGCGCGAGCAGCGAGGACGTGGGCACGGACAAGGACGGCGGCACCGTCGTCCTCCTGTGGGGTTCCGCGAACGGTCTCCAGGGCGGTACGACCGTCAAGGACCCGCGCCCCACCAAGCACGACAACTTCGGCGTGCTCCTCGAAGCGGCGGACCTCGACGGCGACGGCAAGGACGACCTCGTCGCGGCCACCGGCAACTCCGCGACGGTCGACATCGTCCGGGGCGGGTTCACCGCGGCGGGCGGCACCGGCGGCGCCTACACCCTGGTCGCGCCGCTCTCCGCCGGGCCCAAGGCGTCGGGCGACGCGTACGGCGTCCGGTTCCTCCAGTCGGGCGACACCAACGGTGACGGCATCGACGACCTCCTCGTCAACGGCTGGGGAACGTACGCCGGCAGCGCGAACTACTGGTTCCCCGGCACCCCCACCGGCCTGAAGTCCAACTCCTGGCAGGACCTGCCCGACGGCGTCGTCACCGACATCGGTGACATCAACGAGGACGGATACGGCGACATCGTCTTCGGCCAGGACGCCGACGGCAGCGGCAGCTCCGGCCACAAGGGCGGCGCCGTACTGATCAACTACGGCAGCTCCGTCGGCCCCTCGAGCAACGGCGTCCACGCCATCCACCAGGACACCGCCGGCGTGCCCGGCAGCGGTGAGGCCGGCGACGGGTTCGGCTACGAGCTCGACCTCGGCGACGTCAACGGCGACGGCCACCTCGACCTCGTCGTCGGCGCCCCGGGCGAGGACCTGACGGGCAAGGGCACCAACGACGGCTCGGTCACCGTCCTGTACGGCGCCGCCGACGGCTCCGGCATCAACAACGGCGCGGGCGCCCAGTTCTACAGCCAGAACACCCCGGGCGTCCCCAACACCGACGAGAAGAACGACAACTTCGGCAACGACGTCCACATCGACGACCTCGACGGCGACGGCCGCGGCGACGTCGTCGTGGGTGCCTCCGGCGAGAACGGCGGCAACGGCGCCGTCTACGCCCTGCACTCCAACCCGGACGGCACGCTGTCGGCATCCGCAGGCATCTACACCTCCACGCTCGGCATCTCCGCCTCCGGCACCCCGAAGCTCGGCGTCAACTACGCCGACTGACACGCCGGTTCGCCACCGGGTCCGCGCACCGGCCGTGCCGCGCGGCGCCGACCCCACCCCTACGCGTACACCTCAAGGAGCCCACCACATGGCCAAGCACAGACGCATCCCCACCCCGTCCCCGACCCGCATCCGCCTCGCCACGGCGACGGCCGCGGCGGCCGCCCTGACCGGCGGTCTGTTCGTCGCCGGGGCCGGCACCGCGACCGCCGCCACGCCGGGAGTCGCCGCGTCCGACGCGGACTTCAACGGCGACGGCGTCGCGGACACCGCGACGTCCGCGCCGCTCGCCTACGTCAACGGCAAGGCCGGCGCCGGTGTCGTCAGCGTCCTGTACGGCAGCGGCAAGCACGTCACCATCAGCCAGAACTCCGCCGGGGTGCCCGGAACCGCCGAGAAGAACGACTTCTTCGGTTCCGACACCGCCTACGGCGACTTCAACGAGGACGGCTACGACGACCTGGCCATCGGCGCGCCCGGCGAGGACGTCGGCAGCGACGTCGACGGTGGCACCGCCGCCATCCTGTACGGGTCCGCGAACGGCCTGACCACGGGCAAGACGGTCACCGACCCGCGCGCCGCGAGCCACGACCACTTCGGCTCCATACTGCAGGCCGCCGACCTCGACGGCGACGGCTCGTCCGACCTCGCGGTGGCCACGCCCAACTCGGCCACCGTCGACGTGGTCCGCGGCGGCACCGGCGGCGCCTACACGGTGGGCGCACCGGTGTGGAGCGGCGGCGGCGACGGCATCCGCAACCTGCACTCCGGCGACATCAACGGCGACGGCATCGACGACCTCCTCGTCAACGGCTACGAGAAGGACTCCGACGAGGGCTGGAACGCCAACTTCTACCTCCCCGGCACCAGTTCGGGCGTCACCTCGACCGGCTACGTGAAGCTGCCCGCCGGCATCATCACGGACGTCGGCGACGTGGACGGCGACGGCAAGGGCGACGTCGTCCTCGGCCTGGCCTGGGACCCCGACCCCGAGGCCCCCTCCGACATCCCCGGCGCCCAGAAGGGCGGCGCCGTCCTGATCGCCCACGGCACCGCGTCGGGCCCGGACGCCTCCGCCGTCCAGACCATCGACCAGGACACCGCGGGCGTGCCCGGGGCCGGTGAGAACGGCGACTACTTCGGCAACGAGCTCGACCTCGGCGACGTCAACGGCGACGGCCGGCTCGACCTCGTCGTCGGCGCCTCCGGCGAGAACCTCGACGGCTTCACCGACGCGGGCTCGGTCACCGTCCTGTACGGCGCCGCCGACGGCTCCGGCATCACCGGCGCGGGCGCCAAGTTCTACAGCCAGGACACCCCCGGCGTGCCCAACTCCAACGAGAAGGGCGACCACTTCGGCTCGGACGTCCACATCGACGACCTCGACGACGACGGCCGCGGCGACGTCGTCATCGGCGCCTCCGGCGAGAACGGCGGCAACGGCGCCGTCTACGCCCTGCACTCCAACACGGACGACACGCTCTCCGCGTCGGCCGGCATCTACACCTCCACGCTCGGCATCTCGGCCTCCGGAACGCCGTACCTCGGCTCCAACTTCGCCGACTGACCTGCCACCGAGCGCAGTGCACCCGGTGCCGTGCCCGCCCGTGCGGGCACGGCACCGCCCCGCCCTCTGGCGACGGCCGACCTCGACGGCGACGGGTACACCGACCTGCTCGTCGGCGCGCCCTCGGAGTCCGTCGGCACGGACGACCACCAGGGCAGCCTCACCCTCGTGTGGGGCGGGGCGGCGGGCCTCGGTTCCGGTGCCACCGTCAAACCCTCGTACGTCCCCGACGACGGCTGCACCTTCGCCGAAGGGCTCGCCACCGGAGACACCGACGGCAACGGCGCACCCGACGTCGTCGTCGGCTCGCGCTGCTCCGCCCAGTACTTCTTCGGCCCCTTCACCCGCACCGGGACCGGGACCCCGGCCGGAGCCGACCATCAGCTCGGCACCACCCACACCGCCGTCGTCGGCAACGTGGACGGTGACGGCTCCGCCGAACGCGTCATGCTGCCCGGCCGCTACTCCGACGACCCCGGCGGCCGCGTCTACCTCGACAACTGGAACGACGGGCGCTACACCCGCACCGAACTCACCGGCGCCGACGGCACGGTGGGCGCCGTCACCGACACGAACGGCGACGGCAAGGCCGATCTCACGGTCGGAATCCCCACCGAGAACGCCTCGGGCTGCACCTGGAACGCCCTCGGAACCGCCGTCACCGGCTCCTTCTGCGTGTGCGCCCCCGCATTCTCGCTGAGCGGCGGCTACCAGGGCCTCGGAGCGGTCCTCGCGCCCTGACACGTCCCTGCGGGGCCGTCCCTTAGGGGATGTCACAGGTCAGCCGCAAAGCCGGGCCCGATCCCCGGGCCCGGCAATAGGACCGGCAAAACCAGGTACGTTCGAGTACGTGGCTGGATTCAGGAACGGACGCGGCCGGGACAACCGCGAAGCGCCGCAGGGGCAACCGCACCCGCCGTACTACGGGCAGCAGCAGTGGCCTCAGGCGGGCGGCGGGCACAACGGGGGCGGTGGGCACGGCGAGCCGGAGTACTTCGGGAACCACCAGGGCCAAGGTCAGGGCGGCCAGGGCCAGGGCGGTGGCTACGACCCGTACGCGGCGAACAACCCGGGCCACACGCAGGCGTTCTCGGTGAACGACGACCCCTACAACCAGGGCGCCACCTACCAGGCAGGGTCGACCCCGGCGGGCCCCATCGGCCCCCGGCTGCACTGGAAGGAGCTGCTGAGCGGCGTCGTCCTGCGCCCGGCGGCCACGTACCTCCAGATGCGGGACTACGCGATGTGGGCCCCGGCGCTCATCGTGACGTTCCTCTACGGGCTGCTGGCGATCTTCGGCTTCGACGGCGCCCGCGAGGACGTGATCAACGCCACGCTCTCGTCCGCGATCCCGTACGTCCTGACCACCGGCGTGGCGGTCACGCTCAGCTTCTTCATCCTCGGCATCGTCACCCACACGCTGGCCCGCCAGCTCGGCGGCGACGGCGCCTGGCAGCCCACGGTCGGGCTCTCGATGCTGATCGCGTCCCTCACGGACACGCCCCGCCTGGTCGTCGGCATGTTCCTCGGCGGCGACGAGATGTTCGTGCAGCTCCTGGGCTGGGCGACCTGGCTGGCGGCCGGCGCGCTGCTCACCACGATGGTGTCGAAGTCCCACGACCTGCCCTGGCCGAAGGCGCTCGCGGCGAGCGCGATCCAGCTGATCGCGCTGCTGTCGATCATCAAGCTGGGCACGTTCTAGCCGGTACGCACGCGGACGACGAGGACGTGAAAAGGGGGCCCGAGGGCCCCCTTTTCTCACGTCCTCAGACGCCTCAGGCGTCGAGCACCTGACCGCTGCGCTTCACCACGGGGGGCTCCACGCTCCACGGGAAGTTGATCCAGTCGTCGGTCCGCTTCCACACGTACTCGCACTTCACCAGCGAGTGGGACTTCTCATAGACCACGGCGGACCGGACCTCGGCCACGTGGTCGAGGCAGAAGTCGTGCACCAGCTTCAGCGTCTTGCCGGTGTCGGCGACGTCATCGGTGATCAGCACCTTCTTGTCGCTGAAGTCGATGGCGTTGGGGACGGGCGCCAGCATGACCGGCATCTCCAGGGTGGTCCCGACGCCGGTGTAGAACTCCACGTTCACCAGGTGGATGTTCTTGCAGTCCAGCGCGTACGCCAGGCCGCCGGCCACGAAGACGCCGCCGCGGGCGATGCTGAGCACGATGTCCGGCTCGTAGCCGTCGTCGGCGATGGTCTGGGCGAGCTCGCGCACCGCGACCCCGAACTTCTCGTACGTGAGGTTCTCGCGCACGGGGCTGACGTCACTCATGTCGCTGCTGCTCACACCTGGGTCCGATGGAAGTTGAGGAAGGAACGGGAGGCGGTCGGCCCGCGCTGGCCCTGGTAGCGGGAGCCGTAGCGCTCGCTGCCGTAGGGGTGCTCGGCGGGCGACGACAGCCGGAACATGCACAGCTGACCGATCTTCATGCCCGGCCACAGCTTGATGGGGAGCGTCGCGAGGTTCGACAGTTCGAGCGTCACGTGGCCGCTGAAGCCCGGGTCGATGAACCCGGCCGTGGAGTGCGTGACGAGACCGAGACGGCCCAGCGAGCTCTTGCCCTCCAGGCGCGAGGCGATGTCCTCGGGCAGGCTGATGACCTCGTACGTCGACGCGAGCACGAACTCGCCGGGGTGCAGGATGAAGGGCTCGTCGCCCTCCGGCTCCACCAGCCGCGTCAGATCGCTCTGCTCGACGCTCGGGTCGATGTGCGGGTACTTGTGGTTCTCGAACACCCGGAAGTAGCGGTCGAGCCGCACATCGATGCTCGACGGCTGAACCATGGATTCGTCATAGGGATCGATCCGGACCCGCCCGGCGTCGATCTCGGCCCGGATGTCCTTGTCTGAGAGAAGCACGCACCGAGGATACGCAGAGCGCGCGGGCCCGCCACAATCGGCGGGCCCGCGCGCTGAGAGCCGTTGCTGCTGGTTACCGCTTGTCGGGTCCCACAGGAACCGCATGACGCAGCCGAGCGCACCGCGGACACCTGATGAGCCGGCTGGGACCAAGACGGTCGGCCTGCTGCATCGGGAACGAATTGGTGCTGAACACGTGCCCTTCGGCACAACGGACGACAGTGCGCTCCAACGAGTCCATCAAGTCCCGGAGTCCCTTCCCCACGAGCCATTTGGGCCAGTTTCCTGACCGACGACGAGGGGTCACATTACGGGATGAAAGGGACGCCGATCCAGGCGACTCCCCGACCCTGGACAACCCTCTCGCGGTCCCCCCACCGTACGCCCCAACTCCCTTCACCCGCAGTCACATCCACGCCCACGGAACGCAGCCGGACCCCGGGGCAGAAGCGCCCGGGGTCCGGCATGGGGTACAGTGTCCGGCAGTACGAAGCCGCTCAAACGGCCGTACTACGCGGGTGTAGTTTAATGGTAGAACATAAGCTTCCCAAGCTTAGAGCGCGAGTTCGATTCTCGTCACCCGCTCCACGAAGAAGCCCCAGGCCAGCGGCCCGGGGCTTTTTGCTGTGCGATTCCGCTCAGTCGTCGCGTGCCAGATCCGTGCCAGATGCTTGATCATCCGGCTTCCGTGCCACAGCCCGGCGAGCCTTCCTGACGCTGCGGTCGAGCATCCCGGCGACCTCCTGTTGCCGCTCCTTCTCGGAGTGCTGGTAGATCATCGCTGCCTTCTCGGAGGACTGGCCGGCGCGCACCATCGTGTCCTTCAGGGTCGCGCCCGATCGGGTCGACAGGGTGTGCCCGGTGTGGCGGAGATCGTAGAACCGGAAGTGGTCGGGCAGGCCCACGACCGCACGGGCCTTACGCCAGTACCGGCCGAAGGTGCTGCGGCGGAAGGGCTTACCGCGCTCACCGACGAAGAGCAACCCATCGGGGCCTTCCTCCGCGAAGGACTCCAGGTGCCAGCGCAGCTCACGTCCGAGGAACGCGGGCAGGTAGATCGTGCGGGTGCCGGCGTCCGACTTGGTGGCACCGGGAGCACGGCGCCCGTTCACCCGCTCCGGTTCGGCGACCCGCACCGTGATCCTCAGTTCATCTAGGTGGACGTCCCGGCGACGCAGGCCGGCCAGTTCCTCGGGACGGGTAGGCCCGTACGCGCCGAGGTAGACCATCAGGCGCCAGCGCATGCCGATCGCGTCGGCGAGGGCATCGACCTGGGCCACGGTGGCGGTGGGCCGCTCGTCCGCCTTCTCTGCGCCGGCGCCCTTGATCCGGCAGGGGTTGCGCCGGATCAGTTCGTCGTCGACCGCCGTTTCCATGATGGCCTTCAGCAGCCGGTACGCCTTGGCGTTCACGGACTTGGACCCTGTGGCGAGTTGCTCCGTGCGCCAGGCTCTCACCCGCGGCGCGGTGATCTCGTCGAGGTCGCCGTCACCGAAGGTGGGCAGGATGTGCTTGGTCAGCAGCCGCTCGTACAGATCCACCGTGAGTACGCCGAGCCCGCGATCCTTCACCCACGTGGCCGCGTAGGCCGCGAAGTTGACCCCGCCGGCATCAGGGTCGATCCAGTCGCCCCGCCGGATCTCGGTCTGCTTCTCGGCGAGCCAGTCATCAGCGTCGTTCGTCGTCTCGAAGGTGACCGGGGCCGGGCGCATGACGCCGTCCGGTCCCGGATAGCGCGCCTGATAGCGACCGGAGGGGAGTTTCCGGATGGCTCCAAAACGGCGACGCCTGCCCTTGTCGTTGGCCATCAGGCAGCCCTCCCGTACCGAGCACGTGGGCGCTTGATCGGCTGCACCGTGTGCGAGCTGAGGAACTCATCCACCGCGCTCGCAGGGATGCGGACATGACGCCCGACCTTCACGTACCGGATACGTCGCTCCTCGATCAGTCGGCGGGGGAAGCGCTCGGTCGTACCCAGCAACTCGGCGACCTGGTGGACGGACAGGTGTTGCTCGGTCATGTGGTCGGCTCTCCTTCTGTGCCGGGAGCGGGGGCGACGGACGCGGACAGCCACGCTTCGGCAGCGGACAAGCCGGTTCCGGCGAAGACCCAGTGCGAGATGACGAGGGTCGTGTCGGTCTCGTCGTCGACGAGCGTGGGAGCTTGTGCGCGACGCCAGTCGGCACGGGCGTCACGGAGTGCGCCGAGGGTCGTGGAGTAGCGACGCGTCTTTGTGGAGAAGTGACCGCGGAAGCCGAGCATGTGGGCCCAGGCGCGAAGACGGAGATGCTCCAGGTCCTTGCGTGCGCCCAGCGCCCATGCGGTGCGGACCAGTTGGCGGGCATGGTCGGTCAGGTCCAGTTGGGCCAGCTCGGCGAGGAATTTGAGCGGTCGGTCCAGGGCGCCTGTCGTGGCTTCGGCTCCCTTGGTGGCGTACTTGGCGATGTACGAGGCCACGGCTCGTTCGGTGAGTTCTGCCGGTCCGTCGAAGTCGGCCGACCGGATCGGGCGCACGTCGAGTTGGCGGCCGAAGACGAAGGTGTGGGCCCGGCCATCGATGACGGGGCCGAGGACTGCCGCCTTCGCGGTGGCGGAAGCAATGGCGTCCGCCAGGAGGTCCGTCGTCGCCCAGCTCGGGGGTTCATCGGTGCCGCCTTCCGGGCCATCGATGCGGATGACAGCGTGGAAGTGAACCGCGCCGCGTTTCTGGAACTCGGCGACCTTGGCGAAGGAGACCCGCGCGAAGTCCGGGAACTCGCGCTGCGTCAGGCCGGCGCGCTTGGCGATCTCGCGGCGCAGGTAGATGGAGAACCGGCGCCACAGCATTCCGGCGTGTGCGTTCCAGAGGACCGCGCCCTCGTAGTCGTACGTCGATGGGTCCAGGGGCGAGCCGAGTGCAGCGTCCTCAGTGTCGTGCAGCCGACCGCAGCGGCAGGGCCGCACGGTTCCCCGGCGATCGGTAGGGCGGTTGTGGACGGGGCCGAAGCCGGGCGCGGTGAAGGTGGCGAAGACCTTGGGGTGCCGGGTGACAGCGTCGGGGGTGCCCTTGCCGCCGCGTAATCCGGCGGTGATCAGGTGGAAGGTGTCGCGGCGGTAGACCTCAGCGCAGGCCGTGCAGCGGCTCGCCCGGCGGTTGTTGCAGCGCACCAGGAGGTGACCGGCCGGGAGGGTCGAGGAGTCGAGCCGGTGGAGAACGCGGCCGATCTCGCCGGTCCGGGTGTCCACGGCGCGTTCGGTGCGGTGGCCGTCGAGTCGGACGGGCCGGGTGCAGCCGCCGAGGCCGCGGAGTTGCTTGACGAGGGTCGGCATGCCGCCCAGGGAGACGAGCGCGCCGAGATCTTCGAGTGGGGGCGGAATGTGTCCGGTAGTAATGGAGCTGTCCTTTCGACTGCTGTCGGGAGGGTCTGTGCCTGCCGGGGCGGCGGGATGCTTGGCGGTATCGAGGCCGCCCCGGCAGGCCGGTCAGCGCTTGGTGGCGCTGTTGAGCAGGGAACGCAGCACCACGGCCGCGATGGAGACGGAGACGGCCGTGATGGCGACCGTCGCCAGGAGTGCGGTCAGCACGACGCCGACGACCAGGACGGCGACGACGACTCCCGCCACGCGGGTGGCGAACGGTGTGACGGTGCGTACAGCGGCAGGTGCCGACGCGTGGGATGCAGTGCACGAGCAAGGCGCCGGGGCGTGATGGCCTTGAACGGGAGAAGCGGGCACGTGCACGGTCGGGGTGGTCGGCATGTGCGCGGTCGGAACGGGCGCCGTGCCGGGCATCTGCGGGCGGAACAGCATGGTGGTTCTCCTTTCAGTGGTGGGTGCCGTTGACGACGTCGACCCCGGAGCGGGTGCCGGATTCGATGACGGGGGCGAGGACGGTCTGAGAGAGCCAGAAGCCGAAGAGGGCCATCACCACGGCGATCCAGAGGCGGATGCCGAGGAACTTGATCGCGGCCCAGGCGATGACGCCGAGCACGAAGACGAGCGGCAGGCTGACGGTCACGGGGCCTCCTCAGCGGCCGGTGCACCGGTGGGTGCGGGCGGCCAGCTCAGCGGCGGCGCGGCTGTCGTAGTCGGTGGAGAACCCGCAGCGGGGAGCCGTGCACGCGGCGGTGTGCTTCTCCTGCCCTCGGCCGTCGTAGAAGGTGGCGACCTGGACGGGGCCGATGCGGATCACGCGTCGGAAGCGGCGGTTGGCGGTCATGAGCGGTTCTCCTTCGGTGCGGTGAAGTCGGCTACGTGGTCGGTCAGCCAGCGGCGGATCTCCACGCCCTCGTCGACATCGGCGGTGAGGATCACGGGCTCGGCGACGAGCACGGCCTCGGTGAAGTTGTTCTGGCGGGTCAGTTCGGCGGCGCGTCGAAGGGCGCGCAGCGTGGACGGTCGCAACAGCGGATTCCTTGTCAGTCAGGTGAGTTGGGCGGCGATGGCCTCGGCGAGCGGGGCCGGGACACCGAGGCGAGCCCGGAGGGTGGCGGTGTCGATGGGTGCTCCCGTGCGGGTGTGGTGCTCTGCGGCGACCTTTCGCGCGTGCTCGACGAGAGCGGCCGGGAGGCGATCGGGCGGGGGCCCGGAAAGCGCAGGGCGGGGAGCGGCGGCGGGAGGGCGGATCCCTGATTCGGAGGTGTCGCTCTGCTCCTCCGCCCCGTCCGCCGACTCCTCCTTCTGGCCACTCGTCTCCGTGGCAGGGCTGTGGGCGAGGAGCGTGCCGCCGAGGAAGGCGACTGCCGGCCAACCGGCCACGGCGACGCGCAGCCAGGCAGGAACGTGGTCGAGGTCGAGGAGCCCTGCCGTGGCGACGTTCGCGCCGAGGCTGGCGACGAGCGCGACCAGGAACCAGGACCACCCGGCCGCCTTCGACTCCCCCGACCGCAGCCGGTTCCAGGCCGCCACGAGGAGCAGGTCGACGCTCACCGGGTAGGCCCACGCCTTCCAGCCGTCCTGTCCCGCGGCGACGGCCAAGTCATGCAGGTGAGCGAAGGACAGTGCGGCAGCGATGACCGCCTGGATCAGTACCGCGTCCACGCGGAACGGAAGAGCGCGCGATGCGGAGTGCTCAGCCACCGGGATCACGTCCTCTCATTCGGTTTCGGGCAAGGCGGGAGTAGGGACTTGGCGCGAGGCGGTCGCGCCGGCCGGTGAGGTGAGGAAGGTCAGCCGGTCGCCGGACGCGGCTTGGTCACTGCGATGGGAGTGGCCTCAGGTGAGGCGGCAGCGATCGGCCGGAAGGGCTTCAGCGCCGCTATCTCAGGGGTGAGTTCAGCGTTCTCGCGGCAGATCGAGGCAGCGTCGGCGAGCGATAGGTAGGGGGTGCGCATGCGCCCCCAGCCGCCGGACGTATCGCCGGACACGGCCAGGCCGGGACGGTCGGCCGGGATGGTGACGGCAACGCCGACCGCTTCAGGGGCGATGTCGCCCAGAGCCATCTTTGCCGAGGCCTCGTCGTTGACGCGGTGGCAGACGCGGCCCGTGAGTTGAGCCCGGAGCATCGTGGCGCCCCTGCCCAATTCGGCACCGAAGCGCTGCCCGCAGATCTCCAGATAGATTCCCGCGGCCCGGCCGAGCTGGGCGAGCCGGATCAACTGGGTGACCATTTCGTCGCGCCGGTCCTCGTCCTTGCGCGAAGTCACCAGGAAGAGTTCGGCGACCTCGTCCACGAACAGCACGATCGGTACCGGGCGTTCATCGTCCGGCAGTCCCCATACGTCCGAGGTGATCTCCTCGTCCGGGGTGCCGGGCGCGATGCCCTGCCGCGCCTTGATCAGGTCGTAGCGGTCCTCCATTTCCTTGACGAGGACGGGCAGGAGCTCGGCAGCCTCGTCGGAGTCGGTGGCCAGCGCGGACAGCCGCGGGGCGAAGGGCGCCAGCTCCACACCCCGCTTGCAGTCGATGCCGACCAAGGCGACCGGCTGTGCGGCCAGCTCGGTGAGCAGGTTGCGCAGGAACATCGACTTCCCGGACAAAGTCGCGCCGAGGACCAGCTGATGCGGAACGGCTCGGTAGTCGCGAACAAACACGCTCGCGTCCTCCCGGACGGCCACGGGCACTGCCAGGAGTTCCCGTTCCGCGCGGCGCGGCATCTTCACCTGCCGCAGTACGTCAAAGCCGACCAGGCGCAGCTCCACCACGCCCGGCTTGATGTCGCGCACGTGCACGGCGTGGACGCCCCAGGCGTGACGAAGACGCTCGCACGAGGCAGCCACGTCCGCCGGCTCCTGTCCGGGAGCCAGGCGAAGCCGGATCTTCAAGCCCGTCGATGTCGGTCGGATCAGACCCCGGCGAGGCGGAACCGGCCGTACCTCTCGTCGAGTGGTGGCGCGTATCGCCAGGGCCCGCAGCCGAGACGGCGCGACCGTGAGTCCGCAGGCATCCATGGTGGAGCCGTAGGAGGCCACCAGCCGAGCCACCGAGGACGGCAGCCCGACCGTGGCCCAGTAGACGGCTGGGTGCGCCTTACGGGCGTAGACCGCTCCGCCTATCGCTGCGAGCGGCCCACCCACTTCAGCCAGCGTCATCAACTCGGACACGAGATCAGCTCTCCAGCCCGGCGGGGAATGCACCCGGGACCACCGCGGCCGCCCGGTAGGCGATGCCGTGGCGGGCCTGGCCGCCGAAGACGCTCTCCCACGGCCGGGCGATGAGGCCGGGCAGCGACACCGGACCACCGACGGTCAGGCCGTCCGTGACCCCGCTCTCCGGCACGGTCACCGCGATGAGCGACGACTCCCCCTCGTCGATGTAGACGACGCCGACCTTCATCAGCGCCTCACCGCTGACAGCGTCCTTGGCGATCTCGCCCGTCTGCCGGTCCTTCACCTTCGGCTCAGGAGTCTCGGTCAGAAGAATCGTCGCGGACGAGGTCTCAACTCGGATCACACGCACAGAACTTCTCCTTCGTAGGCACCTGCCAGACAGCCTGACAAGTTGACTTAGCAAGTTCGAAGTTAGAGATGCCCAGTTGACTTGTCAAGTGATTCAAGTCCCCCTGCGTCACTGGGAGATCAGTAGACAGTGCGCGACTCACACGGAGCGCTCTGCATCAGCCGAGCCGGTAGGTGTCTTCCAGTTCCTGCCGATCGGCGGGCAGGAGAACATCGACGACCTGTAGGGCCTGGCCCGACACATCGCAGGCGATGACAAGAACACTGAGAACGGGCTCCCCCGAAGGCAGCGCGAGGAGGACGGCCTCTTCCTCGCTCGGGAGTCGCGCCGAGATCCGCTCGGTGACGTGATCGAAGCGGATCTTCTTACGCGCCTCCAGGTGCGCGCGCAGCCCCTCGGCGAGAGGCGCCGGATCAGCGAGGCTCGTACCCTCGGCGAAGCCGACGGGGAAGTACGAAGAAGACAGCTCTACCGGCTCGCCGTCCTCCTCGATCAGAAGCCGCCGAACGAGCACCTTGGCCCTCTTGGGAACACCAAGGGCCGCGGCGACTCGCGACGGGACCGGCACTTGGTCGACCTCGATAAGCCGCCCAGAGGCGACCGATTCGGCTCGCTCCAGAGCCTCGCGCCCCCGCTGGTCCTTCTGCTCCACTGCTTCGGGCCGGCCGCGGACGATCGTTCCGAACCCCTGCCGGGACTCCAGCCAGCCGTCTCGCTTCAGAAGGTCCAGCGCTCGAACGACGGTGGGGCGGGACATCCCGAATGCCTGCACGAGCTGGTTCTCACTCGGAACCAGACTTCCGGGCGGGTAGGTGCCGTCCTCGATGCGCCCCTGGAGCGTCTGCGCCAGCCGCACATATTTGGGTGCAGCCACCTCGTACGCCATAGCCCCGCCTAGTCCCGATCGGCCAAGTCAACCTGTCAACCAGACTACTCACGTGAGTAGGCAATGAACACCCGAGTCCAGCCGAGCGATACGGGGGCAACTCGACTTCACGGCTTCCAGGCGTCGTTCACCTGAAACGACACGACCGTGCCACCGAAGGGGCTGGGGCCGGCACTCCAGGAGTCCGAGAGCCCGTCGACCAGGCGCAGACCCCGCCCATGCGCGTCGTTGGCGTCGGGGTCGCACAGGTGCACATCAGTGGGAAGTCCGGGGTTGTGCACATCGACCCGCAGAGCCTCGCCCAGCCTCCACCACTCGACCCGTACCCTCCAGGCCTCTTCCGCCTCCCCATAGAGGATGGCGTTCGTCACCAGCTCGGAGAGCATCAGTACACAGTCGTCGATCGAGCACGCCAGGTCGTAGGTGCCAGCGAACTTCCGGAACCAGCGCCGAGCCCGAGCAACGGACTCAGGCACCGGATAGAGGGTCATGCCTCCCATCGGAGGCAGCGTCGCGGTACCAGGCTCATCATGAGCATCCGCCATGAATGCCTACTCCTTACCGGTGCCGTCACAGTCGAGACAGCGCCGCTTGGATGTGGAGCGGGCGCGAGCATCGGCGGCGGATGCCGCCAGGCCGGAGCGGGAGCCAACACGCTTCCACCCACGCCCGCGGCATCCACGGCACACCGCGTCGTGCGATGCCCGCCGTAACTCCCCATGCTCCCGGCTCACGCCATGCTCCTTCCGGCTAAGTGGCCTTAGCCACTTAGTGGATAGTGGCATTAGCCACTCCGAGCCACAAGCGGTTCGCCGAGAGAAGCGAGACTTTCTAAGCGATCGGGTAGCCCTGCTCGAACGCCCAACGCCCGGGCGGGTACGTCGCCTCGGCGAACTCGATGGGACGGTCCTGCAGGTCATAGACCACGTGATGCACGACCAACACCGCTGATTCCGAGTCGAGTTCGAGGTCGGACACCTCGTCCTCCGTGGCCCGCCGCGCGCACATCCGGTCCTCGGCGTAGCTGCCCTGTCGACCGGTCATGTTCTCGACGTACATGAGCGTGCCCTCCTGAATCCGGTCAGGGTCACGGAGCTTGGGAGCACGTTCGCCGATGTCGGCACCGAACCAGGACGTCGAGATGGTGATGGGCCCAGTCTCGTTCTTCGTGACTCGGCGACGATGCACAGCGCGGGTTCCACGGGCCAAACTCAGCGCCTCGGCCACGTAGTCGGGCGCCTCCAGCCAGCCGGCCGAGGTGATGACCGCGTACTCGCCGGGCGTGTAGATCTTGCCCGTCTGCTTCGCGCGCCCATAGAGCTCCCGAGCGCGCCGATTCACGGCGAGGCTACGGACGTACGTCCCCGATCCCTGCCGCTTCTCGACCAGCCCCTGATGGCTCAGCGCCTCCAGTGAGCGCGCTGCCGTCGGCCGTGAGACCTTCCAGTCGGCGGCCAGTTGGCGCTCCGACGGAACCTCGTCGCCAGGCCTCAAGTCGCCCCGCAAGATCTGATCGCGGATGTGGTGCGCGATCTGGAGGTACTTGGGCTGGGTCTCTTCGATCTGCGGCATCGGATCCCCTTCCCTAAGTGGCTATGACCAGTAGCCACTATAGGGTGAGTGGCTAGCAGGCAAACCCGTACTCTGCCCGGGTGACGCGCTTGATCGTGGCAGCAGGAGGAGGGGGCGACGCCGTCGCCGCCGCAATGCTCGACCGGGCCCTCTATGGAGGCTCCGGGAGTCCGGCAGTGATCCTCACGTACGCGTGGGACCGCCTGCTGATCGATCCGGTCCCCGGCCCGCGGGCGCCGGCCGACTTCACCGGTCTCCGCCCTCTGGCGGGGAGCGTGTGGTCGATTCCGGGCGACGCAAAGCCGGTAGCCCCCTCGGGGTCTACACTCCCCCGGCTGGCATCCGAACTCCCCAACGCCATCGCGCTGATCGATCCTCGCCACGGCGCCCAGGGCATCACGCACCAGCTCGAAGAGCTGATCTCGCATCTGGCGCCGGAGTCAATCGACCTCCTGGACGTCGGCGGCGACATCCTCGCCAAGGGCGACGAACCCACACTCCGCAGCCCACTCGCCGACGCTCTGACGCTGGCTGCGTGCTGTCAAGTCAAGGCGCCCGTGCGGCTTTTGGTCGCTGGTCCAGGACTGGACGGGGAGATCCCTGCCGAGGATCTGCGCGACCGTGTGGGCTCAGCCGCTCTGCGCCTCACGGCCGAGCACGTAGACCCGATCGGCTCGGTACTGGAGTGGCACCCCTCTGAGGCAACGGCAATGCTGGCCGCGACTGCCCGAGGCATCCGCGGCGTGTGCGAAGTCAGGGACGCCGGCCTACCGGTTCCGCTCACCGACGCGGGCGCCATCGTCCACGAAGCGGACCTGGACGACACGTTGCAGCGCAACGAGCTTGCCCGCGCGATCCTGGCGACAAGGAGCCTGGAGGAGGCGGAGCAGCACAGCCGGGAGATCTGCGGTTACTCGGAGATCGACTACGAGCGCAACAAGGCCAGTTGGCTCACTACCCAGCCGGAGCAGAAGCTCGACCCCGAAGCCACGCTCCGCCAGCTCGACGCGTTCGAAGCGGACGCCCGCAGCCGCGGTATCACCCACACGACATTCCGCAGGATCACTGAAGCCCTAGGGCTACACGGGTCTCAACGCCAGTACCTCAGAGCCCTGTTGCTCAGCAGCCGCCCGAAGCAGTACCAGGCACCGCTCTGGCACATCCCTGCCGATGCCTGAGTAACAACTTTCTCTACTGGTTCAAGCACCCGGCTGCGCTTCGCTCCGCCGGGCGGGCTTCCCGGCTCCGCTCGGGGCTGCGCTCATGCCTTCGGCCCGCGCTGCCCCGGCTGCGCCGACGCCCGCCCACAGTGGATAGGCCCGGAGGACATGAGTCGAGCACCCGACACGCTCGCGGCCCACGGTCACAGATGATGCCTCCGGCGGGGGATCGGCCGGCACCGGGTGGGAGGGGGCGCCGTTCCCGGCCGCGGGCACATCGTGGTGAGCGTTGTGGGCTCCCATCCCGTCCACCGTCGACCCAGGCAGAACCGAGCAGACGCGGCCCATGGCGTCCAGGTCGTTCGTACAGTGGCGCGCTCCACCTGGACGCCATGAACCACGCCCGCTCCACAGACGTGTGGGTCGACGGCGGACGGGATGGGAGCTGGGGAGAGTGGTGGATTGGGTAGGTCTTCGGCTGCACGCGATCCAGGTGCATCTAGCATCCACATTCCGTGGCTGGATCTGGCACTCCAGCAGATGCTCCGACTACCAGAGGAATACACTCGAATACGTACCGTGAGTCGTCCAGGCGGGGTGGGACTGGCCTCAGCGGCGACTCGGGCGGGATGAAGGAGAATCGAGGCGGCAGCCAAGACCTTCCGTCAGCGGGCATCACACGGTTCCCTGTAGCCGCCCTGCAATGGCTTGCCTCCCAGTGCATTCCCTGCGTGCCCGGCCCCCGCTCGTTGCCGCGTGTCCGGGAGGCGACGGAACGGACCTTCAGTGTCTGTCGTGAAACATGACGTCCTTACCAGTCAGGCTGTTCTCGACCTGGCCTTCCGAGCAGACGGCTTCGATGTCCTGGAACTGCTGCACGATCTGACTGCCCATACGGTCAGCCTGCTGGGCTTGCGATCGGCAGGGGTCACCGTCCTCAGCGAGACCGGACAAGTCGACTACTTGACCGCCTCTGACGAAACATGCCGACGCCTGGAAGAAGACCAGCTCGAACTCGGCGAAGGCCCCTGCCTGGACAGCACTCGCAGCGGCAAAATCCTGCCCCCGGTCCTGCTGCGCGCTGCCCACCCCAGCCACGACCTCTGGCCCCGGTTCACCGCCCGAGCACTGCGCGCCGGCATCACCAGTGTCGCCGCCGTACCACTGCGCACCCCCCATCACCCGCTCGGCGCCGTCAACTTGATGAGCGGCGGGCGAGTGCCAACACGAGAAGATCTGAGCCTGGCGCAGTCACTAGCCGATGCTGCCGGGATCTGCCTGCACCACCGACAGACCGTGCTCACCAAGAACGAGATCATCGGTCAGCTACAGACAGCCCTGACATCCCGCATCGTGATCGAGCAAGCCAAAGGCATGATTGCTGCGCGACAGGGGATCGGCATGGAAGAGGCATTCAACCGGCTGCGCGGCCACGCCCGTTCACGCCAGCAGAAACTCACCGAGCTGGCTACCCACGTCGTGCAAGGAGCCCTCCCGGTCGAAATCGACACAGCAATTTGATCGCCCGGGCCGTCTCGGGGCCGTGGAAGGACGCTCAGCGGTGACCAACGATGACAACTGCTCACAGCTCAATGGCAGGTCACGCCGCTGATCACCTACGCAGCCGCTGGCAGAAGCACCGTTAGGCAAGTTGAGGAACTCCAGAGGTCGGCACACGATGACCGCCACGAACCACGACCGCTCCGCGATGTGTGGGCCGACGGCGGGCGGGACGGGAGGAGGAAGAGTGGCCAGTGCTCCTGACCATGCGGCTTGTCTCGACTCAACGGCCACCTTTAGCGCAACTGAATTGAATCTGATCGCGCCCATTGAACGACAGTGACAGCGAGATGAATAACTGCTTGAGATTCCGCCAGAGTGGGTTTTCTCCGACCCTTGTTTGCATGCCGATCAGGATTCGGCCACAGCACGTTAAGGATCTCAAGCACGGGCTGGATTGAGTTGTCCATCCCTGGTCCAGGGATGACGAATTTCCAGCGCTCTCCCTGACTCTTCAACGAGCCAACAACGTGCCCCAGTTGAGCCTTATCCTGCTTCGGGGCGATGATTGGGATTAGGACCGCCTCTACGGCCTTGATCGCGTGGTCCCAAGCATCTGAAGCATCTGGGTCGCGCGAAAATGCGCGCTCCCAGCCCTGCTTCAGCTCCTCGCTGGCGAGGTCAGCAGGAGAGCTTGCGTCATCGAAGCTCGCTTGGGCTGTCTCATCAACACGGCGCTGAAGTCCCCGCTCTCTCGTAGCCATCCAGGCGGATCCGCCGGTCGAAAGTGATGTCTCCAGCGACTCCCACCATCCCTTTCCCCGCGTAGAGCACCTCAACAAGTAGTCGAGCAGATCCAGATAAAGATCCTCATCCTGCCTGCACTTGTAGAGAAGATCTTGCATTTTCTCTATCGCATTCCGCCCCGCCACCGGCACGCGGATAGCGAGTGCCGCCGCGTGGATAAGATTTTCGTTTGTTGTAGGTGAAAGTCGATACCCGAAGACACCCTCAGCCCAATGCTCCAGGGCTGGAACGAGATGGACAGGAATGCCCTCCTCCATTGCGGCAGATGGTCGTATTCCGCGACGAACCGAAAGAGGAACCCAAGTCGACATGGCGCAAGGCTACAGCGAGATAGATTCGAGCGGGCAGGATTTCCCCGAAGGCTGCACCCCCAGGAATCTGGGCATCTATCAGACGGCCGGACTGCACCGTTCGATCATGACCATGTCTCGCCAGGTTCCGTGATGTTGGCAGATCCCGCGGCATAGCCTGTGTTGAGTGGCGAGGCTGTCCGCACGATCAAGGCCGCGCTGCGGGTGCGACACGGGCCAGGCCGCCTCACCACCCAGGACCGTGCCAGACCCGTGCCAGGTTGAGCGGGGAGCCACGGGGAACGGCGGGCAACGACCCACGAACCTCGAGAGCCGTCAGGCCACTCCCCCGCAGCTCAGACACCCAACTCCCCCTAGAGCAGCTGAGCTTCCCAAGCTTAGAGCGCGAGTTCGATTCTCGTCACCCGCTCCACAGCAACCTCAGGGCCCAGGTCATCGACCGGGCCCTTTTTGGTGCAGGTCGAGCAGCATCACGTCATAGCCGACCGAGCCGTCCCCCGGGCGGGACTCGCCGATTCTGCGGTAGCCCCAGGAGCGGTAGGCGGACGATGCCGGCGTGGCGGACTGGTGGACGTTCAGGAGGATGCGTTCCGCGGCGATGGCCGCGGTGAGCGTGTCGTGCAGGTGGCGGGCGATGCCGCGGCCGCGCCACGGGCCGCGTACGCCGAGCTCCATGAGGCCGAAGGTGCGGCGGCCGTCCTCGCGGCGCAGGGCGGCGGGGACCGGCTCGGTCAGTTCGTCCCACCAGCGGGTGTCGGGCGGCACCGCGTGGCCGTACGCCATGCCCACCGGCTCGCCGTCCGCGGTGCGGGCCAGGGCGGCGCGGAACAGGGGGCGGGCGGTCTGCGCGGCGAAGCGCTCGAAGGCCGCGGTGACGTCGTCGGGGGTCTCGTCGTAGGGCGGCCGGGCGAAGACGTCCGCGTAGACCAGCCGGAACGCGGCCGTGGCCCGGGCCGCGGCCGGACCGTCCATGGTCTCCGCCGTGATCGTGCCCGTCTGCGTCATGGCCCCGCCCTCTCCGTTCGCCCGCCCTCGCCGCGGCGGACTCTAGGGGCATGACGGAGCCCCGGGCCGGTGACCCGGGGCTTCGTCACGCTGTCGTTATGCCGTCAGGGCGTCAGGACGTCCTCCTGCGGACCACGACCAGTCCGGTCGCCAGGGCCAGCACCGCGAGCAGGATGCCGAGCAGCGTCCAGTCCCGCGAACCGGTGTCCGCCAGCTCGCCCTTGTCGTGGTCGTCGGGGGTGACCGGCGACGTGTCGAAGGTGTTGGTGACGTCGACCTTCGTCGGGCCGTCGACCACCACCTCGCCGTCGTCGCCGCCGTCCGACGCCTGGTACGTCACCGTGTCACCGGTGGGCACGTCCCGCTCGGTCACCGTGCACGTGGCACCCTTCGGGACGCTGACCGTGCGGCTCTCGCCGTCCTTGAGGGAGAAGGACCGGTCGGCCGGCGCCAGCGGGACCGCGCCCTGGTCCGTCGTGCAGGCCAGTGCGAAGTCGTACGGGCCCGCGCCGCCGTTCACCACGTGCTTGGTGACGGTGATCTCGGCCGCCGGGAAGGTGTTGGTCACCGTGATGGCCGCGGTGCCGTCCGCCGAGATGACGACCGGGTCGTCCGCCGAACCGTGGTCGACGACCGCCTTCTCCGCGCCACCCGTGTCCACTTCCTCGGCCCAGCAACGGGAGTTGACCGGCAGCGGCCTGATGGTGACCGGCTCGTCCGCCCCCACCTCGTACGACTTGTGGAGCACGAGGTCGGAGGCGCCGCCGGCGGCGTTCGGCAGGGCGCAGGAGACGTCGACCTTGTAGGTGCGGCCGTCCGCGTACTGCGCGGCGTCGCCGTCGACCGACTTGATCAGCTGCAGCGCGCCGAGCTCGAAGGCGTTCGAGATGCGGGCCGTCTGCACCGACGTGGTGCCCAGGCCCGGTTCGATGGTGACCTCCACCGGGTTGCTCTGCGGATGGTCGGAGGTGCCGCCGCGGGCCGCCTCCTCCCACACCTGGCAGTCGGCGCCGGCCGGGATCCCGGTGACGGTGACCGGCTTGTCGGCGGAGACCCGGTAGGTCTGGTCGATGACGGTCTGGTCGGCCCTGCCCTGCGGGTGGATGACGCAGGTGACGTGGAACGGGAAGCGTGCCCGCTTCAGGGCGCCGTCCAACTGGTCGGGGTGCGCGCCCAGATGCTTGACCAGTTTCAGGTCGCCGTAGGCGAGGGCGACGCCGACCTGGATCGGCTCGTTCGCCTGGAGCACGCGCGGGTTGGCCGAGGGCACGGCCCGCTTGCCGTCGGTGCCGGTGGCGACGGCGCCGCCGCGGTCCGTGGTCTCGTTGTGGGCGAAGGAGTTCCAGGCGATCGTCGGGTCTCCGTTCTTGGTGACCTTCAGCGGGGTGTCCATCGCGTACGTGATGTCGACCTTGCCGCCCGGCGCCAGCGGCGGGTCGAAGTCGAGGTCCATGTTGGCGCCCGCGGCGTTCCTGCTGAAGCCGTCGTCCCACACGGTGCTCGGGCAGGTGGGCGCGCTCGAACCGTTGCCGCCGCCCATGTCCAGGTCGTCGGTGCACAGCGGCTCGTCGTTCTCGTAGCCGACGTTCATCGTGCCGGGGCCGCTCAGGCTCGGCCGCGTGGCCAGGGCCGGGTCGTCGTCCCAGGCGGTGCCGCGCTGCTGGTCGATGATGACGCCCTTGTCGCCCTGGGTCGGGAAGCGGTCGATGATCCTCATGTCGGTGCCGGACTCGGTGCCGGCGTTCTGCACCCGCAGCAGGTAGTGGTAGCGGTCGCCCGGGTTGACCAGGGCGATGCACGGGTTGGCCGTGTAGCGGCGTCCGGTGGAGTCCGTGGTCATCAGGCAGGAGTCGTCGCCGACCGGGACCGTCTTCTTGGAGAGCGTGTTGTACCAGCCGAGGCCGTCGTTGCCGGAGACCCACTTGCGGGCCTGGAACGCGGTGCCGGACTTGGCGGTGAGCGTGGCGTCGGCGACGCAGTACAGGCCGCTGCCGAAGTCGCCGTCGCGCTGCGACGTGCCGTCGCAGGCCAGGTCCGGGTCGGAGGAGGTGGCGCCCATCGTGTTGGTGACGACGTCACCGGCCTTGATGCCGGCCTCCAGCCGCACGTGGATCTCGATGGTGAAGGTGGCGCCGGGCGCGAACATCCACGCCTTGCCGTCGTCGTCCTTCGAGAAGTCCCAGGTGAGTCCGGAGATCCGGTCGCCGTCCGAGGTCTTGCCGAAGACCGGGGTGGGGACGTCCGGGGTGCCGTCGGGCACCTTCGCGTCGATGATCTTGTACGGCTGTCCGTCGTCGCCCTTGAAGGTGTCGACGAAGGCGATGCCGGGCGGCAGCGCGTCCTTGACGACGAGGTCGGGGACGTTCGCCGTGCCGGTGTTGGTGACCTTCAGGTAGAAGGGGGCGTCCTCGCCGGGGGCGAGCACGGTGTTGGGCGTCTTGCTGACGTCCAGGACCGGGTCGCCCTTGACCAGGTCGAGGGTCGCGTCGACCGGGTCGATGGCCTTGGGGCTGTCCTCGGACTGCAGCTTGGTGAGGAACTCACCGCTGACCGTGTCCTCCAGGTGGGTGGGGACGGGCCCGCCGGTGGAGCGCAGCTTCTCCCGGGGGCTGATGTCGAGGAGGAGGATGCCGGAGCAGCTCTGCCCCGCGCACTCGGGCTTGATGACGTAGCCGTCGTTGCTGGTGCTGGTGGAGCTGTAGGTGGCGCGGATGCCGGTCACGTCGGCGGCGTCCACGCCGGACGGCAGGGCGGCCGACGAGGCCGGAGTGCCGTTCACCCAGGCGCCGTTGACGTACGCGTCGATCTGTACGCGGTTGGCACCGGCCGGCATCTGGTTCGACTTGATGGAGACGAGGTCGACGGCGTCGAAGAAGTCCTCGTCGCGGTCGGTCATCCTCAGGTACTTCGCCGACATGTTGCCGGTGTTGGCGACGGTGAGCCGCATGTCGGCGTGCTGGCGCGGCAGTCCGGGCACGTACTCGGGCAGGGTGCCCGGGCTGATCGACTTGTTGAGCGACGCGGAGTCGGACGCGGGCGCGGTGTCCATGGAGGGACCGCAGACCGGGGAACCGGGCGTGTAGTCGCCGCCCGCGTCGATCGAGTAGCAGTTCTGCAGCGTGGTGCCGTCGGGCACGCCGGGGCGGCGCTCGGCGACGATGGTCACGGTGAACGTGGACTGCGGCGACATCTCGCCGTCGTAGCTGCCGCGCACGCCGGTGGCCCGCTCCAGCAGGGCGGCGTCGTCCGCGTCGTACGGCACCCAGGCGCCGCTGCCGCCGCCGGCCGTCGGGTCCCACAGCTCCAGCTTCACCGGGGCGTCGGCGGGGCTGACGGTGACCGACGTGATCTGCAGGACGTCGAACGGCGAGGTGGAGGCCGGGGAGCCGTCCGGGCCCGCCGACGGGTCGGTGACGACCGGGGAGACCAGCGGCTTGTTGCCGTTGTTGGTCACCTTCAGGTTCATCGTGATCGGCTGGTCGGCCGGGATGTCGTTCTGCGAGGAGTCCTTGGTGCCGCTGCCCGAGGTGTTCGGCTCCTCGATCGGCAGCGTCTTGCAGGCGTCGCCGGACGCGGTGCCGCTGCCGTCGGTGCGGCCCGCGTCCCCGGTGTAGGAAGCGCAGTTGTCGACGCCGGGGCTGCTGCCCGAGGGCAGGTCCTCTGCGGTGACCGCGTCGGTCAGGGTGCCGTGCACGTCGAGGCCGGCGGTGGCGCCCTCCGCGATGGTCGGGTTGCCGTCCGCGTCCACGCCCGTGTAGGTCACCTCGACCTTGGTGACGGTCGTGCCGGCCTTCGCCACGTCGACCGTCTGGTTCGCGGTGTAGTCCTGCTCGAACGTGGAGCCGTCCGCGTACGTCACCGTCAGGTGCGCCGTCGTGGCCCCTTCGGGGAAGCGCAGCCGGACCTTGTCGACGTCGATCTTGTCGAACTCGTTCGGGGTGTCCGCCGACGGCTCCGTGATGGTGATCGTCTTCACCGGGAACGGCGAGGCGTTCTTCACGTCGACCTCGGCGCTGACCGGCGAGTTCTCCCCGAGCACCGCGTGCTCGCCGGTGTCCTGGCTGAAGTTGCCGTCGGTGTCCGGGTAGAACCGCTTGGTCGGCTGGAGCACCAGGATGTCCGGCAGGATGTCGTACGGGGCGCAGACCTGCGCCCCGTTCACGTCGCCGTCGGTGGTCTCCTTGGCGGCCGGGACCGCGCAGTTGTTCACCGTGATCTTGTCGGTGGGGCGCAGCGGCGAGCCGTCGGAACGCTTGGTGTCCCGCAGCTTCATCGTGACCTCGACGGTGCCGCCGTTCTCGTCGTACGGCAGCGGGTCGCCGTTGCTGTTGGTGAAGACGACCTCGAAGCCGGTGACCTCCCCGGGCTCGACGCCGTCCGGCAGCGGCAGCCGGCCGGGCTCCGTGATGGTGTCCCCGGTGTGCGTGGCGCCGTCCGCCGTCGTGACGACGATGTGGGCCTGGTCGGCGCCCTTGGGGAACGCGGTCACGGTGGCGTAGCGGAAGTCGAAGTACTCGAAGGTGTCGGCGGTGGTGTCGGACACCGACAGCTCGGTGACGTTCGCCGACGACGAGGAGTTGTTGCGCACGTCGAGCGTGATGGTGGACGTCTCGCCGCTGCCCGCGACCGCGGAGCCGTCCTTCCACGTCTTGGTCGCCACCGGCTTGACCACGCGCGGGATGGTGACGGTGACGTCGGTGTCGGCGGTCTTCGGGTCGGCGTTGTCGGCGCTCACCTCGGCGGTGTTCGTCACGACGGTGCCGTCGTCGAGGTCGGTGTCGGCCGGTACCCGCATGCCGATCTCGACGGCGCCGGCCTGCCCGGCGCGCAGTCCGGTCTTGCCGGCGGGGTTCTGCAGGTCCTGCTTGTAGACGACCGTCAGCTGCCGCGTCGCCTCGTCGTACGTGACGTCGCGGGAGGTGGTGGACTGCGGCAGGCTCGTCACGTCGAACCCGGCGGGCAGCGTGTCGGTGACCGTGAAGTCCACGCAGTCGACCGTCAGGCCCGAGCACTGCCCGTTGATCGTGTAGATGAAGTCGTCGCCGGGCTCCAGGGGATCCCCGCCGGTGTTGTTCGTCTTGGTGATGCCGACCGTGCTGCGCGGGTCGTCCGCCGCGGGGGCGAGCGGGACCGCCGCGGCCTGAGAACCGAACAGCAGGCTCAGCGCCGCCGCGACGGCCAGCGGCCACCGGGCGAGAGGGAACCCATGTCTGGACATACCAGTCCTTCATCTACGGAGTACGAAGTTCCGGTGACGGTAAGAGGCGAAGGGCCGCCCCGGGGGCGGCCCGCGCCGAAAAGCTGATGATCTGTCACATGGTTGACTCGTTCGGCCCACTGCCGGCGGCGGCCCGAAAAGCGGTGGAGGGGCGGTGCGGTGCGCCGTTACCGTGCTGCCCGGCCCATTCGTCGAGGCAAGGGCGTGCCGTTGTACACCGTGTGAGACCCCCCGAGAGCTGATCTGTCGCGCGTCGCGCCTGTGCGCCGCGCTCCTTCTTGCTGCGGACTTCTCACTGAAACCGGTGTACTCCTGTGCTCACCAGCTGGGTGGTCATGCCCACCTGCCTGCCGACCGTGCTCCGCCGCTGTCACGCGTGTCCGTCCGACCGCTTCCGGGCGAACGGAAAGTTCCGCGTGAACGCGCACCACAAGCTCCTCGACGCCTGGCTCCTCGTGCGCTGCGCCGGCTGCGGGGACACGGCGAAGATCGCCCTCCTGGAGCGGACGCACGTCCGCTCCGTCCCGCCCGGGCTCCTGGACCGTCTGCACGCCAACGACCCTGTGCTGGCTGCGGAGTTGCTCCAGAACCCGGCCGTCCTGCGGCGCAATCGCATCGCCCTCGACTGGACGGGCGCCTGGCGTCTCGACACCGGCACGCCCGTCCCACCGGACCACGAGGCCGGCGACGTCATCGACGTCTCCGTGCGCTTCGCGGCCCGCATCCCGGTCCGTCCGGTCCGTCTCGTCGCCGACGGCTGCGGGCTGTCGGGGACGGAGGTCGTGCGCCTGATCGAGGCGGGGAAGCTCGTCTCGGCGGTGCGCCTGCGCGGCCGCATCACCGGCGACTTCACCTTCACCCTGAAGCGCTGAACCCGTCCGGGGCCTGCCGGGCGACTCCCCGGCAGGCCCCTTTACTCCCCTACAGCCCCTCGCCCGCCAGCTTCACGCCGATCCGGCTGCGGGAGCCGATGCCCAGCTTGGCGAGGACCCGCTCCATGTGGGCGTCCACCGTACGGCGGGAGATGAAGAGGCGTTCGGCGATCTCGCGGTTGGACAGGCCGTCGGCCGCGAGGCGGGCCACTTCGTGCTCGCGCTTGGTGAGCGCCTCGCCGTTGGCGCGGCGCTGGCCCGGCACGTCGGGTTCCGGGACGGCGAGTTCGTCCGTGCCCGCGAGCGCCGCCTCGAAGAGGGTCTCGGCGGGGGCCGTCGCGCCCTGCTGCCACAGCCGCTCGTACGCGTCGGCGCCGAGCGCGGCCCGCGTCGCCTCCGCGCCTGCCCGGTGGTTCTCCACCGACACCGGCGCACCGCTCAGCAGTTCGCCGCCGGTGGACTGCCACAGCGCGTCGGAGCCGCCGAACAGCCAGGCGGCGCGCTCGTGCCGGTGGTTGCCCGACGCGACCCAGGCCAGCACCTCCACCGCGTATCCGCACCCGATGGCGTCGCCGAGGTCCGCCTTGAGCGGCAGCGCGCGCTTCAGCGCCACCTCGCTGGCCTCCGGGTCGCCCTTCGCGTAGTGCGCGAGCCCGGCCACCGTGTACAGGAAGCCGCGCAGCCAGCACTCCTTGGAGCCGGCTCCGAGCCGGGCGAGCCCCTGCACGGTCCGCTCCAGCGCGAGGTCGGCGTCGCCGGAGAGGTGGTACTGGTAGCCCGCCTGCACGTCGAGGGAGACCAGCCCCGTCAGGTCGCCGATCGCCGCGAGCCGTTCCTGGGCCTGGGCGCGGGCGAGTTCGGCGCGGTCGAAGTCGCACAGGAACGTGTACGCGCACTGCAGGTACAGCCAGCCGCGGGCCCGGACCAGGGACTCCCCCAGCCGGTCCGCGATGTCGATGCCCTCCCTGATGGCGGGCACCGCCGCCGCCGGATCGCCCTGGAACACCGTGATGAACCCGCCGACGATCAGCGCCCACGCCCGCTCCGGGGTGCTCCCGGGGAACGCCTCCGCCACCTTCCGCTGCCAATACCTGCCCTCCGTGAGCAGGCCGGAGATCTGCCAGTACCCCCACAGGGCGCCCGCCAGACCGGCCCCCTTCTGCACCCGCTCGCCACTGCCGAGCGCGTACTCCAACGCGAGCCGGATGTCCGGGTGTTCGCGGCGCAGCGCGCGGCAGCGGGGCATCTGGTCGTCGCCGATGAAGTGCCGATCGAAGGCGTCGGCGGCCGTCACGTAGCGGTCGAGGTGGCGGTCGCGGGCCGCCGTCTCCTCGCCGGACTCGGCGAGCCGCTCGGCGCCGTACTCCCGGATGGTGTCGAGCATCCGGTAGCGGGTCGCGAAGTCCCCGTCGCCCGGCGCCGGCCCCGCGCCCGCCTCGTCGACGCGCTGGACGACGGACTTGTCGACCAGGTCGATCAGCACCTCCATCACGTCCGCCGGGCTCAACTCGCCGAATCCGCAGACCTCTTCGGCCGCCGCGAGGTCGAAGACGTCACCGAAGACGGACAGCCGTGCCCACAGCGTCCGCTCCCGCTCGTCGCACAGCTCGTGGCTCCAGTCGATCGCCGTACGGAGGGTCTGGTGGCGCGGGAGCGTCGTGCGGCGGCCCCCGGTCAGCAGCCGGAAACGGTCCTCCAGGCGGTCGATGAGCTGGCGCAGCGGAACGGCGCGCAGCCGTACCGTGGCCAGTTCGATGGCGAGCGGGATGCCGTCCAGGCGGCGGCAGAGCCGGACGACGTCGTCCCGGTTGGCGTCGGTCACCTCGAAGCCGGGCACGACGGCGGCGGCCCGCTGCTCGAAGAGGGTGACCGCGTCGCCGCCCTCGTCGTCCACGGCCAGCGGCGACACGGGGAAGGTGTGCTCGCCGGGAACGTCGAGGGGCTGCCGGCTGGTGGCGAGGACCCGGACGCCGTCGGTCTCGCGCAGCAGGATGTCGACGAGCTCGGCGCACGCGTCGACCAGGTGCTCGCAGGTGTCGAGGATGATCAGGGCCGGCTGGTCCCTCAAGTGGTCGAGGATGACGTCGAGTTGGGAGCGGGTGTCCTGCTCGGGCAGGCCGAGGCAGGCGGCGAGGGTGTGCGGGAGCAGGTCGGGGTCGCGCAGTGCCGAGAGTTCGACGAGGCAGGCCGGTGGCGTCGGGGCGTCGGTACGGGTGGCCACGGCCCGCAGGGCGAGCCGGGTCTTGCCCACGCCGCCGGGGCCGAGCACGGTGACGCAGCGCTGGGCGCCCAACGCCCGTGTCAGGTGGGTCAGTTCGATGGCGCGGCCGATGAAGCCGGTCAGTTCACGGGGGAGTTCGCCGGGGCGGCGGCGCACGATGCCGAACGTCATGGAGCGGATTCTTCCGAGGCCCCCCAGGGCCCGGGGTGGTTCCCTGAAGGTGCCCCCCAACGGGTGACGGTCCGCGTACGCTGGGCGTTTGCTCGGGCGGCGGTGCCCGGCCCCGTGTTTTCGTGACGCGCATGCCGACCGGACACGAAGAGCAGCTGGACCGCGAGCGGGACCAGGCCAGGTCCGTCGACCGCAAGGGCGGACCCGGGCACACCGTGCTGCTCGCCCTCGCGCTCGCCGTGCCCGCCCTGAAGGTCGCGTACACGGTCGGCGGCGGCTCCCACGTGCGGGACGTCTTCGTCGGGATGGAGCCGGGCAACTGGCCCGACGTGCTGCTCGGCATGGTGCTGACCGAGCCGCTCCTCGGCTGCGTCCTCGGCGTCGTCGTCTCCCGCGTCGTGTTCGCGCTGTTCGCGGCGCGCGGGGCCGTGCCCAAGGGCGACGGATTCGTGCGCACGCTGCGCCGGATCGCGCTGACCGTGGTCAATCCGCTGGCCGTCGGCGTGATCGCCGCCTGCTGCTACGGAGGGTGGTGGGGCCTGGTGACGGGTCTGGCCGCGTTCGCGCTGCGCGAGGGCGTCGTCGTCGAGTACCGGGCGGGGCGGCGCGGCCGGCACCACCACGACACCGCGTACGAGCCGCCGTGCTGGCTGCGCCGCGCCGCCCGCTCCGAGCAGTGGGTCGCGGCGGCGCTGACCGTCGTCGTGCTGCCGCTGCTCGCCGTCGGGGTGTCCCTGGACGGGCGGGCGTGGACGTCGGTCCTGGAGTGCCAGGTGCAGGACGGCACGGAGACGGGCACGCAGCGGCTCGTCGAACTGGGCCGCAAGGGGAACGGCGTCGTGGGCTGGAGCCTCGACCGCGAGGAGATCGTCAACGGCACCGGCTGCACCGACACGGGTTCCCTGCGGGTGCGTGCCGCGTGGTGGAACTCCTGAGCCGTCGGGAGGGGCTAGTCCCCCCGCGCGGCCCCGGAAATCCTTCGTCCCTGCGCGCCCGGCCCGGTACGGTCTCGACCGAGTCACCCGTTCACCCCCGTAGAGAGAAGGTCCCGTCCATGGCATGTCGTATCAGTGAACTCGTGCTCGGCTGCCGCAGTCCCGAGGTGCTGGCGCGGTTCTGGTGCGAGGTCCTGGACTTCGTCGTGCTCGACCGCGAGGGGGCCGACATGGTCGAGATCGGCCCGCGCGAGGGCTTCGGCGGCCCGCAGCCGACGATCATCCTCAGCCGCCGGGACGAGCCGGAGCCCGGCAAGACCCGGCTGCACATCGACGTCAACGCCACCGACCGCGACCAGGACGCCGAACTGGAGCGCCTCCTGAAGCTCGGCGCCCGCCCGGCCGACATCGGCCAGACCGGCGAGGAGCAGTGGCACGTCCTCCAGGACCCGGAGGGCAACGAGTTCTGCCTGCTGAAGGCCCGCCTCAACCCGCTCTGACGAGGCAGTCAGTCCGCCGGCACCGCGCACGCCCGCAGCACCATGAGCGCGTCCTCCCGGGTCGCGGTCATCGCGAAGGGGAAGCGGTCGAGTTCGAGGCAGAGGGGGACGTCGTCGGGGTGGGATCCCTCGCGTACGCCCTCCGTCAGCTCGGCCGCGGCGCGGGAGTCGGCGGCGCGGCGCAGGAAGCCGGCCGGGTCCGGGGCGGATCCGGCGGCCCGGTGCGCGATGTACTGGGCGCAGGCCAGGTCCTCGTCGGCCCGGCCGTCCTCGCCGGTGACCACGAACGTGACCGCGTCGGCGCCGTGCCCGCGCAGCAGGCGGGCCGTCGCCTCCGCCACCACGAAGCCCGCGCACAGCACCAGCCGGGCGTCGCGGACCGCGAGGGCGCCCACCGTGCCGGCCGTGGTCTTCTGCACCACGGTCCGCCCGGTGAGGTCGGCCGAGCGCAGCATCCCCGGGGAGTTCACGGCGTCGAAGCCGGGTGCGGGTGCGCCGTCCTTGAGGGCCACCCAGTCCGGGTGCCGGGACTTGAGGGCGAGGGCCTCGTCGAGCGAGCCGGCCAGCACGATCTTGTCGGCGCCCCGGCCGAAGGCCCAGGCGGCGACGGTGTAGGCGCGCATGACGTCCACCACGACGGCCACGGAGGGGACTTCGGCCAGCTCGGTCAGCTCGGGGATGCCGAGGAATCGGGTGTCCATGGCGATCATGATGGCCGGTGCCCGTGATCCCACGCCACACTCTTGTCGCGTCCACGCCCCTCTGCCATTCTCCGGCGGATGGACATCACCCGTAGACGTCTGCTCAGCGTGCTGGCCGCCACCGGAGTGCTCGCCACCGTGCCCACCGGGTGGGCGAGCGCCGCCGAGGTGGCGGACGGGGTGGAGCGGCTGCTCGCCAACACCGTCGCCGTGTTCGCGGGCACGGCCGACTCCAACTCCCGTACGGAGACGGCGGGCAAGGTCGCCGCGATCGAGAAGACCGCGCGGACGAACCTCGCCGCCCTGGACGCGGCGTCCGGCGCCGACGAGCTCTTCCCCGGGCTGCCGCTGGGCACCAGCGACCCGAACCTCAACACGACGTACCAGCGCGTCTACGAGATGGCCCTGGCCACCCGGACACCCGGCATATCCCCTGATCTGTACGGGAGTTCGGCCGTCCAGGACAAGGTCGTCGACGCCCTGGCCTGGCTCCACGAGCACTACTACGGCGACCAGTCCGCCGGCTACTACGGCAACTGGTTCTACTGGGAGATCGGCCTCTCGCAGCACATCAGCAAGACGCTGGTGCTGCTCGCGGACCGCGCCCCCGCCGACCTCGTCCGCACCTACGTGGCCTCCATGGACGCGTATCTGCGCAACGGCAAGGACGGCGACGTCGACCTCGACTCGCGGTTCCACACCGGCGCGAACCTCGCCGACATCACCACGAACCGCATCCTCCAGGGCGCCCTCACCGCGGACGAGGCCCGGATCCGCAAGGCGCTCACGGACCAGCTCACCGTCTTCGCGACGATCGACCCGTACGCCCTGAACCACGGCGTGACGGACGGCTATTACGCCGACGGCTCGTTCATCCAGCACGCCTCCGTCGCGTACACGGGCTCGTACGGGAAGGGCCTGCTCAGCCGGGTCGTGCAGACGCTGAAGATCCTCGACGGGACCGGGTTCGCGCACGGCGGCGAGCTGGTGCCGACCGTGTTCGGGTGGGTCCGCGACGGGTTCGCGCCGCTCATCTTCGAGGGCTGGATGATGGAGGCGGTGAAGGGCCGCGCGGTCTCCCGCACGGGCACCGGCTACGCGGACGTGGCGACGGTCGTCGAGGCGGTCGTCGACCTGGCGTCGCTGGCCGAGGGCGAGTCGTCGACGGCGCTCAGGGCGTACGTGAAGCACATCCGGGCCACGTCACGGGCCGCGCTCGACCCGACGTCGTTCGTCTCCCCGCAGAGCGTCGTCCGGTACGCCGACATCCTCGCAGACACCGCGGTCCCCGCCGCCGACCTGAACCCGCCCGCCCGCTCGGCCGCCCTCAACGCGATGGACCGCACCGTGCACCGGCGCCCCGGCTACGCGTTCGCGCTGTCCCGCAGCTCGGCGCGGATCAGCAAGTACGAGTACATGAGCGGCGAGAACCTGATGCCCTGGTTCCAGGGCGACGGCGCGCACCACCTCTACCTGTCGGGCCAGGACCAGACGCAGGCGTTCGGCGTCGACTACTTCACGACCGTCTCCCCCTACGGCCTCGCGGGCGTCACCGCGCCGGTCGAACACCGCGGCACGGTCCCGGAGTTGTACGCGGGCAAGCTCTTCTACGACAACCCGTCCCACCCGCTGAACTTCACGGCGTCGTCAGAGTCGCAGAACGCGTACGTCTACTTCCCGACGGCGACGCAGGCCCACTCCGGCGGGGCGGTGCTCGGCGCGTACGGCGCGGTCGGCTGGGTGGCCTCGGACGACGTGCCGTGGCGCGACAAGCGGGCCGGGATCCTGCCGGACGACTTCGTGGTGTACCGCGGCGCGCGGGCGACGAAGTCGTGGTTCCTGCTGGACGACGAGATCGTGGTGCTCGCGGCCGGTGTCGGGGACGCGCCCGGCGGGGGCCGGGCGGTGACGACGACCCTCGACGCGCGGATCGCGGCGGCGGGCGACGCGGTGACCGTGACCGAGGGCGAGGACTGGGTGCGCTGGGCGAACGCGACAAGCGGCATGGCCGTCGGCTACGTCCACCTCGGCGGACCGCGCCCGAAGGCCCGCCTCGACACGGTGACGCGCAGCCGCCGCGTCGTACGCACCTCGAACCCCGACACGTCGGTGACGAAGCAGGTCTTCTCCCTGACGGTCGAGCAGCCGGCGGGCTCCCGCCCCACCGCGTTCGCCTGCGCCCTGCTCCCGAACGCGACCTCAGCGGCGGTCCGCGCCACCACGCCCGTCGAGGTCCTCACCAACACCCCGCGCCTCCAGGCCGTCCGGCACCGCGCCCTCGGCCTGACCGCCCTCAACACCTTCACCTCCGGCACCCACCACACGGCCGGCCTCGCCGTCGAGGGACCCGCGTCGGTCCTGGTCAGGCGGCAGGGCAAGGAGGTGACGGTCGCCGTGTCCGACCCGACGACCGGACGGGACGAGGTGAGCGTCGTGCTGCGCGGCCCGGCGCTGCGCAAGGTCGCGGGCGACGACGCGGTCCGGGCCACCCGGGTCCCCGGCGGCACCCGCCTCACGGTCCGCACGCACCACGCCTACGGCCGGAGCTTCTCGGCGACCCTGCGGTAGCCGGGGGCCTCAGAACTCGGCCGTCTCCAGATCGAAGCCGAGGGGTTCGGGGAGGAACACGGCGAGGCCGAGCTTGTACGACGCCTTCTTCGCGTAGTCGTCGCCCTCCGGCTCGGAGCAGACCGTGGCCTGCCCGGCCTCGCGGTCGATGAGGAGGTAGACGGGGATGCCGGCGCGGGCGTAGCCGCGGATCTTCTTGACGCGGTCGTTGCCCGCCGTGGAGTCGGAGGTCACTTCGACGGCCATCAGGACGGCCGACGCGTCGTGCCACTCCTCTTTGTTGTCGAAGGTTCCCTTGGGGGCGACGACGAGGTCGGGGATGACGTGGCCGGTCTGGGAGGCGCCGGGGACGTTGAGGCCGATGCCGGTGTAGTTGCGCAGTTCCTCGCCTGGCTGGCGCAGGGTCACCTGGCGGTTGACCTCGGACACGTACTCTTCGTGCTCACCGTTCGCCGGAGGCGTCACGTGGATCTCCCCTTCGATCAACTCCACGTGCCACCCCTCGGGGGTCGCCGCGCTGACCTGAGTGAAGGCCTCCTCGACGTCCCGCGCGTCAAGACGCCCGGAACGCACGGGCGGGTGCTCCGGAACCGGCAGAGCTGCCATGACAGACCTCCTCCTTCGCTCAGCGCGACGCTCCCAGAGTAGGCCGTGGCTGTTCCAGGGCACCTGTGATCGTTCACCCGATCGGGCATGCAGGCACGTTTCCCCAGCTCAGCGCCCTACTCGTCCGCCTCCAGGTCCCCCTCGGTCTCCAGGTACACCTGGCGCAGCGCCGCCAGGACCTGCGGGTCCGGCTTCTCCCACATGCCGCGGGACTCGGCCTCCAGGAGACGCTCGGCGATGCCGTGCAGGGCCCAGGGGTTGGCCTCCGAGAGGAACTGGCGGTTCGTCTCGTCGAGGACGTAGGTCTCCGTGAGCTTGTCGTACATCCAGTCGGCGATGACGCCGGTCGTCGCGTCGTAGCCGAACAAGTAGTCCACGGTGGCGGCGAGTTCGAAGGCGCCCTTGTAGCCGTGGCGGCGCATCGCCTCGATCCACTTGGGGTTGACGACGCGGGCCCGGAAGACGCGGCTCGTCTCCTCGACGAGGGTGCGGGTGCGGACCGTCTCGGGGCGGGTGGAGTCGCCGATGTACGCCTCGGGGGCCGTGCCGCGCAGTGCGCGGACCGTGGCCACCATGCCGCCGTGGTACTGGAAGTAGTCGTCGGAGTCGGCGATGTCGTGCTCGCGGGTGTCCGTGTTCTTGGCGGCGACCGCGATGCGCTTGTAGGCCGTCTCCATCTCGGTACGGGCCGACCGCCCCTCCAGGCCGCGGCCGTACGCGTAGCCGCCCCACACCGTGTAGACCTCCGCCAGGTCGGCGTCGGTGCGCCAGTCCTTGGAGTCGATCAGCTGGAGCAGGCCCGCGCCGTACGTGCCCGGACGCGAGCCGAAGATGCGGGTCGTGGCGCGGCGCTCGTCGCCGTGCTCGGCGAGGTCGGCCTGGGTGTGGGCGCGCACGTGGTTGATCTCGGCGGGCTCGTCGAGGGACGCGGCGAGCCGGACGGCGTCGTCGAGGAGGCCGATCGTGTGCGGGAACGCGTCGCGGAAGAAGCCGGAGATGCGCAGCGTCACGTCGATGCGCGGACGGTTCAACTCCTCGTGGGGGATGGGCTCCAGGCCCGTCACCCGGCGCGACGCGTCGTCCCAGACGGGGCGGATGCCGAGCAGCGCGAACGCCTCCGCGACGTCGTCGCCCGCCGTGCGCATGGCGCTCGTGCCCCACAGGGAGAGGCCGACGGAGGTCGGGTACGCCCCGTCGTTGTCCTGCCGGTACCGCTCGACGAGGGAGTCGGCGAGCGCCTGGCCCGTCTCCCATGCCAGCCGGGACGGGACCGCCTTCGGGTCGACCGAGTAGAAGTTGCGGCCGGTCGGCAGGACGTTCACCAGTCCGCGCAGCGGCGACCCGGACGGGCCCGCGGGCACGAACCTGCCGTTCAACGCGCGGACGGCGTGGTCGAGTTCGTCGGTGGTCCGCTCCAGGCGGGGCACGACCTCGCGGGCCGCGAAGTCGAGGATCGCGGCGACGTCCTCGTGCACCGCGTCCGGGACGGCCGCCGCGTCCCAGCCGGCCGCCTCCATCGCCTCGACGAGGGCGCGGGCCTCCAGCTCGATCCGGTCCGCCTCGGTGCGGGTCGCCGCCGACTCGTCCAGGCCGAGCGCCTCCCGCAGCCCCGGCAGGGCCTGCGTGCCGCCCCAGATCTGCCGGGCACGGAGGATGGCGAGGACGAGGTTGACGCGGTCGTCGCCCTGCGGGGCGCCGCCGAGTACGTGCAGGCCGTCGCGGATCTGGACGTCCTTGATCTCACAGAGCCAGCCGTCGAGATGCATGATGAAGTCGTCGAAGCCCTCGTCCTCGGGCCGGTCCTCGACCCCCAGGTCGTGGTCGAGCTTCGCGGCCTGGATGAGGGTCCAGATCTGGGCGCGGATCGCCGGGAGCTTCGCCGGGTCCATGGACGCGATCTGGGCGTGCTCGTCGAGGAGCTGCTCCAGGCGGGCGATGTCGCCGTAGCTGTCCGCGCGGGCCATCGGCGGCACCAGGTGGTCGATGAGCGTGGCGTGCACGCGGCGCTTGGCCTGGGTGCCCTCGCCCGGGTCGTTCACCAGGAACGGGTAGACGAGCGGCAGGTCGCCGAGGGCCGCGTCGGGGCCGCAGGCCGCGGACAGGCCCGCGTTCTTGCCGGGCAGCCACTCCAGGTTGCCGTGCTTGCCCAGGTGGATCATCGCGTCGGCGCCGAACCCGCCGTCGTCCGCGGCCGCGGCGATCCAGCGGTACGCCGCCAAGTAGTGGTGGGACGGCGGGAGATCGGGGTCGTGGTAGATCGCGATCGGGTTCTCGCCGAAGCCGCGCGGCGGCTGGATGAGGATCAGCAGGTTCCCGCGGCGCAGCGCGGCGAGGACGATGTCGCCCTCCGGGTTGCGGCTGCGGTCGAGGAACATCTCGCCGGGCGGCGGGCCCCAGTGCCGCTCGACGCCGTCGCGCAGCTCCTGCGGCAGCGTCACGTACCAGCGCTTGTAGTCGGCGGCCGGAATGCGGACGGGGTTGCGGGCGAGCTGCTCGTCGGTCAGCCACTCCTGGTCGTGGCCGCCCGCCTCGATGAGGGCGCGGATCAGCTCGTCGCCGTCGCCGGAGACGAGACCGGGGATGTCCTCGGCGGGGCCGAAGTCGTAGCCCTCCTCGATCAGCCGGCGCAGCAGCGCCACCGCGGACGCGGGGGTGTCGAGGCCCACCGCGTTGCCGATCCGGGAGTGCTTCGTCGGGTACGCGGACAGCACGAGCGCCAGCCGCTTGCCGGCGGCCGGGATGTGCCGGAGGCGGGCGTGCCGCACGGCGATCCCGGCGACCCGGGCCGCGCGCTCGGTGTCGGCGACGTACGCCGGGAGCCCGTCCTCGTCGATCTCCTTGAAGGAGAACGGGACGGTGATGAGGCGGCCGTCGAACTCGGGCACCGCGATCTGGCTCGCCGCGTCCAGCGGGGAGACGCCCTCGTCGTTCTCCTCCCAGTCGGCGCGGGAGGACGTCAGGCACAGGGCCTGGAGGATCGGGACGTCGAGCTGCGTGAGCGCACCCGCGTCCCACGACTCGTCGTCGCCGCCGGCGCTCGCCTCCGCCGGGCGGGTGCCGCCGGCCGCGAGGACCGTCGTGACGATCGCGTCGGCGGCGCCCAGCGCGTCGATCAACTCGGCCTCGGGGGCGCGCAGCGACGCCACGTACAGCGGCAGCGGCCGGGCGCCGGCGCGCTCGATCTCGTCGCAGAGGGCGTGCACGAAGGCCGTGTTGCCGCTCATGTGGTGGGCGCGGTAGTAGAGCACGGCGACCGTCGGGCCGTCGGCCGCGGCGGGCGTGCGCTCCAGCGGGCCCCAGGTCGGCGCGGCGGCCGGGGGTTCGAAGCCGTGGCCGGTGAGCAGCACGGTGTCGGAGAGGAACCGGGCCAGCTGCTCCAGGTTCGCGGGACCGCCGTGCGCCAGGTAGGCGTGCGCCTCGGCGGCGATGCCGACCGGGACCGTGGAGGCCGCCATCAGCTGGGCGTCGGGGGCCTGTTCACCACTGAGCACGACGAGCGGGACGCGGGCGGCGGTCAGCCGGTCGATGCCGTCCTGCCAGGCGCGGACCCCGCCGAGCAGCCGGACGACGACCAGTTCGACGCCGTCGAGCAGCGCGTCCAGATCGTCGAGCGGGAGCCGGGACGGGTTCGCGAAGCGGTACGTGACCGGGGCGCCGGCGAGGGAGTTCGCCGCGCGGGCGCTGAGCAGATCGGTGTCGGACGTCGACAGGAGCAGGAGCTGCTGGGGCATGCGTCGTCTGGCCTTCCTCGGGGTGTCCGCGCCCCGGGTGGTGTCGGACGGCGGGAGTTCCTGGCTCACCCCCGGTGGGGGTTCACAGTGGCGGGACCGCGCCGGAATCGCACCGGGCTTCCTCCCCTGTCGCCGTCGCTGGCGATGTTGTTCCCTGCATCGTACGGGTCCGGGCCATGACCTGGTACGGGATGCCCGTCACAGGGCGATGGGTATGCTCCCCGGCATGCCCGACTCCCCCATACCCCCTGATCCCGGTACGTCCGTTACGTCCCGGGGCGACGCCTGCCCGGGCGCGCTGCGGCTGCACGCCGCGGACGACGGGTTCCTGGCGCGGGTGCGGATCCCCGGCGGGGTGCTGGCGGTGCCGCGGGCGCGGGCGCTCGGCGCGGCGGCGGGGCGGCTCGGGGACGGCGTGCTGCACCTCACCTCGCGCGGCAACGTCCAGCTCAGGGGCCTGCGGGACGGGTGCGGCGGCGAGTTGGCCGAGCTGCTCGGTGCGGCCGGGCTGCTGCCGTCGGCCGCGCACGAGCGGGTCCGCAACGTGGTGGCGTCGCCGATGTCCGGACTCGACGGGCGCGGCCACGTCGACGTACGGGACTGGCTGACCGGTCTCGACGCGGCGCTGTGTGCGAGTTCCGTCACTCCGGAGCTGTCCGGGCGGTTCCTGTTCGCGCTCGACGACGGCCGCGGCGATGTCGCTGCGCTGGCTCCCGATGTCCTGCTGCGGGGCCTCCCCGACGGTTCGGCCCTCCTCCGCCTCGCCACGGAGCCGGCCGGCCTCCGCCTCCCGTACGAGACGGCCGCCCGGGCGGCGGTCCTGGCCTCGGAGGTCTTCGCGGAATCGGCCCGCGAGGTGACCGGTCGGCGGGTGTGGCGTGTCCGCGAACTGGGCCTGGCAGAGGGTGAGTTGATGGCAAGAGTGGGTGACCGGCTTCATGGGGCCGGCTTGGCATGGGCCCCCGCAAGGGGCGCGGGGAACGGCGCGCTCAGCCACGACGGCGCCGCACCCGCCGACGCATCAGCAACCGGCAACGGCGCGAAGCCCACGGGGCTCCGCCCCGGACCCCGCTCCTCAAGCGCCGGAGGGGCTGAGATGTTCCCTCCGTTCGGGACCATCACCGCCGCCCAGTGGGCCGAGTTGACCGACCGGGCCGCCCAACTCCCGCAACAGGAAATACGGTTGACCCCCTGGAGGGGCATCGTCATTCCCGGCGCCGAGCCGACCGCAACAGAACCGACCCCCTGGACCCGCGTAGCGGCCTGCATCGGACGCCCCGGCTGCGCCAAGTCGCACGCCGACGTCCGCGCCGACGCCACCGCCCACCTCGCCGACGCCCACCCCGACCTCCCCACGTACTGGTCCGGCTGCGAGCGCCGCTGCGGCCGGCCCACCGGCCCGTACGTGGACGTCGTGGCCCGGCCCGACGGCACATACGACATCAACCACCCCCACCCCGCAACCAGTTGAGAGAGCCGAACCTCGTGTATGACTACGAGAAGGACGGCGCGGCGATCTACCGCGAGTCCTTCGCCACCATCCGCGCCGAGGCCGCGGACGGCCTCGCGGGCCTGCCCGCCGACGTCGCCCAGGTCGCGGTCCGCATGATCCACGCCTGCGGCCAGGTGGATCTCGTACAGGACATCGGCCACTCGGCCGGCGTCGTGGCGAAGGCCAGGGCCGCCCTGCGCGCCGGTGCGCCGATCCTCTGCGACGCCCACATGGTCGCCAGCGGCGTCACCCGCAAGCGGCTGCCCGCCGACAACGAGGTGATCTGCACGCTCCGGGACGACGCGGTCCCCGGCCTGGCCGCGGAGTTGGGCACCACCCGCAGCGCCGCCGCCCTCGAACTGTGGCGGGACCGGCTCGACGGTGCCGTCGTCGCCATCGGCAACGCGCCCACCGCCCTCTTCCACCTGCTGGAGATGATCGGCAAGGGCGGGCCCCGGCCCGCCGCCGTCCTCGGCATCCCCGTCGGCTTCGTCGGCGCCGCCGAGTCGAAGGACGCGCTCGCCGCGAACGACCTGGGCCTCGAGTACCTGGTCGTCCGGGGCCGCCGCGGCGGCAGCGCCATGACGGCCGCCGCGCTCAACGCCATAGCGACCGAGGTGGAGATCCAGGCATGAGCAACGCACCTGTGGCCAAGGGCCGGTTGTACGGGGTCGGGCTCGGGCCCGGCGACCCGGAGCTGATGACGGTCGCCGCCGTGAAGGCGATCGCGTCGGCCGACGTCATCGCCTACCACTGCGCGCGCCACGGCCGGTCCATCGCCCGCTCGATCGCCGCGGAGCACATCCGCGAGGACCAGATCGAGGAGCGGCTGATGTACCCGCTCACCGTGGAGACCACCGACCACCCCGGCGGCTACCGGGGCGCGCTCGACGACTTCTACGCCGAGGCCGCCGCGACGCTCGCCGCGCACCTCGACGCGGGCCGCACGGTCGCGGTGCTCGCCGAGGGCGACCCGCTGTTCTACGGCTCGTACCAGCACATGCACAAGCGGCTCGCGGACCGGTACGAGGCGACCGTGATCCCCGGGGTGACCTCCATCAGCGCCGCCGCGGCCCGCCTCGGCGAGCCGCTGTGCGAGGACAGGGAGACCCTCACGATCATCCCGGGCACGCTGCCCGAGGACGAGCTGGCCGCACGCGTCGCCGCCGCCGACTCGGCCGTCGTGATGAAGCTGGGGCGTACCTTCACCAAGGTCCGTGCCGCGATGGAGAGTTCGGGCCGGCTCGACGACGCCCGGTACGTCGAGCGGGCCTTCATGGCGGGTGAGCGGACCGGCCGCCTCGCGGACATCGACCCGGACTCGGTCCCGTACTTCTCGGTGGCCGTGCTGCCCTCCCGGATCGACGCGACGTCCGTCGTGGACCCCGACCCGGCGCGCGGCGAGGTCGTCGTGGTCGGCACGGGTCCGGCCGGTGCGCCCTGGCTCACCCCCGAGTCGCGCGGCGCGCTCGCGGGCGCCGACGACCTCGTCGGCTACACCACGTACCTGGACCGCGTGCCGGTCCGCCCGGGGCAGACCCGGCACGGTTCGGACAACAAGGTGGAGTCGGAGCGCGCCGAGTTCGCGCTCGACCTGGCGCGGCGCGGGCGGCGCGTGGCGGTCGTCTCCGGCGGCGACCCGGGCGTCTTCGCGATGGCCACGGCGGTCCTGGAGGTGGCGTCGCAGGACGCCTACACGGACGTGCCGGTGCGCGTGCTGCCCGGAGTGACCGCGGCCAACGCCGCGGCGGCGAAGGCGGGTGCCCCGCTCGGCCACGACTACGCGACGCTCTCCCTGTCGGACCGGCTCAAGCCGTGGGAGGTCATCGCGGAGCGGCTGCGCGCGGCCGCGGCGGCGGACCTGGTCCTGGCGCTGTACAACCCGGGCTCCCGCAGCCGTACCTGGCAGGTCGGCAAGGCCCGCGAGCTGCTCCTCGAAGTACGGCTGCCCGACACCCCGGTGATCCTCGCCCGCGACGTCGGCGGCCCGGAGGAGAGCGTGCGCGTCGTCCGCCTCGCCGACCTCGACCCGGCCGTCGTCGACATGCGGACGCTGCTGATCGTCGGCTCGTCGCAGACACAGGCCTCTGTGCGCGGTGACGGGCGGACGGTGGCATGGACGCCGCGCCGGTACCCCGAGGTGGATTCAAGCCCCTCCGGCGTGTGAGGAGCGGGGTCCGGGGCGGAGCCCCGTGCCGTCGAGCCACGCGGTCGCTTCCGGCACGGTGGCCGCCACCGGGATCCCCGGCGGAGCCGGTGGGCGGCGGACGACGACGACCGGGATGCCCGCCTCCCGCGCGGCGACCAGCTTGGGCGCGGTCGCGGCGGCGCCGCTGTCCTTGGTGACGAGGACGTCGATGCGGTGCCGGGCGATGACGTCGCGTTCCCCGTCGAGCGTGAACGGGCCGCGGTCCAGCAGCACCTCCATGTGCGGCGGGAACGGCGGCTCGGGCGCGTCCACGGACCGTACGAGGAAGTGGGCGTCGTCGACGTGCGCGAACGCGGCGAGGCCCATCCGCCCGGTGGTGAGGAAGACCCGGCCCGCGCCCCGTACGGCCTGCGCGGCGTCGGCCAGCGAGGCGACCTCGCGCCAGTCGTCGCCGTCGCCCGGCACCCAGCCGGGCCGGCGCAGCGCGAGCAGGGGAACATGGGCGGTGGCGGCCGCCTCGGCCGCGTTGAAACTGATCGTCTCGGCGAAGGGATGGGTGGCGTCGATGACCGCGTCAACCGCGTGCGCCCGCAGCCACTCCGCCAGCCCCTGGGCGCCGCAGAACCCGCCGACCCGCACCTCACCGGGCGGCAGCCGGGGCGCGGCGACCCGGCCCGCGAGGGAGCTGGTGACCTGCGTGCCGGGCTCCGGGACCAGTGCTTCGGCGAGCCGCCGCGCCTCGGTCGTCCCGCCGAGGATCAGAACGTGCATCGGGGAACTCCATGGGTGACATGACTGAGCCGAAAGGGGGTCGCGGGGCCCAACTCAAGCACACGGGCCTGCGGCCCGGCTGGACGACCGGGGCCTGCGCGACGGCGGCGACCACGGCCGCGTACACGGCGCTGCTGACCGGCGACTTCCCCGACCCGGTGACGATCACGCTGCCGAAGGGCCAGACGCCGTCGTTCGCCCTCGCGGTGGAGTCCCGCGACGCGGAGTCGGCGACGGCGGGCGTGGTGAAGGACGCCGGCGACGACCCGGACGTCACCCACGGCGCGCTCGTCCGCGCCACGGTCCGCGCCCTGCCGCCCGGCTCCGGCGTCGTGTTCCGCGCGGGCCCCGGCGTCGGCACGGTCACCCGCCCCGGCCTCCCGCTCCCCGTCGGCGAACCGGCGATCAACCCGGTGCCCCGCGAGATGATCCGCACGCACGTCGCGCAGGTCGCGGCGGACCACGGCGGCACCGGGGACGTGGAGGTCACCGTCTCCGTGGACCACGGCGAGGAGATCGCCCGCTCGACGTGGAACCCGCGCCTGGGCATCCTCGGCGGGCTGTCGATCCTCGGCACCACGGGCATCGTCGTGCCGTACTCCTGCTCGGCGTGGATCGACTCGATCCGCCGGGGCGTGGACGTGGCCAGGGCGGCGGGCCGCACCCACGTGGCGGGCTGCACGGGCTCCACGTCGGAGAAGACGGTGGTCCGTGAGCACGACCTGCCCGAGGACGCGCTGCTGGACATGGGCGACTTCGCGGGCGCCGTCCTCAAGTACATCCGCCGTCACCCGGTGGACCGGCTCACGCTCTGCGGCGGCTTCGCGAAGCTGTCGAAGCTGGCGGCGGGCCATCTGGACCTGCACTCGGCCCGCTCCCAGGTCGACAAGGGCTTCCTGGCGGAGCTGGCCAGGCGCGGCGGCGCGTCCGAGGCGCTGGCCCGCGAGGTGGCCGAGGCCAACACGGGCCTCGCCGCCCTCCAGTCCTGCACGGCGGCCGGCGTCCCGCTCGGCGACCTGGTCGCCGCCGAGGCCCGCGACCAGGCGCTGCTCGTGCTGCGCGGCGCCCCGGTCGCGGTCGACGTGATCTGCATCGACCGGGCCGGGAACGTGGTGGGCCGCAGCACCGTCCGGTAGGGACGGCCGGTTCAGCAGACGTGCCGGTCGCGCTCCGCCGAGTAGAGGTGGCTGTCGCGGAACTGGGAGGCGGCCAGGGTCCGGCCGACCAGGATGACCGCGGTGCGCAGCACGCCCGCCGCCTTCACCTGGTCCGCGATGTCGCCGAGCGTGCCGCGCAGCACGAGTTCGTCGGCGCGGCTGGCGTAGGCGACGACGGCGGCCGGGCAGTCGGCGCCGTAGTGCGGGAGGAGCTCCGCCACGATGCGGTCGGCGTAGCGGGCGCCCAGGTGCAGGACCAGGAGCGCGCCGCTCGCGCCGAGCGTCGCCAGGTCCTCGCCGGGCGGCATCGGGGTGGCCTGCTGCGCGATGCGGGTGAGGATGACCGTCTGGCCGACGGTCGGGACGGTCAGCTCCCGCTTCAGGGCCGCTGCCGCCGCCGCGAACGCGGGGACGCCGGGGACCACCTCGTACGGGATGCCGTGGCCGTCCAGGCGGCGCATCTGCTCGGCGACGGCGCTGAAGACGGACGGGTCGCCGGAGTGCAGGCGGGCCACGTCGAGGCCCGCCTCGTGGGCGGCCACCAGCTCCCGCTCGATGGCGTCCAGGTCGAGGTTCGCCGTGTCGATCAGCCGGGCGTCCGGCGGGCACTCGGCGAGGAGTTCGCGGGGGACGAGCGAACCGGCGTAGAGGCACACCTGGCAGGACGCGAGGGTGCGCGCGCCGCGCACGGTGATCAGGTCGGCGGCGCCGGGGCCCGCCCCGACGAAGTAGACGGTCATCGTTCCTCAACCCCAGTCTTCGTTACGGACCATTGCGTGACCGGCATCGCCTGCCGCCATCCCGTGAACCCGCCGACCGGCACCGCGTGCGCGACGGAGAGCTTCGTCAGGTCGCCGCCGTGGCGCCGGTACCAGGTGGTGAGCAGCGCCTCGGATTCGAGCGTCACCGTGTTCGCGACGAGGCGGCCGCCCTCGGCGAGCGCCGCCCAGCACGTGTCCAGGAGGCCGGGCGCCGTGAGGCCGCCGCCGATGAACACCGCGTCAGGGGCGGGCAGTCCGTCGAGCGACTCCGGTGCCGGGCCCGTCACGACGTGCAGGCCGGGGACGCCGAGCCGGGCCGCGTTGCGGGCGATCCGGTCCGCCCGGCGCGGGTCCCGCTCCACCGCGTACGCCCGGCACGACGGGTGGCTGCGCATCCACTCCACGCCGATCGATCCGGAGCCGCCGCCGACGTCCCACAGAAGTTCCCCGGGCGCCGGGGCGAGCGCGGCGAGGGTCACGGCGCGGACGTGGCGCTTGGTGAGCTGGCCGTCGTTCTCGTACGCGGCGTCGGGCAGGCCGGGCACCGCGCCCAGGCGCAGCGCCCCGGCGGCCCGGACGCAGTCGACCGCGATCACGTTCAGCGGGTCGCCGGGCCCGTGCGTCCACTGCTCGGCGACGCCCTCGTACGCCGACTCGGCCTCCGCGCCCAGCTGTTCCAGGACGGTGAGGCGGCTCGGCCCGAAGCCCCGGTCGGCGAGCAGCGCGGCGACCTCGGCGGGGGTGTCCGCGCCCGCCGACAGGACGAGGATCCGGCGGCCGTCGTGCAGGGCGGCGGCGAGCCGGTCGGCGGGGCGGCCGACCAGCGTGACCACCGCGGTCTCCTCCACCGGCCAGCCGAGCCGCGCGCAGGCGTACGCGACGGAGGAGGGGTGGGGCAGGACGCGCAGGGCCGCGGCGCCGACGGTCTCGGTGAGGGTCCGGCCGATCCCGTAGAACATGGGGTCCCCGCTGGCGAGGACCGCGAGGCGGCGCCCCCGGAACCGGTCGAGGAGGCCGGGCACCGCGGGCCGCAGCGGTGACGGCCACGGCACCCGCTCGGCCGGGCACTCGGCGGCGGGCAGCAGCGCGAGCTGACGCGGGCCGCCGACGACGGCGTCCGCCTCCCGCAGGGCCGCCCGGGACGCCTCCGGCAGTCCCGGCCAGCCGTCGGCGCCGATCCCGACCACGGTCGCCGCGGGTGGGGCGGGGTTCGCGGGAGTCACTGCCTGGTACCTCGTGCGGGGTGCGTCATGCTCGGGAGGGTGACGAGAAGTCAAGGGAGCCGCACTCTATCGGGCGACAGCGGCGCCCCCGCCGACGCCCCTGGAGCGCCGATGTCCCGCACCCGCCTCACCGGCCGTCCCGCACCGATCATGCCGAGCCGTGACCTCGCGCTGACGATCTCCTTCTACGCGGACCTCGGCTTCGCGGTCGACGGCCACTACCCCGACGACGGCTATCTGATCCTGCGGCGCGACGACGTGGAACTGCACTTCTTCCACGCCCCCGACACCGACCCGCTGAGCACGGCGCACGCCCTGTACCTGCGGCTCGACGAGGGCGCGCACGTCGTGGACGCGCTGTGCGAGGAGTGGCGGGCGACGGGTCTGAGCACCGACCCGTACGCGACGCCGCGGCTCGTCGAACCGGACGACACGGTGTACGGGATGCGGGAGTTCGCGCTCGTCGACCTCGACGGGAACCTGCTGCGGGTCGGGTCGGGCCTGGAGGCCACCGAGGGCTGACGCAGGGCCGGGACGGGGCCGGGGCCGACGCGCCGCCCGGCCGCCCGGTCCCCGTGCGGGCCTCCTCCACGGTGTTACCTCAGGGGACCACCGAGCGGGAGGAGCGGACGGACATGGCGAGGTACGGGGCGGCGCGGGCCTGGATCGTGTCCGCCGTGGTGCTGGGGGCGTCGGCGGCGCTGCCGGGCACGGTGACACCGGCGAGCGCGGCGGACGACGACGCCACGGTGCACGCCTCCGTCGTGTGGCCGGTCGTCGCGACCCCGCACATGACGGCGGCGGCGCTCGGTTCCGGCTCGTCCGCGCAGGCGGTCTTCGACGCCGACACGCTCGCCGGTCTGTTCGCGGACGGCGGGCGGCTGCGCGAGGTCGTCGACGCGGGCAAGGGCCGCGAGGTCAGCTGGGTCGTCGACCCGGACCTGGTGATCGCCGCGCAGGCGATGGCGAACGGCTACCGGGTCGCGGACAGCGCCGGCTCCAGCAATCCGCAGGACAGTTCGCAGGGCGCCGGCCAGAGCGCGGCGCGGACCTGGCTGGCTCATCTGAAGGACGCGGTCGAGGGCCGTGACGTGTGGCTGCTGCCGTACGCGGACACGGACCTCGCCTCGCTGGCCCATCACCCGGGGCCCGACACCGACGATCTGACGGAGGTGGTGGCGGGGCTCGCGGACGGCGCGAAGGAGCAGGTCGACCGGATCCTCGGCACGGGGACACGGGCGGGCCTCGGCTGGCCGGCGGGAGGCGCACTCGACTCCGAAGTGACCGCGCTGAGCGCAAAGTTGGGGGTGACGCGGCTGCTCGCCTCGGGGGCGGGGCTCGCTCCGGCGGGCGCCGATCCGGTGACCCTGGGCAGCGGCGACGACGCGCAGACCGCGCTCCCGTACGACACGGACCTGACGACGGCGCTGTCCCGCATCGAGGACGCGGACCCGACGGCGAGCCCGTCCCCGAGCCCGTCGCCGTCGCCCTCACCGACCGGCACCGACGACGCGTCGCCGTCCCCCTCGCCGTCCCCGGCGGAGCCGGGCGACGCCGACAGCCCCGACCCGGCGGCGGTCACCCGGATCACCGCGCTCCTGAAGGCGAACACCCGCCCCGTCCTCGTACCGCCCCGCGATCTGTCCGGCACGGCGGCGCAGACGCTCGGTGCGGCGCTCGACGCCGGCACCGACGACGGCTGGCTGGACCTGGAGGGCATCCGCACGTCGGACGACGATCCGGTGGACGGCGCGGCCGGCGCGAGCGCGGACTACCCGTCCCGGCTCCGGTCCACCGAGCTGACGGCCGCTCAACTCACCGCCGTGGCAGGCGATCTGGACGGTCTGGCGACGCTGTCGAAGGTGCTCGCCGATCCGAAGACCACCACGGCGTCCGTGCACGCGGCGATGGCCCGCGCCCTGTCCACGGCCTGGCGGGACACGGACGACGGCGAGCAGGAGACGTTCCAGCAGCGCACGTCCGCGTTCCTGTCGACGTCGGTCGCGTCGCTTCGGCTGGTCCCGAAGACCACCGTCACGCTCACCTCGGGCGACGCGACGATCCCGGTGACGGTCGACAACGCGCTGCAGCAGCCGGTGTCCGGGCTCGAACTGCGCCTGACGTCCAGCGACGCGGAGCGCCTGCGGGTCAACGACGGGAAGCTGTCGGTGGAGGCGGCGGGCTCGGCGAGCCACACCTCGCCCATCCGCGTCACCGCGAAGGCCAACGGCAAGGCGGAGCTGACGGCCCGCCTCTACACGACCAGCGACGGCCGGCCGTGGGGCGAGCCGATGACGTTCGACGTGGACGTCACGTCGGTGTCGTCGGGGGCGATCGCCGTGGTGGCGACGGGGATCGGGCTGATCGTGCTGGCGGCGGCGTTCCGGATGCGGCGGGTGCGCAGGCGGCGCGGGGCGCAGCAGGCAGGGGGCCCACAGGACACGGGCGACACGGACGGCACGGGCGGCACGGGTGGCACCGGGGGCTCCGCGGGTCAGGACTGAGTCCGGGCCTTCGCCTCGCTGCGGCGCAGCGTCCGCAGGATCACCCACTGGTCGCCCCATCCCATGGCCGTACCGAGCACGGCCATCACGGTGCCGACGGCGACCCCGCCGGCGGCCGTGCCCAGGGCGAAGCCGAGGGCGCCGAGCCCGGCGCGCACCGCGAAGCGGACGGCGACCAGGCCGACGGCGAGGAACCGGGTCCGCTTGTTCTTCCACAGGGCCCGCATCAGCCGCATCCGGGTCCGCAGCACGGTCAGCGTGAGGGTGAGGTTGACGATCAGCACGATCGGGATCACCCAGTACACGGCCGGGTAGGCGCGGGCGACGTCGAAGACGCCGGCGAGGCAGCCCATGATCGGGAAGTACCAGGTGGGCAGTCCCTTGAAGTCGGTGCCCCGCATGACCTGACCCGTAGCCGTCTCGCCGCTCATGTCCCAGCCCCCTGTGCCGTCCGTGGTGTGTGGTCCGTTTCCGGTACCACTGAGCTTCGTGGACGGGGGGCGGGTCCCGGCAGAGCGAGGCGTCCTCACCCTGCCGGTACAAATGTCACCGGCCGGCGCCGGCCCGTCAGTCGGCGTCGTCGGCCTTCTGCACGGCCGCCTTCGCGTCCACGACGCCCAGGCCCAGCTTGGCGATGTTCTTCGGGTTGGCGGCGGTGTCCCGGATCGTGGAGATGATCTCGTCGGGCTTCAGGCCCTCGTCGTGCAGGAGCGCGGCGACGGCCGCGACGTAGGGCGAGGCCATCGAGGTGCCGGACAGCTCGCCGTATCCCGAGGTGTCCTTCAGGGTCTCCTTCGTCCTGTACGTCGGGAGCGTGGAGAGGATGTCGACGCCGGGGGCCGAGACGGCCTGCTCCGCACCGAAGTTGGAGAAGTCCGCGGCCGTGCCCGCCTGGGTGCTGGCGCCGACGACGAGAACGGGTGTCTGCACCTTGTACGGCTGGGTGTCCGCGCCGTCGTTGCCGGCCGCGGCGACGACGACCGCGCCCTTGTCGTGGGCGTGCTGGATGGCCTGGTTGAGGATGCCGCCCTGCAGCAGGTTCGACATCAGCGGGCCTTCGCCGAGGGAGAGGTTGATGACGTCGGCGCCGTGGTCGGCGGCCCAGACGATGCCCTTGGTGATGTTCGCGTTGGAGCCGCTGCCGTCGGCGCCGAGCACCCGCACCGGCATGATCTTGGCGCCGGGGGCGCCGCCCGCGATGCCCACGCCGTTGTCGGTGTGCGCGGCGGCGATGCCGGAGACGTGCGTGCCGTGGCCGTTCAGGTCCTTGGGCTCGTCGTCGTTGTCGACGAAGTCGTAGCCGTCGACCAGCCGGCCCTTGAGGTCCGGGTGGTCGAGGTCGGCGCCGCTGTCGACGACCGCGATGACCGTGTCGTCGCCCTTGGACGTGTCCCAGGCGTCGGGCAGCTTGATCGCGTCGAGCGCCCACTGGTCGTCCCGCATCGGGTCCGGCTTGCTGTCGTCGCCGCAGGCGGTGGCGAGGAGGAGGGTGGCTGCCAGGCAGAGGGCGAGAGGTGTACGGGTGCGCATGCTCCGAGCGTGCGGTCGGCCCCCGCCTCACGCATGTGGGGGCGGGCCGTGTGGGTTACCGCCGTGCGGCCTGCTCCCAGTCCGGCGTCCAGTGGTCCGCGGGACGCGCGCCCGCGTACTCCCGCGCCAGGTACGCGCGCAGCGCCGTCAGGCCCGGGTGCGGATTGTCCGCGCGCCACAGCAGGGAGTGCGGGTACACCGGCATCGGATCGCGGACGGGGATCGTCCGCAGGTCGAGGCCCGCCGGGTACGCCAGCGGGGTGCGCGGCCCCATGAACGTGGCGGCCGTCGCCGACCCCGCCACCGTCTGCAACAGGTAGTCCGAGCCGAACGAGGGGCCCGACGTGTCGATGTCGAGCCGGAACTCCCGCGCCAACTCGGCGTAGTACGCGGCCCATTCGCTGCCCTCCGCGAGCCCCGGCATCGAGATGCGGTGCCCGGCGAGGTCCGCCATCGCCACGGTCTCCGCGCCGGCCAGCGGATGCCCGGTCCCGGTGACGAGCAGCATCGGCTCGTCGTACACGCGCGTGCTGCGCACCCCGGACGGCAGCTGGTCCTCGGGGACGCGGCGCGCCCAGAACCCGGCGTCCAGGTTGCCGTCGCGCACGGCGGCGAGCACGGCCCGGCCGTCGGCGGCGGTCGCCACCACGTCGAGGGCGACGTCGGGGTGCTCGCGGTGGAAGTCCTGGACCAGCCCGGCGACGCTCACCCGGGTCCCCATGACGTCGACCCGCAGCGGCCGCCGCCCCGGCGCCACCGCCCCGGCCGCCCGCTCCACGGCGCGCACCACGGCCTTGGCGTGCGGCAGGAACGCCTGCCCGTCGAGGGTGAGCCGGGCGCCCCGCGGGGTGCGGGTGAACAGGCGGACGCCGAGCTGCCGCTCCAGTGCGGCGATCCGCTTGGAGGCGGCCTGCTGGCTCACGCCGAGCTCCTGCGCGGCGATCTGGATCTGCCCCTCGTCGGCGACGGCGACGAAGGTGCGTACGGCTTCGACATCCACCTCGCCATACAACCACGGGTTGTACGGTCCGGCCGTGTCGGTTGTTTGATCGGCCCCCTGCCGCGCCGCTTGGATCGCAGCTCATGAGGGTGAGGCTCGGGCGGGACTTCGGATGGCTGTGGGCGGCGTACACCGCGAGCACGGCGGGAACCTGGCTGGCGCTCGACGCCTTCCAGCTGATCGCGGTGCTCGTGCTGCACAGCGGGGCGGCGCAGGTGTCGTTCCTCTCGGCGGCGGGGCTCGCGATGGGGGCGCTGGTGGCGGTGCCGCTGGGGCCGTGGGTGGAGTTCCGGCACAAGCGTCCGGTGATGATCGCCGCGGACCTCGCCCGGTGCGCGGCGCTCCTGTCGCTGCCCGCCGCGTTCGCGCTCGGCGCGCTGTCGTTCGGCCACCTCGTGCTGGTGTCCGTGGTCGTCGCGGCGTCCGACATCGCCTTCAAGGCGGCGAGCGGCGCGTATCTGAAGCAACTCCTGGGCGGGGAACGGCTCCTGGTCGCCAACGGCCGGTTCGAGTCGACGCAGTGGACGGCGACCGCGGTCGGGCCGCCGCTCGGCGGGGCGCTGATCGGCGCGTTCGGACCGCTGACGACCGTCGTCCTGGACGCCGCCAGCTACGTCCTGTCCGCGCTCGGCCTCCGCGCGATCCGCACCCCCGAACAGCCGCCCGCCCCGCCCGCCCCACGGGACGCGCTCGGCCTCGGCGAGGGCTGGCGCCACATCCTCGGCCACCCGGTGCTGCGCCCCCTGTTCCTCAACACGGTCCTCGTCAACGGCCTGATCATGGTGGGCGCGCCGCTGGTCGCCGTCCTGATGCTCGGCGACCTCGGCTTCGCACCCTGGCAGTACGGGCTCGCCTTCGGCCTGCCGTGCCTCGGCGGCCTCGTCGGCTCCCGCCTCGCCCGTCCGCTGGCCGCCCGGTTCGGACAGCTGCGGGTGCTGTGGGTGAGCGCGGTGGCGCGGGTGGTCTGGCCGGTGGGCCTCGCGTTCATCGGCCCCGGCGCGGGCGGTCTGGCACTGGTCGTCGTGATCGAACTGGGCCTGATCACCTGCTGCGGCGTCTTCAACCCGGTCTACGCCACGTACCGCCTCCAGCAGACCGAGCCCGGCACGGTGGCCCGGGTCCTCACCGCCTGGTCGGTCACGGGCAGCGCGACGACCGCGGCGCTGACCCTGGCGTGGGGCGGGCTCGCGGCGCTCGTCGGCATCCGCCCGGCGCTGGCCGCGGCGGGCGTCCTGCTGCTGGCCACACCGCTGCTGCTGCGGCCGCTCGCCGGGGCCGGGCGGCCGCTGAGCGGGTGGCGCCGCCGGTCGACCGGGCCTGATCCCCGCCGCCACCCCTTCGGACCTCAGCGGATGCCCTGGCCTGCGGTTTTGTGCACAGTGGCGGCATGGCTGCCCCCTCCCCGCACTCGGGCCCCTACGGGACCGTGCCCCTGGTCCCCGGCGCCGAGCCGCTGCCCGAACTCGACATCCCGCCGCCCGGCCGGCAGAACCGCGCGGCGGTCCTGCTCCGCCTCCTGCTCCTCCTCCCGCACGCCGCCGTCCTGCTCGTCCTCTCCCTCGCGACGTTCTTCGTGGCGATCGGCGCGTGGTGCGCGGCCCTGCTCCTCGGCCGGCTGCCCGATCCGATGGAGCGCTGGCTGGGCGGATACCTCCGCTACGACACCCGGGTCAACGCGGCGGCGATGCTGCTGACGGGCCGCTACCCGCCGTTCGAACTGGCGGAACGGTCCGGTTACCCGGTCCAGGTGCGGCTGCACTCGACCGCGCTCAACCGGGCGGCCGTCCTCTTCCGCCTCCTCCTGGCGATCCCGGCGGCGCTCGTGTCGGCGCTGGCGACGGCGGGGTGGTGGGCGGTGTCGTTCGTGTCGTGGCTGGTGGTGCTGACGCTCGGCCGGATGCCGCTGCCGTTGTTCGAGGCGACGGCGGCGGTGCTGCGGTACCGGATGCGGCTGGGGGCGTACGTGCTGCTGCTCACGTCGGCGTACCCGAAGCGGCTGTTCGGGGATCAGGGGGCGGCGGATGCGGTGCTGGGCACGGTACGGGGGCCTTCGGCGACTCGGCCGTTGTTCGTGGGTGGGGTCGGGAAGGTGCTGGTGGGGGCGTTCCTGGTGCTGGGTCTGGCGGGCTGGTCCGCGAACACGCTGCGCTCGGCTTCCCCGGTCGAGGTGTCCACGGCGGTGCGGACGCCGTGAGGCTGGGTTTGGAGTGGCCGCACCCCTGACAGCACGGCTGCGCGCCGTAGCTGTGACTGCTTGATCGCCGGGTGCGGGTACGTCGTGGCTGGTCGCGCAGTTCCCCGCGCCCCTGAAAAGCACGGCCGCGCTTGATCGCCGGGTGCGGGTGCGTCGTGGTTGCTCGCGCAGTTCCCCGCGCCCCTGAGAGGCGCACTTCGTGCGCCGTCTTGAGGGGCGTCGCTGGGGCTGCGGCGGAGCCGCATGCTCCAGGGGCGCGGGGAACTGCGCGAGAAGCCCCACCGGC